>CAMGMU010000060.1 GCA_946059305.1 uncultured Bacteroidales bacterium | reverse complement strand
GAATATGATTTAACTAATTGATAATTAACGATTTAATTTTTAGAACAACCCTTAATTCTAGACAACGAGAAATTTTGTAAAATTTTGATAATTTTGTTCTTTTATTTTGTTATCTTAAAAATTCTTCGTACCTTTCATTCCGCAAGGGAACAGCGGTACTCGAATTTTTATTAAAATGTAGCAAATAAATTTGCACATTCCAAAAATTCTTCGTACCTTTGCAGGCGGAAGCGCTCAAACGAAGATTGGGGCGTTTGGTATTGAGTTTTAAATGTAAAAAATAATTATGGAGATAGTTAAACAATACGAAGGTGGCAAACTATATTTGACAAACGGCATTCGCATAGTGGATATTCATGGTGATTGGTTCTCTATGGGACGACAGTATGGCTGTTTGGCAAAAGAAAACTTGAAGCATGTGTTGGATTTCCTAAAGGAAAAGACAATTGAAGAGACAAAGAGTCAAAGAGACGAAGAGACACTGAAAGGGGGCTCGGAGAAAGGGAAATGGGAGAGGGTAGTGGAGACAGCAGAGAAGTTGTTCAGCCGCTATCCGGAGGAGCTTCGAGCATTCTTCAGAGGGATGGCAGAGACTTCGGGATTGAGCGAAGAAGAGCTTCGAATAGTGAATGCAGTGGAGTATGCCGAGCCGGCGTTTATGTGTAGCGCATTGGCTGCTTGGGGCCCTTATTCTACGGATCAGGAGTTGGTGTTTGGCAGGAACTACGATGCAATGAGTTACCTCCCCATCAAAGATGATTTGCTCGTGACTGTCTATCATCCGGAAGGGATGTTGAGTGCTCTGACTGTGGGGTATGCGGGCGAGATTTATTGCGTAAATGGCTTCAACGAAAAAGGCCTTTTCATCGAACTCAACAACGGTATGCCTTCGGCTGGATTCGATATTCGTTATGACCTCAACGCCTCCACAACCGAACTGCTGATGCTCCTTTTCCGAGCAGAAAACATGCAGGATGTGGATCGTTTCTTCCGCGAAACGCAAAGTTTCTCCTCCATCATCATAGGTGTAGCGGATGAAAACGAAGCTCGAAGCTACGAATGGTGCACGGCTGGCACGAAACTTGCTGAGCAATCTGCGGAAGGGCAGATGATGCAAACCAATCATTACGTGCATCCGGATTGGCCATATGATGAACCTAATGATGCGCAGAGTTGGTTTACCCTCACCAGAAGAAAGAACGTCTGCCAGATGGCTGAACGATTCAAGGGACAGATTGATGCCGACCGGATGTGCACTATTATGCAGACGCCCATGGCGGATGGCGGACCGATGTTTGTGCCTTTCACGCTTTACCAACTCGTGGTGGAGCCACGTAAAAAACAGATGCGAATGCGCATTACAGAAGGTCCGGATTGGACGATTATCGATATGAATAAACTGCTATAAATGAATATGATAAAGAACTTAATATACGATTTTGGAAGGGTATTGGTTACCTATGATTTTGAGCACATCAGCTCATTTGGTTTTGCGAGTGAGGAAGACTTGCAATCGTTTGTAACTATCGTGTCGGATCCTGCTTTTGTAAGGCGTTGTGACCTGGAGTTGATTCCGTTTGAAGACTTGATTCGGGAAATGCAGCATACGTATCCGCAATGGGAGCGACAATGGCAACTTTTTTACGACCGCTATTTGGAGTTCGTAACGGGTGAGATGCCCGGGATGCACGCTTACATGACCGAACTGAAGGCGAGAGGATATAAGCTGTATGGCTTGAGCAACTGGTGCAGCACTATCTATCGGGTGATGAAGGAATACAAGATTTTCAATCTGCTTGATGGCTTTGTGGTATCGTCTGATTATCAGGTTGTTAAGCCCGATCCGGCTATCTATCGGGTATTGCTCGATAAATACGATTTGAAGGCTGAAGAATGCGTTTTTGCAGACGATCGAGCAGATAATGTAGAGGCAGCTCAGCAGGTAGGTATGCAGGCGATTGTATTCACCACAACGGAGGCATACAAAGAGGCACTTGAGCCATTACTTGCAGGCAATGAGGACCATATCTGATGAGTTAAAGCGAATTTGCGAACCCACCTAAAATGTTATTTTTAATAATTATTGTATGAAAAAATCGTTATGGATATTGTGCGGCATTTTGGCCATCAATTGCATGAGCATGCGTGCACAAACATCTGATATAGAGCAAAATATGCAGGCTCGAGAGGCTGCTAAGGATTCGGTGTATGAGGTGGCTGAACGCATGCCGGAGTTTCCGAATGGACAAGCACTATTGTTCAAGTATATTTACAGCAATCTGCAATACCCGCCTATGGAGGCCGCCCGCAGGCATCAGGATCGGGTGATTTGTCAGTTTGTGGTGGAAAAAGATGGGCGCATTTCCGATGTGCATGTAGTGAAAAGCAAAGGCTTCGCGGATTTGGATAAGGAAGCCGTGCGCGTGTTAAGCAGCATGCCTCATTGGCATCCGGGTGAACAAAACGGGCAACCGGTGCGCGTGAAGATGACGGTTCCTGTGCAGTTCAAACTCGAACCGATCGTGGTGCAACCCGCTTATCCGGGTGGAGCTGAAGCGCAACTAGCTTATATTCAGAAGAATATGAAGTATCCTAAGGATGCCAAGAAAGCCCTTCAGGAAGGTACAGCTGTATGTCAGTTTAAGGTGGAAGCCGATGGCTCGATAACTGAACCGGTAGTGTTCGTAAGTACAGGTGTGGAATCGCTTGATAATGAGGCCATTCGTTTGATTCAATCCATGCCCAAATGGACGCCCGGAACGCTCGATGAACAGCCTACAGCTATGTCGGCTGCGATGATTATCTCGTTTGCTCTCCCTGCTGAATATATCAATAAGCAGACGGGGGTGAAAGTGGAAGTGGCAGCCGAAGTGGAGGGCCGCACGATAGAAGGCAAACTGCCCGTACCCGCTTGCCGCGAGAAAGTGAATGGGGTAGTGACTTACAAAGTGCTGATAGGGACAGACGGTAAAGTGGTGAGCGTCAGGAGTGGCGAAGGTGATTTGATGGATAATCCTCAACTGCAGGAATTGGTGCGCAAAGCAGCTATGAAAGCCCAATTCAATGCGGCCGAGCAGGAGAGTGTAGGCACCATTACTTTCACCTTTTTCTCCAAATAAGCCGAAGCTAAAGCCGCTATTGTAAGGATATAGCTGTTCTTAGCATCTTAAGGTTCTTGCGAAAAGAACGCTTTCAGTTCGGCCGCAAACTCCTGCTGAACGGCCTGATGGAGTTCGTTGGAGCAAAGCACGTTGGCGAGAAGCGTCATGTGGAGGGCGTTGTTCGTGGGGTGCGTCATGCAAAATTGGCGGTATGCCTCAAGGTCAAATGTCGGATCAGTAGCCGAGGGTATGAACTCGGCTATTTTTTTGCGGTCGTTGCATAAATCGAAGATGGTCTTTTTTCGTAAATCAGAAATATTCATGAGTCGATAATTGTTATTTTGATTGCAAAAGTAGCGTTTTTAAATGAATTATGCAAGAAGAGTTACGTTTTTGAAATAAAAAATCGAAAAAATTTGGTAGTATCAAAAAATTATAGTAATTTTGCAGCGAATTTGTGCTTATATGCATAAGAAAAACACATTTTGGCATATTTTTTGTAATATAAGCCATGAGAAACTTTGTTTCTATTGTAATTGTTTTGACAAAATAATTAAAAATCAACGATATGAACACACTCCAAGAACTTACTGACAAAATCTATGCAGAAGGCGTAGAGAAAGGTAAAAACGAAGCTGCCAAGATTCTGAGTGAAGCCGAGGCAAAGGCTGCTGCTATCGTAGCGGCTGCCGAGAAAGAGGCTGCTGAGAAGCTTCAGAAAGCAGAACAGAAAGCAGCAGAGCTCGACAAGAATACACGCGCAGAGCTGAAGCTCTATGCCGATCAGTCCGTAAATGCCATCAAGACAGAGGTGACCAACCTGTTGACAGACAAGTTGGCACAGGATTCCGTAAAGGCTGCTACTGCTGACAAGGCATTCATGCAGAAGCTGATTGCAGAGCTGGCTCAAGAGCTGGCTAAGGGTGGCGAGGTTGTGATTGCTGCCAAAGATGCCGAGGCGCTGAAGGCGTACGTAGCTGCCAATCTGAAAGGTTTGCTCGAGAAGGGCGTGAAGATTGAAGAAGTGAAGGGCATGCGTGCGGAGTTCTCTATCGCTCCTGCCAAGGGCGGCTATAAGCTCAACTTCGGCGATGCGGAGTTTATTGAATATTTCAAGGAATACCTCCGTCCGCAAATTCAGGAACTTCTGTTTTGATTGATTCGGTAAGGAATAACGTTAATTTGTATGCTTTATCATTATTTACTCGTTGGATTGCAGGACCTTCAGCTTGATACGAAGCAGAAGCTTTCAGAGGAGGAGCTTGTTCAGACGCTCGAATCGGGCATGAGCAAGTCCGATAGAAAGTTGCTGCAGGAGTTGATGCTCCGGCCAGACGACGACAAGATTACGGCTCAACTGGAGGCTCTGAAGCAGCAGATGGCAGAAGACGAACAACCTTGCGTGCTTTCTGATGAAGACCTGCGTTGGCAGCTCGTATATGAGCAGGGGTCCCGTTCGCACAACGCGTTTGTTCGCGACTGGTACACCTTCAATCTGGCGCTCAACAACGTGATGGCTGCTCAGATTTGCCGCAAGCATGGGTTCGACCTGAAGAAGGCGATTGTAGGCGAAGGTCCTATTCAAGAAGCGCTTCGCACATCGAAAGCCAAGGATTTTGAGCTTTCTGACCAGCTTGAGGAGATAGGCGATATCCTGCGTTTGTCGGAGATCGAGGACCTCTATGAGCGCGAACGCAAGACCGATGCCCTCCGTTGGCGTTGGCTCGAGGAGCGCACGCTTTTCCATTATTATGAGGTGGAGAACGTGCTCGCGTATTACCTGATGGCTAAGATGCTCTACCGTTGGGATCTGCTCAACGTAGAAGAAGGCCAGAAGGTGTTCCGCGCGCTGATTGCTGATATGAAACGCGACATCCGTTTTGATAAATGAGCGCATTAGCAACGTGCTCACGTTTCTGCTCAGGTGGGGCTTTTCTATCCACCTTTCAAAGAATAATAAACAAATAAGATATGACAACAGGAAAAGTTAAAGGTATCATCAGCAACCTCGTGACGGTGGCTGTTGACGGTCCGGTTTCGCAGAACGAAATCTGCTACATTACAATCGGAAATACCAAGCTTATGGCCGAGGTCATCAAGGTGATTGGCGACAACGTGTATGCGCAGGTGTTCGAATCTACGCGCGGTCTGAAGGTCGGCAACCTTGTAGAATTCACCGGCCACATGCTTGAGGTAACCCTCGGTCCGGGTCTTCTGAGCCGTAATTACGATGGCCTTCAGAACGACCTCGACAAACTTCATGGCGTTTTCCTCCAGCGCGGTGAGTACAATTACCCGCTCGATGAGGAGAAGCTCTGGCACTTCAAACCTATTGCCAAAGTGGGCGATAAGGTAGATGCAGCCGCTTGGCTCGGTGAGGTTGACGAAAACCATCAGCCGCACAAGATCATGGTGCCGTTTACCTTCAATGGCATCTATACCGTTAAGTCCCTTGCTGCAGAAGGCGACTATACGATTCATCAGGTGATGGCTGTTCTGACCGATGCAGAGGGTGTGGATCACGAAGTGACGATGGTGCAGAAATGGCCGGTAAAGAAAGCTGTTCTTGCTTACAAAGAGAAACCGCGTCCATTCAAATTGCTCGAAACGGGTGTGCGTACGATTGATACAGCCAACCCGCTTTGCGAGGGTGGTACGGGCTTTATCCCGGGCCCGTTCGGTACGGGTAAGACCGTGCTCCAGCATGCTATCTCCAAGCAGGCCGAGGCAGATATCGTGATTATTGCAGCCTGTGGTGAGCGTGCTAACGAGGTGGTGGAGACTTTCACGGAGTTCCCCGAATTGGAGGATCCGCATACGGGTCGCAAGCTGATGGAGCGTACGATCATCATCGCCAACACCTCTAACATGCCGGTGGCATCGCGTGAGGCATCCGTTTATACCTCTATGGCTATTGCCGAATATTACCGCTCGATGGGTCTTCGCGTATTGCTGATGGCCGACTCTACTTCTCGTTGGGCTCAAGCTCTCCGCGAGATGTCCAACCGCTTGGAGGAACTTCCGGGTCAGGATGCCTTCCCGATGGACCTCTCTGCTATCATCGGTGCTTTCTACGCACGCGCAGGTTACGTATATCTTAATAATGGTGCTACCGGTTCGGTTACCTTCCTCGGTACCGTTTCGCCCGCAGGCGGTAACCTCAAAGAGCCCGTTACGGAAGGTACAAAGAAGGTGGCTCGCTGCTTCTACGCTCTTGAGCAGGCACGTGCTGACCGCAAGCGTTACCCTGCTGTTAACCCCATTGACTCCTATTCCAAATATATCGAATATCCGGAGTTTGAGGAATATATCAGCAAGCGCATCAATGCCGGTTGGACGCAGAAAGTCAACGATATGAAGACCCTTCTGCAACGCGGAAAGGAGATTCAGGAACAGATCAATATTCTTGGTGACGATGGCGTTCCTGTGGATTACCATGAGACGTTCTGGAAGTCCGAAGTCATTGATTTCGTGATTCTTCAGCAAGATGCATTCGATAAGATTGACTCCGTTTGTCCGCTTGAGCGCCAGGAGTATATGCTCAATATCGTGATGGATGATATCTGCTCGCACGATTATGATTTCGATAATTTTGTGGAGGTATCTGAGTACTTCAAGAAGGTCATCAACCTCTGCAAGCAGATGAACTATTCGGAGTTCCATTCCGCAGATTTCGAGAATTACAAACAGCAGCTTGACGTTCTCCTGAGCGAAAAGCAGATTAAAGCATAAACAGCTATGGCTAAAGCATTTCAGAAAATATATACCAACATCACCTCCATTACGAAGGCTACATGCTCTCTGAAAGCCGAGGGTGTAGGCAACGATGAGCTCGCTATGGTCAACGGCAAGCTCGCTCAGGTGGTAAAAATCATGGGTGATGACGTGACTTTGCAGGTGTTTGAGGGTACGGAAGGTATCCCCACCAACGCTGAAGTAGTGTTCCTCGGCAAGTCGCCTTCATTGAAGGTGAGCGACCAACTCGCCGGCCGTTTCTTCAACGCTTATGGCGATCCTATCGATGGTGGTCCGGAAGTGGAAGGTACGGAAGTGGAGATTGGCGGTCCTTCTGTGAACCCCGTTCGCCGTAAGCAGCCTTCGGAGCTTATCGCTACCGGTATTGCAGGCATCGACCTCAACAACACCCTCGTTTCCGGTCAGAAGATTCCGTTCTTTGCTGACCCTGATCAGCCTTATAACCAAGTAATGGCTAACGTAGCACTTCGTGCTAAAGCTGATAAGATCATCCTTGGCGCCATGGGTATGACCAACGATGACTACCTCTATTTCAAGAACGTATTCCAGAATGCAGGTGTGCTCGACCGTATTGTTTCGTTCGTAAACACGACCGAAAACCCGCCTGTAGAGCGACTCCTCATCCCCGATATGGCCCTTTGTGCTGCCGAGTATTTTGCAGTACAAAAGCATGAGCAGGTGCTCGTTCTCCTTACGGATATGACCCTCTATGCCGATGCCCTTTCGATTGTGTCGAACCGTATGGATCAGATTCCTTCAAAGGACTCAATGCCGGGTTCGCTCTATTCGGATTTGGCTAAGATTTATGAGAAAGCCGTGCAGTTCCCCGAGGAAGCAGGTGGCGGTTCCATCACGATTATTGCAGTAACTACACTTTCCGGTGGTGATATCACGCACGCTATTCCCGATAACACCGGTTATATTACCGAAGGTCAGCTCTATCTTCGTCGTGACTCCGATATCGGTAAGGTTATTGTGGATCCGTTCCGTTCGCTTTCTCGTTTGAAACAGCTTGTAGCAGGCAAGAAAACGCGCGAAGATCATCCGCAGGTGATGAATGCTGCTGTTCGTCTGTATGCCGATGCAGCTAATGCGAAGACCAAGAAAGAGAATGGTTTCGACCTTACGAACTACGATGAGCGTTGCCTTGCGTTCGCTAAAGACTATTCCCGCGAGATTCTTGCTATTGACGTAAATATCAATACGACCGAGATGCTCGATGTGGCTTGGAAGCTCTTTGCCAAGTACTTCAAGCCCGAAGAGGTGAATATCAAGCAAGCCATTGTGGATAAATATTGGGTTAAATAATTCAAGGATAAATTGTTTCCTTAGCTCTCAAAAAAATGGCTATTACATATCAATTTAATAAAACATCGCTGCAAGCGCTTGAGAAAAACCTCAAGATGCGCCAACGTACGCTCCCCACGCTTCAGAACAAAGAGACGGCTCTCCGCCTCGAAGTGAAGAAAGCCAAGGAGGAGATGGACCGCCTCGATCGCGAGGTGGAAGAGCGCATCAAAGGGTATGATCAGATGATGGCGCTTTGGGGAGAGTTTGATACCTCGCTCCTGCACGTGGATGACGTACGCATGTCTATTAAGAAGATTGCGGGCGTGCGCGTACCGGTGCTCGATGAGGTCATTTACTCTACCAAGGAGTTCTCCATCTTCTCTTCGCCCAAATGGTTTGCCGATGGATTTGCGCAATTGAAGGCGATTGCCGAGGTGGGTATCAAGCAGGAGTTCTGCCGTGAGAAACTTAACCTCCTCGAATATGCCCGCAAAAAGACCACCCAAAAGGTGAATCTTTTTGAGAAAGTGCAAATCCCAGGATATCAAGATGCTATTCGCAAGATTAAGCGATTTATGGAAGATGAGGAGAACCTCTCCAAGTCGAGTCAGAAAATTGTAAAATCCAAGCGTGAAGCAGAAGCCCGCAGAGAAGAAGAAGCAAGAAAGGAGGCAGCCGTATGATTACACAAATGAAGAAATACAACTTCCTGGTGTTCCATAAGGAGTATGATGCTTTCCTTACGATGCTTCAGGAGGCTGGGGTAGTGCACGTTACGGAGAAAGCAGAAGGATTGGCAGATAATCCGGAACTGAGCGCACAACTTGCTCTCAGTCAGCAGCTTCAGAAAGCTATTGAGCAACTCGAAGCATTGGTTCCTGCTGGAAGTAATCCATTGGCAGCAGAGAAAGCCGATGCTGCTGAATTGCTGACGCAACTCGACCAACTCAATACCGACAAGCAAAACGTGGAGCAACTCATTCAGGCTACCCGCAAAGAAGCAGATCGCATGAAATTGTGGGGCAGTTTTGATAGGAAGAAACTTGATGCATTGGCAGAAGCCGGTTATGTGCTCCAGTTCTTTACCTGCGCTTCGCATAAATATCAGGCAGAGTGGGAGAGTGCATACAATGCCGTGTTGCTCTCTGACCCAAAGAGTTCTACCTATTGCTTTTGTACGGTTAACCACGAGCGTATTCTTATCGAAGCTGATGAGCAGACCCTTAATCCGCATTCGTATGACCAACTGTTGGCTGATATCAATGCACAGCAAGGTTTACTCGCTGCTGCTCAAGCCGGTCTTGAAGGATTTGCCATCAAGAAGCTTGAGTCATTCCGTTTGGCACTCCGTACTTGCAAGTCGGCTATCGATTGGCAGAAAGTGCAACTTTCTACTGATCGAGCAGCTGAAGATACGCTTTGTTTGCTTGAAGGATTCTGCCCGATAGATAAAGTGGAAGCGCTTGATAATCAGCTCAATGCGGCACATATCTATTATCAGGAAGCAGATCCCAACGACGAAGACCAAACGCCTATTAAATTGCGCAACAACAAGTTTACGCGCATCTTTGAGCCACTTACGGGTATGTATGGTTGGCCTTCGTATGGTGAGTTTGATCCTACGCCCATTTTGGCACCATTCTATCTGCTCTTCTTTGCTCTCTGTATGGGCGATATGGGTTATGGCATTATTCTGGTAATCTATGGCTTGCTCCAGACGAAGAAGATCGTAAATATTTCCATGTTTGATGGCCTCGGACCGATTATTACGGCACTTGGTGTGGCTACAACCGTGGTAGGATTCTTGATGAATACCGTATTTGGCGTACCGGTTACGATGCTCGATTGGCATCCAGCTCAGGTGGCCGGATTCGACTTCTGGATGGTGGCCGCTTTAGCGATTGGTGTATTCCATATTTGCTTTGCCATGACGGTGAAAGCGATTTGCTCCACTGTTCGCTATGGTTTCCGTCAGACGGTAAGCACCTGGGGATGGTTGCTGCTCATTGTGGGGTCGATTTCTACTATCCTCTTGAGCATGGCATTCTCTTTGCCTACGAATGTGGTGAAATATACCATCATCGGTCTTGGTGCGGTATCAGCCCTTGGTATCTATCTGTTCAATACACCGGGTCGTAACCCGCTGATTAACGTAGGTGCAGGCTTGTGGGATACCTATAATATGGCTACCGGATTGCTCGGTGACGTGCTTTCTTATATCCGTTTGTACGCCCTCGGTCTGGCAGGTGGTATGCTCGGAAATGCATTCAATGATCTGGCTGTCAATATGATTTGGGCAGGAGGCGAAGGTGCTATTGCTTCCGTGGTATTGAAGGGAGCAGGTATGGTGCTTGTGCTCTTGCTCGGACACGTTTTGAACCTCCTCATGGCTTGCTTGGGCGCATTTGTTCACCCGCTTCGTTTGACCTTTGTGGAGTACTTCAAGAATGCCGGTTATGAAGGAAAGGGCGTTCTGTATCAGCCTTTTGGTGGTAAATAACAGCCTTCTGATGGACGTCGTTATGCCTTTGGATAACTGCCTTTATGGATAATTAACAGAAATTTAATAATAACTCAAATAACTTATTTTACATTATGATTAATCTCATTCTTGGCTATCTTGGCCTTGGCCTTATGTTGGCTCTCGCAGGTATCGGTTCTTGCTATGGTACCACTATCGCTGGTAATGCAGCTGAAGCTGCACTTAAGAAGAATCCTGCTAAATCGGTGTCTTACATGATTCTTTCTGGTTTGCCCGCAACGCAGGGTCTTTATGGCTTCGTTGCTTTCTTTATGTGGGTAAAAAAAATGGACTTCGCAGCTAGTGGTTTGATACTGTTCGCTGTAGGTATTTCGGTTGGTCTTGTTTGCCTCTTCTCTGCTATTCGTCAGGGTCAGGTTTGCGCAAACGGTATCGCAGGTTTGGCTGCTGGTCACGATGTGCAGACCAACACGATGATCTATGCTGCTTTTCCGGAGTTCTACGCAATTCTTGCTCTCGTAGCAACGTTTATTATTTAATTTGCTGAATTTCAGCGATTTGCATTTTCGCAGCCGCTCATAGGAGTGGCTGCGATTGTATTTTAGAGGTTGCAGAACTGCAAATTTTTAAGAAATTATCACAAAAAAACTTGCACAATTCAGAAAAATTCAGTAATTTTGCACTCGCTTTTGAATTGACAAGAGAAAACTTACTATATGATACGTTTGAATTGTTTTTTTCAAGCTGATGGAGCCGATGAATACAAGGATGCGCTCCGTGCAGCTGTATCGCTTACGGAGAAATCGCGTAAGCATGTAGGGTGTATAGCATATGATGTTTTTCAGAGTGCAACCCGCTCGGATGTTTTTATGATTTGTGAAACATGGTCTGACCAGCCTGCTCTTGATGCCCATTCTGCTACTCCTGAATTTGCCAAGTTTGTTGGAGAAATGCAGAAATGTGGTAAGTTAAAACTCGAAAAATTTGAGTTTTAATGCATGAATTCATAAAAAATGCATTTTTTTTCAAAAAAAATCACGAAATATTTGCATATTTCATTTTTATTTTGTACTTTTGCAGTCGAATTATGAAGGGAGCCCCAATGAGGGTTCCCTTCTCGCATATTTTTTCGCTCTTTTTCTGTTAATCTGAAGAACGAAAACAATTTGTTAAGACTAATATTTTTTTGTTTATGATAGATAAAAACCTCGTATCGGAGCTTGCAAATGCGTATCTTGATGGCAAGCCTTATGAACTGATTACGTGTCAAGTGAGTGCTGATAATCGGATTGTAGTAGAAATAGATTCGTATGAAGGCGTTGATGTGGATTTTTGCGTAGAACTAAGCCATTATCTCAACGAGCATTTGGATAGAGAAGTAGAAGACTACGAGTTGGAAGTAGGATCTGTATCCATTACCGACCCGTTCAAATCGCTGATGCAGTATCGCAAGAATGTAGGCAATCCAATAGAGGTCCTTACAGCAGATGGTCGTAAACTCCACGGACAGCTAATAAATGTAGAAGATGGTTTCTTTGAGATTGAAGCCGAGGTGCTCGTGCAGATAGAGGGAAAGAAGAAAAAGCAGAAAGAACTTCAAACCCTAAGATTTGCTTACCCAGAAGTGAAGTATTGCAAGTATGATCTGAAAGTGTAAACACATAGTTTAATATCGTTTAATAGAAATTAATTTAAATACAATATGGCAACAAAGAAAACTGAAACTCCAGAGCCAATCAACTTGATTGACTATTTTTCGGAATTTAAGGAAATGAAGGGCATTGACCGCCAAACGCTCATCAGTGTATTGGAAGAGTCTTTCCGCAACGTGCTCGCAAAAATGTATGGTTCGGATTCCAATTATGATGTGATTATTAACCCTGATAAAGGTGACCTTGAAATCTATCGCAACCGTACGGTGGTGGCTGATGATGATATTTATGATACGAATTCGGAAATAGAATTCTCCGATGCTCGTAAAATCGATGAAGAGTGTGAGATTGGCGAAGAAGTGACCGATAAAGTGGAGTTCACATCTTTTGGTCGAAGAATGATTCTTAACCTTCGTCAGACGCTTGCTTCTAAGATTCTTGAGCTTCAGAAAGAGAACCTTTATCTCCGCTATTCCGATATGCTCGGCCATGTGGTTTCAGGTGAGTTGTATCAGGTATGGAAGCGTGAAATGTTGCTTCTTGATGAGGATGGCAACGAGCTCTACCTGCCTAAGCAGAACCAGATCCCCTCTGATTATTATCGCAAAGGTGATACGGTTCGCGGTGTAGTAGTGCAGGTTGACAATAAGAATCAGAACCCGAAGATTATCTTGAGCCGTACGTCTCCTCTCTTCCTCCAACGCCTTTTTGAGCAGGAGATTCCGGAGGTTCATGAGGGAGTCATCGTAATCAAGAATATTGCGCGCATTCCCGGTGAACGTGCTAAGGTGGCAGTTCAGTCGTTTGATGAGCATATCGATCCTGTTGGTGCTTGCGTAGGCGTAAAAGGTGCGCGAATTCATGGTATCGTAAGAGAACTCAGAAATGAGAATATTGACGTTATCAACTATACGTCAAACATCAACCTTTATATACAACGTGCGCTCGCGCCCGCGAAGATCTCCTCTATGGAAATCAATGAGGAAGCGCATCAGGCAAACGTATATCTAAAACCTGACGAGGTTTCGCTCGCTATCGGTAAGGGAGGATACAACATTAAGCTTGCTTGTATGCTTACCGGTTATCAGATTGATGTATTCCGCGAGATGAACAACGAAGTTGATGATATCTATCTGGATGAATTTAACGACGAAATCGATCAATGGGTGATTGATGCACTTAAGGCTATCGGTTTGGATACTGCTCGTGCAGTATTGGCCCTCTCGCCTGAAGAACTTGCGGCTCGTACGGATCTTGAAGAAGAGACCATCGACCATGTATTGCAAGTGCTTTCAGCTGAGTTTGAAGACTGATTGTGCATCAGGTGACTCCACCCTTCCATGTATTTTATTAACCACCCATAAAACAGATTTTCATGGCTATAAAACTTATAAAAGCTTGCAAAGAACTTAATATCGGAATGTCCACTGCAATCGATTTCTGCACGAAACAAGGGCATGAGATTGCAGCCGATCCCAATGTGCGCATTGATGATGAACTGTATCTGCTTTTGGCTAAGGCATTCAACAAAGACAAAGCACTGAAGTTAGAGGCAGAAAAGATGGAGCAGAAGCGCCAAGAAAGAGAGATTCCGAAAGCTGTTTCCGTTAATCCGGAAGCAGAATCAGAGGTGCTGCATCCTGTGCAGAAACCTAAGATTGTTGGCAAAATCGATTTGAATGCTAATACCCCTGCTCCTGCCAAAGAATCAACTCCAGTGCAGAAAGAAACGGCTCCTGCAACCCAGGAAACACCTGCAGAAGAGAAGAAGGCTGCTGATGATTCCGCATTGAATTCCGCTAAGGAAGAACCCACTCAGGCACCGGTATCGGAGCCGGTTTCTGCTTCTACTTTGCCCGAAAAGGAAGAGTCAGTTAATCCTATAGAAACGGAAAAAAGCGAACCCATCCTTGAGCAGAATGAGTCAGCTAAGCCAGCTGAACCTGAAGTAATAGCAGCTCAAGAGGCTGATACAGTGGAGAAAGATCAGAATGGTGATAAGGAGGAAATCTTTAGTCTTGCAAAACCCAAACTCAAGAAGCAGCCGGTTGTATTAGGTAAGATTGACCTTTCTGCTATTAATTCTTCTACTCATCCCAAGCAGAAAACGAAGGAAGAGAAAAAGAAGGAGCGCGAAGAACGTAGGCAGCAGGCTCGTCAGCAAAATAGACGCAATAATGCAGGCTCCAATGAACAGAATAATGCTAAAAATGCCAACCATAACGCTAACAATAATGCCGATGGCGAAAAGCGTAAGCGCGAGCGCATTAAGCAAGGTAAAGTGGACGTAAATGATGCACGTAATCAGAAGGGCAAAGGTAAGAATCAAGGCCAGAAGAAGAACGTTCGCATAGAAATCGATGAAGAAGAAGTTCAGAAGCAGATTAAAGATACGATAGCTCGTCTGCAAGGAGGTCATGGAAAGACCAATGCTTCTAAGTATCGCAAAGAGAAACGTGAGCAAATTCGAAATCGTCAGGAAGAGGAACGCGCCGAGGAGGCAGCACAGAGCAAGGTGCTTAAGCTAACGGAGTTCGTAACGGCTAATGACCTGGCTGTGATGATGAACGTACCTGTTACGAAAGTCATTGGTACTTGTATGTCACTAGGCATTATGGTGTCTATCAACCAACGATTGGATGCTGAAACGATAAATATAGTGGCTGAAGAATTTGGGTTTGAAACGCAATTCGTAAGTGCAGAAGTGGTTGAGAATATTGCTGATGATTCGGCTGAGTTCTCTGAAGAGGATCTTGAACCGCGTGCTCCTATCGTTACGGTCATGGGTCATGTGGATCATGGTAAAACTTCACTTCTTGACCATATCCGCAATACCAACGTGATTGCCGGTGAGGCCGGTGGTATTACTCAACACATTGGAGCATACAACGTAACACTCAAGAATGGTCAGAAGATTACATTCCTTGATACACCCGGTCATGAGGCATTTACTGCTATGCGTGCTCGTGGTGCTAAGGTTACGGATATTGCGATCATTATTGTAGCAGCTGATGATGGCGTGATGCCGCAGACTCGAGAGGCCATCTCGCATGCGCAAGCTGCAGGTGTACCGATGATTTTTGCTATTAATAAATGCGATAAACCGGGTGCTAATCCGGATAAGATTAAGGAAGAATTGGCTAACATGAACCTGCTTGTAGAAGATTGGGGCGGTAAGTATCAGTCTCAAGATATCTCTGCAAAGAAGGGCGAAGGCGTATTTGAACTCTTGGAGAAGGTTCTTCTCGAGGCAGAAATGCTTGATTTGAAGGCTAATCCCAAGCGTCGTGCTAAAGGTTCGATTATTGAATCTTCGCTTGATAAGGGTAGGGGATATGTAGCTACTATTCTCGTATCGGATGGTACACTCCACATGGGCGATATCGTTTTGGCTGGTACGTATCATGGCCGTATAAAGGCGATGTTCAATGAGCGTAACCAACGTATCAAAGAGGCACTTCCCGGTGAACCGGCTGTTATTCTAGGTTTGAATGGTGCACCACAGGCAGGTGACGAATTCAATGTTATGGCTACCGAACAAGAAGCACGTGAGATTGCCAATAAGCGCGAGCAACTCCAGCGTGAACAGGCTATCCGCACAAAGAAACATGTGGGTCTGGAAGAGATCGGTCGTCGTTTGGCTATTGGTGATTTCAAGGAACTCAACCTTATCATCAAAGCCGATGTGGATGGTTCTACCGAGGCAATTGCTGACTCAATGATTAAACTCTCTACAGATAATATCCAAGTCAATGTAATCCACAAGGCTGTAGGTGCTATTTCTGATTCGGATGTGATGTTGGCGGCTGCTTCAGATGCTATCATCATTGGTTTCAATGTGCGTCCGACTGCAAGTGCTAAGCGTATGGCCGAAAACGAAGAGGTGGATATTCGCATCTACTCGATTATTTACGATGCTATCGAAGAGGTGAAATCTGCAATGGAAGGTATGCTTGCCCCCGAGACCAAGGAGGAAGTTACAGGTACGCTCGAAGTGCTCCAAACGTTCCGTATCTCCAAAGTGGGTACGATTGCTGGTTGTGTGGTACGTGAAGGAAAGATTAAGCGAGGCAATAAAGTGCGCGTTATTCGTGATGGTATCGTAATCCATACAGGCGAATTGGCTTCACTCAAGCATGAAAAAGACGATGTAAAGGAAATGGCAACCAATCAGGAATGCGGTCTTAATATCCGATCTTTCAACGATTTGCTCGAGCATGATATCATTGAATCTTATGAAACGATTGAAGTGAAAAAAGAGTTGTAATCGTAACCATCCATTAAATTGCATATTGTAGGATTTGTAAAAAAGCTGTAATTTTG
>CAMGMU010000059.1 GCA_946059305.1 uncultured Bacteroidales bacterium | reverse complement strand
AAAATTACAGCTTTTTTACAAATCCTACAATATGCAATTTAATGGATGGTTACGTTTCTTAGTCGATCCTTAGTTCTTCCTTAGTCCAGCATTAGTTAATTAACTAATAAATAACTAAGAATGACTTATAATTGACTTATAGATGATTGTAGATTATGGTGGATTTGTTCACCCCAGCCGGGTTAACTCCTACCCCTCTCGTCCCTTGGGCCGGCAGTTCTTATGACAAAGTATGCATGCGTATGCATGCGTCTGCATTAAGTATGCAATAAGTATGCAACCGGTCTATCAAGAAAGCATCTAAACGCAGCTGTCAGGCAAAGCGCTACACAAAAAAAGCGAGGCAATGCCTCGCTTTTTTGGAAAGTTACCAGCTAAAACCGGGAACGACCTTACGATATTACGCTTGCAAAATTACTTTGCGAAATAGCGCTTGAAGAGACCTTCAAAGCCTTTTCCGTGACGAGCTTCGTCGCGTGCCATCTCATGAACGGTGTCGTGGATAGCATCGAGGTTCTGAGCCTTAGCGATCTTAGCAATGCGGAGCTTATCTTCGCAAGCACCTGCCTCAGCCATCATACGCTTCTCAAGGTTGGTCTTGGTGTCCCAAACCACATCACCGAGGAGCTCAGCGAACTTAGCGCAGTGCTCTGCCTCTTCCCAGGCATAACGCTTGAAAGCTTCTGCGATCTCAGGATAACCCTCGCGGTCTGCCTGACGGCTCATTGCAAGATACATACCTACCTCTGTAGCCTCACCCATGAAGTGAGCGTTGAGGTCATTCTTCATCTCCTCGTCGCAGTTCTTTGCTACGCCAATAATATGCTCGCAAGCAAACTGAAGACCAGCTGACTCATCAACAACCTTCCATTCTACGATCTGCTTGCACTGGGGGCAACGCTCAGGTGCCTCGGTTCCTTCGTGTACATAGCCGCAAATAGGGCAAATAAATTTTTTAGTCATAATTGTTTGTGTTTAATATGTTAATAATACTATTTTTTCGATTTGCTCTGCAAAGGTACAAATAAAATTTGAATTATGCAAACTTCTTGCATCGAAATTCACGATAATACATTCAATTTCCTTAATATACCATTCCAAAAGCCCTTTTTTCAGCCTAAAAATCCAAAAATAACGATGAGAATCAATACCACCGGTATCACGTATCGGATGAGCACGAGGAGCGTTTTGCCGATAGCCTGATGACCTCCGAGAGAAAGTTCCTTAACGACGTCTTCGGGGTCGCATATCCATCCCACATAAAGCGAGAAGAGGAGTCCGCCAGCGGGGAAGAGGATCTTGGAAACAAGCCAATCGGCGGCATCGTAGATGGACATGCCGGCAATGGTGAGATAATCGGCGCAGGAGTTGGTGAGAGAGAGGCTGCAGAAGAGGGCCAGCAGGAGGTCGGTAAGAGCCGCAATGAAGGTCGCCCATCGGCGAGACAGACGCGTGTGCGTTTCAAGCCAATCGGTCTGCGTTTGAACGATAGAGATCGTGGTAGTGACAGCAGCAATCACCATGAGCAGGAAAAAGAGCATCTGCAGCCAATAGCCGCCCGCGATATGATTAAACGCGGAGGGCAAGGTCACAAATACCAGTTCGGGGCCTTGGGTGGGGTCGATGCCGAGGGAGAAGACCGCAGGGAAGATGGCCAAGCCGGCTAAGATAGCTACTATGGTATCCAATCCGGCTACGTGCACAGCCGTGCGGGTGAGGTTCTGACTCGGCTCCATGAAGCTGGCATAATTGGCCATTACCGCCATACCGAGCGAGAGAGTGAAGAAGCACTGGCCGAGCGCGTTGATAATAAGCGTGGGGGTGATCTTAGAGAAATCCGGAGCAAAAAGGAAGCGGAGTCCTTCTTTATAGCCGGGGAGCGTTAACCCATAGATTATCAACGCAATAAGGATAATAAAGAGCAGAGGCATAAGGATTTTGGAAGCGCGTTCGATACCGCTTTTAATCCCCGCCATGGTGATGAGTGCGGTAATCAATACCGCCAGCACAATACATAAGCATGGCATCACCACTTCGCCCGTTACACCCCCAAAGACCTCCGACAAAGCCGCAGGCGAGAGCGCCGAGGTAGCGCCCGTGATACTCAAAATCAGATAATGGAAGCACCAACCGGTGATTACGAAATAAAATCCGCAGAAGATTGTAGCGCTGAGGAGTGCAGCCGGTTCGAGCCAACGCCAACGGCCATACCCCCTCCGGCCGGCATAGAACTCCGCGCTCAAGATGGGGATACCAAACAGCAGGATACACACCAGGTAAATGAGCAGGAAAGCCCCTCCACCATTCTCTCCCGTCATATACGGGAATTTCCAAATGTTACCGAGTCCAACGGCACTGCCTGCCGCAGCCAAAACGGCACCAAGGGCGCCAAAACGTGTCTTCTCTTTCATGGGTGCGATTCTTCTTTGGTAATGGAGTGCTGGCTCCATCGCTCATTCAGATGCGTACTAAAAAACACCACCGTAAATAAAGCGAGCGCTAAATTACTGCTTTTTTTGCAAATATGCAAATATTTACGCATTTTTTTTGAAAAAACAGCAATTTAGCGCTCTTTTAATGGAGAAAGGCGTTTATCAGAGCCTTGCGGTGACTGATAGTTTCAGCCATGCTCCGGGCTGGAGGATGCCGCCGTAATCGTAGTAATGGCGGTTGGTCATGTTGGTGCATTCGGCCGCTATACGGAGCTGAGGCGCCTCAAAATAGAGCTGCCCATCGAGGAGCAAAACGGACGTATAATCGCATACTTCGCCTTCTGCATTATTGAACTGCCCCTCGCGTTTCTGCCAAGTGAGCGTCCAACTGGCTCCGATATGCGATGGAGCAAAATGACCATTGCCACTCGGGCGGAAATAGCAGATACCATGGTCGATATGCGCTACGGCTTTATGGCTCAGATAATCGAGGTATCGACTGCCGGACTTCGAGACATCGAGGTTGAGCCAAGTATAAGCATACGAGATGCTGAGCTCGCGCAACCAGCGGTTGAGCGAATAGCTGGCAGTAACCTCCAAACCGGCTGCATCGACCTCATTCCAGTTCTGGGCGTGGAACGGACGCTTGGTATCCTCGGGCGTATAGACCCAGTCGATGATGTTTCGGCCAAAACGGTAGTACGCATCGGCTGACAGATGGAGCTTACCCGCCTGCTGAAAATCGTGGAGGAACTTGGTGCCGAGACTGAGCGTCCATGCCGTTTCGGGCTTGAGGTCGCGGTTGCCCAACTGATTGCCGGCATTGTAATAGAGGTCGGTGAAAGTAGGCAAACGGAGACTACGATTGGCAGCGAAATACACCTTGGATGCAGGTGCATATTCATAGCCGATATTCGCCCCACCGGCTACGTTGGAGCCGTATTGCGAACAGTAGTTACCGCTCACGCCAATGCTGGCAGCAAGCCCATTCCAGAAGAAAGCCTGCTCTGCAAAATAATTGAGATGGAAGCGGTTCTTACCCATTCTGAGGTCGAGCAGACGAAGGTCGGCAAGGTCAAAATCCGGTTGATTGGGCTGCTGACCGTTGGGGTTGATGGTGTCGCCGAGGTTGGTAGAATGGATATTTTCGTTTCTCACCTCCAGGCCAATCGAGGTCTTGCCTATCTTACTGGCAATGTGCATCTTAGCGGATGCAGCCGCTGTTTGCGTAAGGTGGAAATTGCCATAGAGTCGCTGGGTGCGATGCCATTCATAGCGGTCGTAATTGGCGCGATAAGAGGCTTGAAAATCAGCCGATATACGTTTCCACTGATGCTGGTAACGGGCGCTGCCAAACATGGTGCGGGTGGCATCAAACTGGTCTTGGGAGCCGAAGCCGTAAAACATGCCCGCTCCCGCATCTTTGTATTGACCGCCCACTTGGATATCAAGCCCGCGGAAGGAAGTGAGATAATAGAGATTAAGAATGCGCATGTCGGAGTTTTGGCAGGCTATCTGCTCTTTCTCCGAAGGGGCAGGCGCTGCATAGCCGTCCGCTTGCGCGTATTCAACCGACAACGCGTGCTGCCATTCGTTCTTCTTTAATTTGAACGAAAGGGCAGGATTGAGGAGGGCATTCATGCCTCCGGTAAAACGAAATGAAAGGGGATGTTCGGGCTCAGATTGGGGTTTGGTAATGATGTTGATTGCCCCTGAAAAAGCGTTTAACCCGAATAAGTTTACGGATGTGCCCTGCAAGATTTCCACTCGCTCGATGAGGTCGGTTGTGATGGGCAGATTGAGCGAATAATGGCCTGTGTGTGGGTCGGTGATGTTTACTCCGTTGATCATCACGAGCACTTGGTCGAATGTGCCTCCCCGCATGGAGACATCGGCTTGCGCTCCGTTGGCACCTCTGGTGCGCACGTCTAACCCGGGCAAGTACTTGAGGATATCGGCTACCGTTTGGATTGGCAGGGCGGCAATCTGCTCGTGCGATACCTCTGATACCAGACGATAAGCTTGTGAATGCACTTCGGCTCGCTGGGCTGTAACCTGCACCTCTTCGAGCCGCAAGAGGGAGGCGGGGTCGTCATCCGGCGCGATTTTCTCATCGGCGAAGACGACAGCTGCTGCTATGAGCAGGCAGCTGAGCGCTACTGCACGTCCTGCTTTGAGCATCTCACGGTCTGCAATACGACGGCATACCGTGCCGATAGTCACCTCGCGGTGAATCGACATGAAAGCCGCATACGCTTTACCCGAGAACTGGCGGAAGCGGAACGCATGGCGCTTTACAAAATGTTTAAACATACTTTAATGAATTGGATTTGAATACAGACGCACACTATTATGCGTCTTTTCTATGCGGGCGCACGCGCATGCGCCTGATTTCTATATAAGGTGGGAACAACACATTCCCACCATTACGCATTCTCAAAAAATTTACTTGGGGGCGTCTTGAATAGACTCATCGGTTATCGGTTCGCCGTGTTTGGGCACCGCATTATGCACTACCCAACGGTCAAACACCATCAGCACACCCGGGAGCAATACCAATATCAGAATAATCGCCACGAATGCGCCAATTGCAATGGCGCCCACGATATTCCGAATCATCACGTTGTCAGTAAGCAACGCCATGGCTGCCGGTGCTACTACCATAATCAATCCGGAGGTCATAATCGTACGAATAGAACCTTTATACGATTCAAAAATGGATTCGCGTGCAGGGAGTGTACGGCGTTTCTCGCGGTAGTAATTCGCAAAGAGGATACCATAATCGATAGTGGCACCCATCAGGATACTCTGAACAATTAAGTAGGCAAGATAGAGCATCTCACCCGATATAATACCGCAGCAAACGACATTCACATATACGGCAGTCATCACGGTGAGAATCAAGATGGCAGGCACAATCACGCTGCGGAAAGTGATGGCTACAATCAGGAAGATCGCGAGGATAGTCAGAATCGTAACAATCATCATCTCATGGCTGAAACCGTTCTTCATCTCGCTATACATCACCGATTCGCCAATCATATTGGAGCCCGATGGGAGGTAACGTTTTTCCAAACGCTCTAATGTATCCACAAACGCATAAGTGGCATCCGACTCAGCGGGATAATCCGTAAGCACTACGCAGAGCGAATGGTCGTTTCCGCGAAGCATGCCTACCCCACTCTGCATCTGCTGCTCCACTCCGGAGATGATATCAGCCACCGAATCGGGGATGAGCGAAGCCATGCGTGGGTCGGTAAGCAGCGGACCAGACACGTAAGATAGCACTTCCTCGATGCTCATTTGGAGGGAGTCGTTATACAAACGCTGCGAACCATAATAGGTATAAAGCAGACTGATCATATTAGCGTCCACCTCCTGACCGAGTTGCGCGAAATACTGGGCCATCCGGTCTGCCGGATAACGTTTACCACCATACATCAGTTCGAGGAAGAGCTCAGCTTTGCGGTCAGCTTCTATCTCTTCGCGAGTAGGTTTATGTTTTGCGGGAGTTGCGATGGCAGGCATTGGTTGCTGCACCTCCGGCACTGCATTTTCAACGAGATAGATGCTATCGCTATCGCTAACGCTGCTGCTGCCGCTATCGCTGATTACGCTTATTTCGCTGCTTTCGCCGCTAACGCTATCGCTGCTATCGCTGCTTTCAGCATTGGCAATCAGCCGCTCTTGAAGCGAGAGCATATTCTGCTGAATGACGATAGGTTCCATGAGCGAATCCACATAACTACCGGTGAGATTATTAATGCCAAAACGCTCTGAGATTCCCACTAACTGTTGCGCAGAGAGGTAAGTGTTCTTGTTGGCAAGGTCCATGATGCCCGTGCGCATCCTTACTATCTCCTTCTGCTCGGGCGTGATCATGCCGTTGAGCGCTTTTCGGAAGAAGAGGTCATCGGTGAGGATATGCATGTACTCGAGGGGCGTCATCGCTTTTCGATGCTGCTTGTCGTAATTAAACACGAGGCGCGTTTGCGTCGGGCTGCTGCCAATGAAAGCCGACATCTCTGCGGCATCCATCACGCGGCGAAGCGTGATGGTATCAGCCAACGTACGGAAATCCATCGTGAGTGCCGAAGGACGGTCAATATACAATCGATTGATGAAATCCACTACAGCATACGTAGGCTCCGGAACGATAGTAGGTGCTTGCAGATTGGGATTATCCGATGAGTCAATAGCAATAGTGGTCAGCGGCGTTGCTACCCTATCAGCCGGTTCGGCTGATTCTGCGCTACTAACAGCAGCTTCAGCGTCAACGATAGCAGCGTTATCGTTATCGTTAAGGTTATCGTTATCGTTAAGGTTATCGTTATCGTTAAGGTTATCGTTATCGTTAACGTTATCGTTAGCAGCGATAGCTGCGTCTTCCACCGGCTCTTCGCTCGTAAGCTCACGCAGCAATGCCATCTGGTCGCGCATCGAATCATCGATAAAACCGGCAAAGAGCGGATTATTCAAGCAATCGGAATCAATGAAGCGCGTGAGTGTGGGGAAATCAATCGTGAGCGTATCGCCCAGTCCCGACTGCATATAATAGAGCACCTGCACCAGCTCGGGCGTAAGCATTTCCTGAATCAAATCGCCATTGCCCAAATTGATCATATCGCCAAACTGAGCGGACATCGTTTTCAAACTGACAGCCATCTCCGCTGCCGAATAGGGGCGCTGGAGCAAGGTGGGATACGAGATGACCGTGTTCACGGATGTATCGCCTGCCAATTGGTCAATCATCGGCGTTATGCTGTCTTCATCTGCCGTATTGTAGATGATTACAAACGCATTCGGCTGCGGGAAGACCTCCTCGATGCGCGACTCAGCTTCCGCAGAGAAGAAAATCGAGGTGCGCTGAGAGAAAAAGAACGCAACCGCAAACAGTATCACCGCCGAGATAGCAATGGGAATCTTATGGGAAGTGGCAAAACGGCCTAAGCGTTCGGTAGGAATAACGAACGTTTTCTTATGGCTTTTCTCTATCGCTTTATCTAAGAGAATCAAGAGCGAAGGCAATACGCTGAACGTGCAAATCAAGCTGCAAATCACGCCCTTAGCGAGCACGACACCCATGTCCATACCGATGCGCAAGCGCATGAAGCAGAGCATCAGCAAGCCCACTACCGTAGTCATTGCAGAGCTGATGACAGGACGATACGCACTCTTGATGGCGAAGTTCACCGCCTCTATCGGACTGGGATGCGTCTTTTTCTTTTGGCGGTATCTGTTCGTAAGAATAATGCAATAATCGATACTGAGCACCATCTGCAGAATGGCGGCAATACTATGGGTAGTGATACTCACCGAAGGCAGGAAAGCATTGGTACCCATATTGAGCAGAATGGCCATACCCGTTGTGCCCAGATAAATAAACGGCTCCACCCACGACTGTGCCATAAAAAGCAGGACGGCTACAATCAAAAAGGCAGCAATAATCATTACCGAAACGGGCGGAGTAGCGCCATCCTGAGCTGTCTCTACCAACTGCACCTGCGGATGGGCTTTACGAATCTGCTTACCGAGCGCTTTTTGATCCACCGACTCATCCACATAGAGTTGGTAAAGCGTATGGGCGCCATCTTCCGATGTTTGTACTGTCGCTTTATTTACATCTGGCAAGGCCGTCAAGGTATCGCGAAAAGCCGTTTTCTCTTCCTCAGAAAGAGCACCACACATCAAACTGATACTCGGCATGGATATGTCAGCTTCGCCAAACTCAGTGGCCATCACCTGCAAACCGCGGCTCATCTGCGAGTCAGCGGGAAGGTACTTGGTCATGTCAGAGTTAACATGTACAAAGAACATCCCAACCGCCGCACCAATCACCAGCAGCAGTGTAAAAATCAACAGTAATAAATGGTGTATTTTCTTCATTATGAATTTCTGTTTTGGTTCCTGCGCGCGTAGGCGCATATTTTTGAGCCTACAAAATTACTACAAAAAATCCAAATCTGCAAATTTTATGTATCGAATCGTTGAATTTGACCGTTTTTTCCGAATAAACGACCTTATTTTAGCACAAAAAAGCCGTCTGAGCGCATCATTTAAACAACTGCAGAAGAATCTGGTATTGCAGGAATCGCTTCGACGTATACTTAACATTTTTGGGACATGTACAAAGTGAAATCGCATCGACTTTACACTTTACATTTTTTTGTTAGGAATGGGAGAAATTGACATAACGAACAATAGCAATACTGAATCACACGAAGGATTGAATGGGAGCTGCAAAAAACTACCACTCTAGGTCTGACCCTAAACTACCATTTATTTGTAAATATGTAACAAAACGGCAAAAGGACATATGCATTATATTTCATTTTTACAACAAAACTACCAATTAGGGTCAGACCCTAAACTACCGATTTTTGTAAATATGCAGCAGATATAGCCAAAAGGGCATATGCAACGTGTATATTTTATAACAACAGGCAGACCCCTACTACCAATTAGGTGCAGACCCTAAACTACCGAGGACAAAAAACGTCTATTTCGGACACACCCAGTACAAAGCAATAGCGATATTCAAACCCAATCAAGTAAACTCCTGTCTCGTTTCGGACGTTCGAACTCAGGGCTTTCATGAGGTATTCAGGTTTTGATCCAAATCGAACAACCGACAAGCAGCAGTTTTTTAGTCAATCCACAAAAGGAATTGCCGTTGCCGCTTGTTTTAGAGGTTTCGCATCATTGGCAAGCTTTAGCCTGTCTTTGCTCTGTGGTGCCTCTTTTTTTACTTCCCTCACCAAACGTAACCAACGCTTTCAACTAAAGCGAAGTATTACGGGATCAAACAGAGGCGGAAGCCGAGGTCTGACTGCCTATTATTTTGCTTGTTAAAGTTGCGATTAGACACGCGACAATACTCGGCGCTGTTAAGCCAACTACCACCCCGATACACGCGATTCGTTCCACTCGCAGGGCCTTGCGGGTTCGTTTGCGCATTGCGGCTATAGCGGCCATACCAATCCTTACACCATTCCCATACATTGCCGCTCATATCGTAGAGCCCCAATTCATTCGGTTGCTTCTGTGCGACAGGATGCGTCTGTTCGCCTCTATTATCCCAAAACCAAGCAACGTCATCCAAATTATTACTGCCGGCATACTTATATCCCTTACTCTTATTGCCACCACGAGCAGCAAACTCCCATTGCGATTCCGTAGGGAGAGCAAAACGCTTTCCGCCTAATTCATTGGAGAGCAAACGATTCAGTTTCTCTATGAAGGCCTGACAATCGACCCAACTGACATCCGTCACAGGAAGGTTATCTCCCTTAAACTCGGATGGGTTACTGCCCATTACGGCTGTCCACAACTCCTGCGTCACTTCAGTTTGACCGATGTAGTAGTCTGATAGGGTCACTTGATGAGCAGGACGTTCTTCATCATAAGCATTTTTTCCTTGCTCTTTTGTGGCACCCATGGTGAAGGTGCCGCCTTCTACTTTTACCATTTTGAATGTAACACCGTTGACGGTGAAAGGCACCAACGTTTTATCTCCACGCTGGAGACTGCCATTGATTTTTGTCTGCTTGTTTTCAAAGATCTCCACGTCATCCATGCGATCCGCATAGCCGGGCTTGCTGATGAGCACGCGATGCTTGCCTATAGGAATGTCATTAAAGAGGTCAGGCGCTGTTCCTAACAGCTTGCCATCGAGGTAAACCTCAGCATCTATTGGTTCTACATCAACATTCAGCGCACCATAGCCTTTCTCGAGAGGCGGAAATGTAACTGTTTCGGTTTGCTTCTGATTTACCGACACCGGCAGCAAACAGAGGCGGAGGCCGAAACCGCTTTGGCTATTGCTTGGCTCTCTTCTGCCGCGATAAGACACGCGACAAAACTTGGCGAAGTTGAACCAACTACCACCCCGAAGCACGCGAAGTGTTCCACTCGCAGGGCCTTGAGGATTGTTCTCCGGGGAAATGCGGTAATAGCCTTCATCATACCAATCTTGGCACCATTCTTCTACATTGCCACTCATATCGTAGAGCCCTAATTCATTCGGTTGCTTCTGTGCTACAGGATGCGTCTGTTTGGCACTATTATCTTCAAACCAAGCCACATCATCGATTGCTTTACCGCCGGCATACTTATATCCCTTACTCTTTTTGCCACCACGAGCAGCAAACTCCCATTGCGCTTCCGTAGGGAGAGCAAAACGCATTCCGCCTAACTCATTAGAGAACAAGCTATTCAGTTTATCGATAAAAGTCTGACAATCATCCCAACTGACCTTCTCCACAGGAAGGTTATCTCCCTTGTAGAAGGATGGGTTACTGCCCATTACGGCTGTCCACAGCGCCTGAGTCACTTCGGTTTGACCGATGTAGTAGTCCGTAAGGGTTACTTTATGAGCAGGACGTTCATTATCATCTCCCTGCTCTGCTGTGGCGCCCATTGTGAAAGTACCGCCAGCTACTTTGACCATATAGAATGTAACTCCATTGACAGTGAAAGGCGACAACGTTTTATCTCCAAGCAGCGCACCAGAGGTTTCCTTAAGAGGCGACAACGTTTTATCTTCACGCTGGATACTACCATTGATTTTTGTCTGCTTGTTTTCAAAGATCTCCACGTCATCTATGCGATCCACATAGCCGAGCTTGCTGATGCGCACGCGATGCTTGCCAATAGGAACGTCATTAAAGAGGTTAGGCGCTTTTCCTAACAGCTTGCCATCGAGGTAAATCTCAGCATCTATTGGTTCTACATCAACATACAGCGCACCATAGATTTTCTCGAGAGGCGGTAACTTAACTGTTTCGGTTTGCTTCTGATTCACCGTCACCATAAGTGAAGCAGATCGGTAGCCCTCCTTGCGGGATTCTACCATGTAAGTACCTGCCGCTAAAAGGCCTTGCCATTGGTCGGTGCCTTTCAGTTCTTCATCGATATAAATCTGTGCGCCGGCAGTGCCCGTCTTTAAGATAAGCGTTGATAGAGAAGAAACAAGATTGATATCCATCTGCTGACGTGTGCTGCCCATATTCACCATAACTGTTTGGGGCAGAAAGTCATCCGCCTCCACTGTCACGTTGTGCGAACCATTGGTCAACCAGCTCTTGAAAGTACCATCAGCATTCACCTTTCTCGGCTCTTGATCGTCTATCGTGACGCGCGCTGTAGTAGGGTTTACGTTGAGAACCAAGAAATTGCCTGTTGGTTGAGGAGCAGGAGCATTGGGAGTGCTTGTAAGGATGGTCAATCTATATGTAGAAAGGCCTTCGAGCTGTTTGATTCCATAATCAGCAAACGTCACCTCCAAGGGCACAAAATTCTGGTGACGAACTGTCAATTTGCGGCTACCAGCACTCATATACACCAGGTACTCGCCCTTTTTATACACAGGTTCGCCCAACACATTGCCCTCAAACTCCACCCCTTGCAGGGCGATACCTACTCGTATCACGGCAGCTGGGTTGTCGTTGATATCATTCCTACGATTCGTGCGAGCGGTCAAGTCTTTTTCAAGATACTCAAACGATTTCACCGACATTTCTTGAGCCTGCACGCTCATAATGGCAGCAAAAAACAGCAAAAATAGCACACTGCTTTTTTTAAACTTTATAGTCATTTTCCAAATATTATATCGAATACTGTGTTTTAAAAGCGAGAATATATCAGAAAACAAAAACGAAGGGCACTTCAATCCACAAAAAGGAATTGCCTCTGCCGCTTGTTTTAGAGGTTCCGCATCATTGGCAGCTTTAGCCTGTCTTTGCTCTGTGGTGCCTTTTTTTTACCTCCTTCACCAAACGTAACCAACGCTTTCAACTAAAGCGATGATGTTACGGGATCAAACAGAGGCGGAAGCCGAGGACGTTGCCTCTCGTGAGTGGCTTGTTGTAGCTGCGATTAGACACGCGACAATTCTCGGCGCTGCTGGCCCAACTACCACCCCGAATCACGCGCCCCTCTCCACTCGCAGGGCCTTGCGGGTCCGTTTGCACATTGCGGCTATAGCGGCCATACCAATCCTGACACCATTCCCACACATTGCCGCTCATATCGTAGAGCCCCAATTCATTCGGTTGCTTTCGTGCTACAGGATGCGCATGATAGCCACTATACCAAGCTACGTTACTACTGTTATTACTGCCGGCATACTTATAACCTTTACTCTTGTTGCCACCACGAGCAGCGAACTCCCACTGCGCTTCCGTTGGGAGAGCAAAACGCATTCCGCCTAACTCATTGGAGAGCAAACGATTCAGTTTCTCGATGAAAGTCTGACAATCTTCCCAACTGACTTGTTCCACCGGAAGGTTATCTCCCTTGGAAGAAGATGGGTTACTGCCCATTACGGCTTCCCAAAGCGCCTGCGTCACTTCGGTTTGACCGATGTAGTAATCTGATAGCGTCACTTGATGAGCAGGACGTTCAGTATTCCAAGCATCATCTTCTTGCTCAGCAGTGGCACCCATTGTGAAAGTACCGCCTTCTACTTTGATCATCTTGAAGCGAACTCCCTTTATTGTGAAAGTGAGAATATTTTCACTCGGGATAACTACAAACATGATGTCATCAGCTATCAATTTGTCCACCTCCTCCAACACATTCCACGTAATGGTGTGATTGCCTGCGGCGATATTATTTCCCACATCGCCAGTTACTTGCTTAAGCGGGGCTGAAAAGGACTTTCCGCCATCGGTAGTGTAGCATACAGAAATATCTGCCTGCTTATCAAGCGAATAGGTGATAACAATTTGCTTCCCCACCTGCTCCGCTTGGACATTCGATACCGTCTGCGCCAGCAACGGAAAAGATAGGATTTGGCTAACCAAAAAAAAGATGAACTTCAGTTTTTTCATTGCTCCAAGATGGATGAACTTCATATATATTATTACTGATTGTGTGTGTGCTCGTCATGCGCACACGATTCCGCCTGCAATCACGAGCTCGCAGTCCGAAAGCGTGTTGGGTTATTTCTTGGAGGGCAGTAGCGTCCAAGCCTTCCATGAATCAGCTATAGCAGCAGACGGAATGACTGTAGGCGTCTGGTCTTTGCCATTCTTAAGGATGGACTGTTGTTTGACGTTGCGGATAATATATTCGCCCAAACTATAGAGGTCGATATCGCCTGCCGTTTCTTGGAGTTTCTTCAGGAGGAAATAGGTAAACATACCATGTCCCTCATCGTTGTAAGGATAAGCGGTCTCATCGCCTTGCGCTGCCGAAAAGACTACCATATTACCTTTCGGGGTGCCGCTCTTCACTTTGAGTGCGATACCGCGAGCCGATGCCAACATACCCTCTTCGCGTTTGGATCCGGAGAAACAAGCATCCATGAAGACCGTTATTTGCGAAGCTGGCATACCTCCGAGGGCGGCATAAAGGTCATCGAGTTTATAGCCGGTAGCTACATCTACACCATTGCCGTCCACCGGTAAGAGATAAGCGGTCTTACTGCTTTCATCCGGGATACCATGACCTGCATAATAGACAATCACATTGGGATTATCGAAGGCACGAGTGATTTTCTGCAACCAGTTGACCCCCGCACGTATCTGGTTGAGCGTAGCATTGGAGTAAAAAGTGATTTGCTCACTGGGAATACCAAGGGTATTAAGGCAGTACTGCTGGAAAATGGTACCATCGTTAAGCGCAAAAGGTACGGGAGCTACATTATAGTATTTCTCGTTGGCTATTATCAGTACAAACGTATTTTTATTTTGGATATGCGTTTTGGGGATATTCTTATCTACCGACGAACCGATTTGAGCGATGGTAATCTCTTCGCGTTGCTGCTCTATGGCGTTCACATTGAGTTTATTTGCGGCAAGCGATTGATTGAGCTGCAAGGTGATGGTCTTGTTTTCTGCATACTTGCCAAATTTCTCTGACACCGTTACGCGCACTGGAATAGAAGTAGCCGTATAATTATTTGCTACAGCCAAGGAGTATACGAGTGACTGTGCTTTGCCACCCTCCATCTCTGCAAAAGTGGAATGTTCGTTGCCATCCATAAGATAGACACCTTCAGGCAGGTACAGATTAACAGTCACATCTTCTGCGCGACCATATTGGGTGTTTTGGAGCATCAGTTGCAAGTCAAACGGCACTTTCTTTTGGAGAACGGTGCCGCCCGAAGAGGAGGTTATCGAATAATCCACAATCTGCAAATAGGGGCTAACGAAAGCTTTGGTGGGAATAGTAAGTTCTGCGGGGTCCGTACCGAACCCCTGAGGTTCTGTCACTTCACAAACAAAGGTAACCGAACCATCTTTCGTATGCATGCCAGATTTGATTGGAAACTCGATGGTTTGGGTAGCGCCTACAGGTATCGTGCGGAGCGAAATATTCTGAAACGAGAGATCCTCGGTTGCACCCATAGCACGTATCGTAGCTTTACAACCGACACCCTCTCCTACACCCGTATTCTTAATTTTAAAACGGATATAGCAGGTCTCGTTGGCGTCGATAGTATTATTTCCCGACTTGTCCACAAACTCAAGCGAGCCACTGACGATGTTCAGATTAGCGGGTTTAATCTCTTTGACGATATAGACAGATATGGATTTCGACATACCTTTCGTTTGAGTCATACCGCTCATAGAAATAGCGATTACACAAAGAAAAATCAAAATACGTTTCATCTTGTTTTGGTTATTTGTTTGTAAATATATCGTTTTTGTTCGTGTGACTTCTTCCTCACCCCGATAGGTTTGGAGATTGCCCTATGAATGCAAACTACGGAATCAAACAGAGGCGGAAGCCGAGGGTGCGGCCGCGACCGCCTGGCGCGTTGTTGAAGCGATCAGACACGCGACACTCCTCGGCGCTGCTGTACCAACTACCACCCCGATTCACGCGATCCGATCCACTCGCAGGACCTTGCGGGTTTGTTTGTGCATCGCTGCTATAGTTGCCATACCAATCCTGACACCATTCCCACACATTGCCGCTCATATCATAGAGCCCCAATTCGTTCGGGCGCTTCTGTGCTACTGGATGCGTCTTAGCGCCACTATTACCACTATACCAAGCTACATCATCGATATTATTACTGCCGGAATACGTATATCCCTTACTCTTGTTGCCACCACGAGCGGCAAACTCCCATTGCGCTTCCGTAGGGAGAGCAAAACGCTTTCCGCCTAATTCATTGGAGAGCATACTATTGAGTTTCTCGATAAAAGTTTGACAATCCTTCCAATTGACTTTTTCCATCGGACGGTTATCTCCTTTAAACTCGGATGGGTTACTGCCCATTACGGCTGTCCACAGCGCCTGCGTCACTTCGGTTTGACCGATATAATAGTCTGATAAGGTCACTTGATGAGCAGGACGTTCATCATCTTCAGCATCTTTTCCTTGCTCAGCAGTAGCACCCATGGTGAAGGTGCCGCCTTCTACTTTTACCATTTTGAATGTAACTCCATTGATGGTGAAAGTGAGACTTCCTCCACTCGGGATAACTACAAACATGATGTCATCGGCTATCAGTTTATCCACCTCCTCCAACACATTCCACGTAATGGTGCGATGGCCTGCGGCGATATTCTTTCCCACATCGCCAGTTACTTGCTTAAGCGGGTCTGAAAAGGTTTTTCCTCCATCGGTAGTGTAGCATACAGAAATATCTGCCTGCTTATCAAGCGAATAGGAGATAACAATTTGCTTTCCCACCTGCTCCGCTTGGACATTCGATACCGTCTGCGCCAGCAACGGAAAAGATAGGATTTGGCTAATCCAAAATAAGATGAACTTCAGTTTTTTCATTGCTCAAATGGATAAACTTCAGATATATAGTATTACTGATTGTGCGTGTGCTCGTCATGCGCACACGATTCCGCCTGCAAAGATACGAAGAATTTTTGGAATGTGCAAATTTATTTGCTACATTTTAATAAAAATTCGAGTACCGCTGTTCCCTTGCGGAATTAAAGATACGAAGAATTTTTGAGATAACAAAATATTGAGGAAAAAAATTATTCAAAATTAAACAACGGCCTTCGGCCTATTATTTCGAGTAGCGCTATTCCCTCGCCTATTTAATGGTACAAAGAATTTTTGAGAGAACAAAAAAAAATAGAACAACGAGCAGCATTCATTTTTACAATAACAGACAGAGCCCTACTACCGATTAGGGTCACCTTAAACTACCGATTTTTGTGAATATAGAAACGCGAGACTAAAAAAGAGCGAAAAGAAGAGCGGAAGGCAAAGGGATGTGATTACTATTTGCAAGAACAGGACTTATTCTGTTCTGATTTCCCAATGCCCCGGAATTTCCCCGAGCCATTACACCCCACTATCCTTATAATTTGTTGCTATACCCCAAACGCTTATAGTCGGCAATAGCTTGTTCGATTGAGAGTTCAGGATCCTGCATCTGGTCGAGACGTTGCGATGCAACCTGTGCCATCCATATCTTGAATGGTTCAGCCTGATGCGAAGGGATGGACTGAATGATGCGGAAAAGCTGTTCTGCATTTGCCGCTAAGGTCCTTCGTTTTTTCCCCCGTTGCAGTGGTCATGGCTACCTGGGGACAAATTGTCCCTATGTAGATGCCAAGTTCAGGGTCTCTCTTGCGCATTTTTTTAAGGTGGGTTCTAAAAATTAGCTGTTTAGATTTTGGATTTATTTTCGAGGACA
>CAMGMU010000058.1 GCA_946059305.1 uncultured Bacteroidales bacterium | reverse complement strand
ATAGAACCTTTCTTCAGCATGATTATTATACCGATGTCATTACGTTTGATTACTCTACTGAAGATGTCATCAATGGCGATATCTTCATCTCGCTGGACACTGTACGATTGAATGCAGAAGAAGTGGGTGCGGATTTCAAAGAAGAGTTGATGCGGATTATTATCCACGGTGTATTGCATCTTACGGGGCAAGCCGACAAAACACCCGAGACCAAGGCAGAGATGACGCGTAAAGAAAACCTCGCTCTCGCTAAGCTTCCCCGATAAATATATCGCTCCCCATAAATATTTGCAAGCGTTTTCCTGCGTTGATTGCTCCTGTGCAATTATTCAAGCAGTCGCTTCCTTACGATATGATGACACAAAAATCGCCGCCCCGAACAGGAGCGGCGATTGCTATATTTCGGCAAGAGCCGAGGGCTATTAGTCTTTGAACTTAGCGCAGATGAACTCGCGGTTCAAGCGAGCGATATTAGCAAGGCTCACCGACTTCGGGCACTCAGCAGCGCAAGCGCCGGTGTTGGTGCAGTTACCGAAACCGAGTTCGTCCATCTTAGCTACCATTGCTTTCGCACGGCGAGCAGCTTCAATCTTACCCTGCGGGAGGAGCGCCAATTGGCTTACCTTAGCAGAAACGAAGAGCATAGCTGAGCCGTTCTTACAAGCAGCTGCGCAAGCACCACAACCGATGCAGGAAGCTGCATCCATGGCCTCGTCAGCTACTGGCTTGGGAATAGCGATAGCATTGGCATCGGGTACACCGCCAGTATTAACTGATACGAAACCACCAGCCTGCATAATCTTATCGTAAGCAGAGCGGTCCACCATAAGGTCTTTGATTACAGGGAATGCACGGCTGCGCCATGGTTCAATGGTGATGGTCTCACCATCGTGGAACTTACGCATGTGGAGCTGGCAAGTGGTAATCTCCTGGTCTGGACCATGAGGATGACCATTTACGTAGAGCGAGCACATGCCGCAGATACCCTCGCGACAGTCATGATCGAATGCGATGGGGTCTTTGTGCTCAGAAATGAGTTTCTCATTGAGAATATCAATCATTTCAAGGAACGATGCGCCTTGGAAGATATTCTGCAGTTCGTAGGTCTCGAAGTGGCCCTGCTCTTTAGGACCAGCCTGACGCCATACTTTAACTTTAATATTGATGTTCTGATCCATAATTATGCTTTGTAATTACGCGTTTTACGTTCGGTAAATTCATAATCAAGAGGCTCCTTGATGAGTTCAGGTTCCTTGTCTTCGCCAGTATATTTCCAGCAGCCAACATACGAGAACTTGTCGTCTTGACGGAGTGCCTCACCATCGGGCGTCTGATATTCTTCGCGGAAGTGACCGCCGCAAGACTCTTCGCGGTGGAGTGCATCTACAGCCATGAGTCGGCCAATCTCGATAAAGTCAGCCAAGCGGAGGGCCTTCTCAAGTTCGTTGTTGAGCGAATCAGCCTTACCTGGGATAAATACGTTGCTCCAGAACTCTTTCTTGATTTCGTCGATTTTCTTGATAGCAGTCTTGAGGCCTTCAGCCGTGCGGCCCATACCTACGAAGTCCCACATGATCAAGCCCAACTCTTTGTGGATAGAATCTACAGAGCGTTTGCCCTGAATCGACATAAGCTTCTGAATCTTATCTTGGACAGCTTTCTCAGCAGCAGCAAACTCAGGCAGGTCGGTAGACATGCGCGGAACGCTGATTTGGTCAGCAAGATAGTTCTGAATGGTGTAAGGCAATACGAAGTAGCCGTCAGCCAAACCCTGCATAAGTGCAGAAGCACCCAAGCGGTTAGCACCATGGTCAGAGAAGTTAGCCTCGCCAATGCAGAAGAGGCCCTTAACAGACGTTTGGAGCTCGTAGTCCACCCAAATACCACCCATCGTGTAGTGGATAGCAGGGAAGATCATCATCGGGTTCTCATATGGGTTCTCATCTACAATCTTCTCATACATTTGGAAGAGGTTGCCGTATTTCTGAGCAACAACATCTTTGCCAAGTCGCTTGATGGCGTCAGAGAAGTCAAGGAATACTGCCAATCCGGTATTGTTTACACCAAAGCCCTTGTCGCAACGCTCTTTAGCTGCACGTGAGGCTACGTCACGCGGAACGAGGTTACCGAAAGCGGGGTAGCGGCGCTCCAAGTAGTAGTCGCGATCTTCTTCGGGAATATCGCGTCCCTTGAGCGTACCTGCCTGCAGTTTCTTAGCATCCTCCAGTTTCTTGGGAACCCAAATGCGACCATCGTTGCGGAGCGACTCTGACATAAGCGTGAGCTTAGATTGGAAGTCACCATGCTTAGGAATACATGTGGGGTGAATCTGAGCGTAGCATGGGTTAGCGAAGAATGCGCCATGACGATACATCTGCATAGCAGCCGAACCATTAGATGCCATTGCGTTGGTAGAGAGGAAGAAGGTGTTACCATAACCGCCAGTGCCGATTACTACAGCGTGAGCGAAGAAACGCTCGATGCGTCCGGTAACGAGATTACGTGCGATGATGCCGCGAGCGCGATCCTCACCGTTCTCGTCTTTAATCATCACGAGATCGAGCATCTCATAGCGGGTGTACATTTTTACTTTACCCTTACCAATCTGGCGAGAAAGAGCGGAGTATGCACCCAGTAGAAGTTGCTGACCGGTCTGACCCTTAGCGTAGAACGTACGGCTTACCTGTGCGCCACCAAACGAACGGTTGTCAAGCAGACCACCATATTCGCGAGCGAAAGGAACACCCTGTGCTACACATTGGTCGATAATGCTGTTGCTCACCTCTGCCAAGCGATATACGTTTGCTTCACGAGCGCGATAGTCACCGCCCTTGATGGTATCGTAATACAGGCGATAGATAGAATCACCATCATTCTGATAATTCTTAGCTGCATTGATACCGCCCTGTGCCGCAATGGAGTGTGCGCGACGAGGTGAATCTTGGATGCAGAAATTGAGCACATTGAAGCCCATCTCAGCAAGTGAAGCTGCTGCAGAAGCGCCAGCCAAACCCGTACCTACTACGATAATGTCGAGTTTACGCTTGTTGGCAGGGTTAACCAATTTCTGGTGATCCTTGTAGTTGGTCCATTTCTTCTCAAGCGGACCCTGAGGAATCTTCGCCATTTCAGGCGTAATGATTCCGTTTTGTGGTTGAAGTGCCATATATTATAATCAATTTTAGTCAGTTAATTAAAGACATGCACCGAAATATACTCCGAGGTAGTAGAACACTACGGCAGCAAACATCAGCACTACGAGGGTAGCCCAGATGAAGCCGATGGTCTTGATGCGCTTGAACCAAATAAGGTTGCTCCATCCGATAGTGTGGAGAGCCGACCAGATACCATGTGTAAGGTGGAACCATAATGCTACAAACCAAACCAAATACACTACGCAATATACAGGGTGGCACCAGCATCCGTCCATCGTACCATCAGCAAGCATACCAGTAAACGTGTACTTAACGAGGCCTGCACCATCAGCGGGAGCAAACATCGTCTCCATCTCCGTTAGCTCAGCCAGCTGCATGTTGAACCAGAAATTGTAAAGGTGAACCAAAAGACCAAGCACTACTACGATGCCCAACACAAGCATGTTTTTCGATGCCCAATCTACACCCCAAATCTTTGCCGTTTCTTCATAACGATCCGTACCGCGAGCTGCGCGATTCTGAATCGTAAGCCAGAATGCATAGATGAAGTGAATGAGTACCAAGGCTGCCAAACCGGCGGTACCTACCAAGGCATACCAATTAGCGCCAAGCATTTCGCAAATCCAGTTGTAACCGCTCTCCGAAATGATGAGCACAAGGTTCATCGATGCGTGGAAAGTAAGAAACAACACCAAGGCTAAGCCCGTGAGACTCATCACGAACTTACGTCCAATTGAAGAATTAAATAACCACATAAAATGTAAAAATAAATAGTTATAATGATTGTTTTTGGTAATCGATTTTATGGCATTGCGTCCGAAAATGAACATAATGCGAATGCAAAGGTAATACAAATCTTTGATTTGTCCAAAAGAAAGAGCATTTTTTTACCCTAAAATGCGTATTTTTGTGCATTATTGCAGAAAAAACTTGCTAATGTCAATTTTTTTGTATAATTTTGTCCGCAGATTGATTAAAATGCCGCAGAAGGTGAGAATTTTAAAAAACATATTGCTGTTTGGATTGCTGGCCATTTCTTCCGGGGTGTGTGCCCAGGCAGGAGCAACGGTGTATAACAGCCTTAATCTTCCTTATAGTGCGCGCCATAACGCGCTCGGAGGAAGCAATGTGTCAACTTCTGACGGCGACCTTGGAATGGCGCTTAATAATCCGGCGCTACTCTCGCAAGCCTCGGATAAACTCCTTTCGCTCAATTATGCTTATTATGGAGCATCGATGAATTTTGCATCGGTCCTCTATGGCCATAATTGGGGCCATAATTATTCAGGTTACGCCATCCATTATTTGGATTATGGAAAGTTTGCATATGCTGATGAATATGGCAATCTGCTCGGAACAACCTTTTCCGCGCGTGATTTTCTTTTTGAAGGTATGTATGCACGGCAACTTTCTCATGGATTTCGCATTGGCGCTGCCATCAAATGCTTATATTCAAGTTACGAATCATATAGTTCATTCGCGCTTGGTGCGGATGTAGGAGCTTATTATTCCATCCCTGATTCTACGCTTCAAATAGGCTTGTCGTTGCAAAATATCGGATGGCAACTTAAGGGCTTTTATTCCGATGAATACGGCCAAAAACTTGCCTCGCTTCCGCTTAATCTTCAATTGGGACTGAGTTATAAATTAGCGCATGCACCACTGCGTTTTTCTCTTACCATTCATAATATGCAAACGTGGAACCTCAGTTATGTGGGAATAGATGAGAAGCAGGCTAACCATAAATCGCAAGACACGTGGTACAATACCCTTTTCAGTCATACCGTTTGGGCAGTGGATATCGTTCCGAAGAAAGATGTGTTTTGGCTCACGGTATCGTATAATCATCGCCGCAGACGAGAGATGGCAATTCAAGATCAGTTTTCGCTTGCTGGATTGGCTATCGGCACTGGTTTTCATGTTAAAGGCGTAAGGATTGGCGCTGCATTTTCCCAATATACGCGTGGAAATTTCACGTTTCAGACCTCTATCTCATTGCACATCAACGAATTAATGAAATAATATGAAAAAGATTATTGTAGCTATCGACGGTTTTTCATCTTGCGGAAAATCCACTATTGCCAAAGCGTTGGCCAAGCATGCCGGTTATCGGTATGTAGATACGGGTGCAATGTACCGTAGCGTAGCGCTCTATACAATAGAAAATAAGCCGGAAGAAATGGCTGTAGAGCCTTTCTTGGAGCAACATATTGGCGAACTCAACATCGATTTCAGTGTGCAGCCCGATGGCAGTCAGCATACCCTTCTTAATGGCTGCGATGTAGAAGCACGCATTCGTACGCTGGAAGTGGGTAATATGGCCAGTCAAGTATCCACCATAGGTTTTGTTCGTCGCGCCATGGTGGCTCAGCAGCAAGCGATGGGGCGTGAGGGTGGAATAGTAATGGATGGCCGAGATATCGGAACAGTGGTTTTTCCAAATGCCGAACTAAAACTGTTTCTTACAGCATCTCCAGAGATTCGTGCAGAGCGCCGTTTTAAGGAACTGGAAGCCAAGGGCGAACATCCGGTTATGGAAGAGGTGCTTACTGATGTAAACGACCGCGATTATCGCGATACGCATCGTGAAGAATCACCGATGCGTCAGACTGAAGATGCCGTAGTGGTAGATAATTCTTACATGACTCCTGCCGAACAGATGGATTATGTTATCCGAGTGTTTGAAAAACGAATAAAAGAGCAAAAATGATAGATATTGATTCGCAATCGGGATTCTGCTTTGGCGTTACACGTGCTATTCAGCGAGCAGAAGAGGAATTGCAAAAAGGTGGGCTATATTGTTTGGGCGATATCGTGCATAATGGTGAAGAGGTCAGCCGTTTGGCCAACCTCGGTCTCATCACTATCGACCATGATCAACTTCGCAACCTTCATAACGCCAAAGTGCTTCTGCGTGCGCACGGTGAACCGCCCTCTACTTATCTGCTCTGTAAGCAAAATGGTATCCAACTCTTTGATGCCAGTTGTCCGGTAGTGCTTGGACTGCAAAAACGCATTCGACAGGCTTTCTGTGAGCACCGAGATGCGCAGATTGTTATATTTGGCAAACCCGGTCATGCTGAGGTGGTTGGGCTCGTTGGTCAAACGGATGGAACGGCAATCGTTATTGAGCATCCAGAACATATAGAGAGTATTGATTTTCAGCGCGATATATTCCTTTTTAGTCAAACGACCAAATCTACGGATGAGTTTTATCAATTGGTGGAGAATATTCGCAATCGGCTTAGTCAGTTGCAATCGAAGGTGGTGTTTGAGCACCACAATACCATCTGCCGCAACGTAGCCAATCGCGTAGAGAACCTTCGTAAGTTTGCAGCGGAGCATGATATCGTAATTTTCGTAGGTGGATTAAAGTCCAGCAATGCCAAAGTGCTGTTTGGTCATTGCCGAGAAGTGAATGCTGGCACACTCTTTGTCAGTATGATAGAAGAGCTTACTTCCGAGTGGTTCAGTCGTCTGCGTCAGTTGGCAGGCAAACCGCTCAGCGAGTGCAATATCGGTATTTGTGGTGCTACCTCTACGCCTCAATGGTTGATGGAGCAAGTGGCGCAACGTATTGAAAATGAATGTTGAAGACTACATAAAGCATGCCTGCTCCCAGCATCAGAAGATGTTGGCCGTATTGCTTGATCCGGAGGAGTTGCTGGAAAGTGAAAGCATCTGCCAAATTGGCAGTCATATTCGTGAGCATCGCCCTGATTTCGTATTTGTAGGAGGAAGCACGTTTTTTGAGTCGCCAGATGCGCTTATTTCGCAATTAAGGAATTACACCGGCGATATTCCCATCGTGATTTTCCCGGGCCATCCTGCTCAGTTCACTCCCGCTGCCGATGCGTTGCTTTTTCTGTCGTTGATTTCCGGCAATAATCCGGATATGCTGATTGGTCAGCAAGCCGCATCAGCCAGAAAAATCAAGGAGTCGGGTATAGAAACGATATCGATGGGGTATATTCTTGTAGATGGTGGTCGTGAGTCGGCTACTGCGCGCATTACGGGTACGCGACCGCTTTCGGCTTCTGATCCCGAAAGGATAGCAGATACCGCTCTTGCAGGCGAAATGCTTGGCCTGCATTTAATCTATCTCGAAGCAGGTAGTGGTGCTCTTCATCCGGCAAGAGGAAGTCTTATTCGTAGTGTAAGGCGTTTCATCCGGGTGCCGCTGATTGTTGGCGGAGGAATGCATTCGGCAGCTGAAGCAGAAGCGGCATGGGGCGCAGGAGCAGATATCGTTGTGATAGGCAATCATCTCGAAGAGTTTCCGGCAGATTTGGCTCTTTTTGTAGAGGCCAGAAACAAAATGAATACGCATCAAAAGTTGTAAGCCGTTATGTAGCTGATGGCAACTCATGAAATAACAATAATAATGCCTTCGGGCAAAACAAAACAACTATGGAATACAAAGTACAATGCATTGGAGTACTCACCTCAGGTGGTGATTCTCCAGCTATGAATGCAGCTATCCGTGCTGTCACGCGCGCTGCTATCTACAATGGAATAAAAGTGATGGGCATCTATCGTGGGTATCAAGGATTAATAGATGGTGATATCCGCGAACTCACATCTCACGATGTATCGGGTATTATTCAGCGTGGTGGCACCATCCTCAAGTCAGCCCGCTGTGCAGAGTTCCGTAATCCGGAGGGCCGCAAGAAAGCGTATGACAACATGCTGAAAGCAGGCATTGATGCGCTTGTAGTGATTGGCGGTGATGGCACGTTTACCGGTGCTCGTCAGTTTGCTCAGGAGTTTAATGTGCCTATCGTTGGTCTTCCCGGCACTATCGATAATGACCTTTGGGGAACGGACGCTACCATCGGTTACGACACTTCGCTCAACACGATTATGGACTGTATTGATAAGTTGCGCGATACGGCTACCTCGCACGAGCGCGTGTTCTTGGTAGAAGTTATGGGACGCGATGCCGGATTCCTTACGCTCAATGCGGCTATTGCTGCAGGCTCAGAGGCCGCTATTATTCCCGAACGTGCATCCGTATTGGAGCAGATAGAGGAAGCTATTGGTCAAGGACGCCGTAAATCAAAAAACTCAAGTATCGTACTCGTACAAGAGCATGCCATTGAAGGCGGTGCACAAGCAGTAGCCAAAATCTTCGAGGAAGCACATCCAGAATATAATACGCGCGTGACGATTTTAGGCCATCTCCAGCGTGGTGGTTCGCCTACTGCGCAAGACCGTATTCTCGCCAGCCGATTGGGTATTGCTGCCGTTACGGCTTTGCTTGAAGAGCAACGATCCATCATGGTTGGTATCAAGAATGATGATGTCGTATATGTGCCGTTCTCTAAAGCTATCAAGCAGCAGAAAGATATCAAGGACGATAAGTGGACGGCTATGCATATCCTATCTATTTAATAATTTTGAAATATAATTATCATATTAAACTATGAACAACTTGGATTTTAATTCTATCGAAAGTACCCGCTACTCTGATTCTGTAGTGGCTACCCTCATGCGCAATGTCTATATTTGGATGACTCTTGCGCTCGTAATCACCGGCCTTACCGCTATGGTAACTGCTAAATCGGAAGCATTGATGACCTTCATCTTCACCAATAATTGGGCTTTGATCGCTCTGATGATTTTGCAGCTGGGTCTTGTTTTCTATTTCTCTGCACGCCTCAACCGCATGTCGTTCTCTACTGCTACTGCAGTATTCATTCTCTATAGCGCCATTACCGGTTTGACGTTCAGCTCCATTTTCGTTGTTTTCTCCATGAGCTCGATTGCTACCACTTTCTTCATTACTGCGGGAATGTTTGCAGCGATGGCGTTGGTTGGTTCATTCACCAAGAAGGATCTCAGCGGTATGGGTAAATTCGCATTGATGGCACTTATCGGTTTGATTATTGCCGGTATCGTGAATATGTTTTTGCGTAATGCGATGATGGATTTCATCGTAAGCGGTATTGGCGTTTTGGTGTTTGCCGGACTTACGGCATACGACTCGCAGAAGATTCGCCAAATGCTTCAGATGCAGTCGGAAATCAACGAAAGCACGCAGAAGTTGGCTCTTTTCGGCTCGCTTTCGCTCTATCTTGATTTCATCAATATCTTCCTTTATCTTCTACGCTTCTTCGGCTCATCGAGAGATTGATTTTTTAGGGAAAAACGACAATTTTTTCAGAACATTTTTTCGAAAAAATGTAGTTTTTTTCAAATAAATACGTCTTATATACGTATTTGTGTTTATTTAATCCGCACCCTCAGCGGCAATTCTGCCCTTCACCTCTATTAGAGGTGGGGCGGATATGAGGGATTATTCGTATGGCAACTCCTAACAAATCACTTTTTGCATGGATTAAATTCGCAATCATTTTTGCGATTGTTCTTGTTGTTGTTCCTTCCGCTTTGATTCGGTGTACCCGTGTGGATAGTTCCGAAGTGGGTGTGAAGTTCAATAAACTCTCCCTCACCGAACAGGGCACATTAGACGCTACAGCTGTTACGGGTTACGTATTCTTTTGTCCGATAACTACGGATGTGTTTAAATACGAGACATATGTGCAGCGCGTTGATTATGAACCTTTTACGGTTACTACTCGTGATGCAGCCATCTTTACAATGGATCCGACTATGGCATATTTCCTCAACCGCTCGAAGGCAGTAGATGTGTTCTTCAAATATCGTCGTCCGCTTCGCGATATCGAGGATGGCTATATGCGCACCGTTATTTATGATGCTTACCGCATCACAGCAAATGGTTACACCTCCGATGAGCTGATGGCTAACCGCGCTAAGTTTGAAGCCGAAGTGCGCCAGATGCTTGACAGCACCCTTACTGTAGAGGGCTTTACCGTAACGGAATTCACCTCTCAGATTACTCCTCCGGAGAGTCTGCGCCAAATGATCGAGGCTAAGAATGCTGCTGTACAAGCTGCGCTCAAGGCTGAGAACGAAGTGAAAGAAGCAGAGGCGAATGCCAAGATTGCAGTCGCCAAAGCAGAGGGTGAAGCGCGCGCTATGAAAATCAAAGCGGATGCAGAGGCATACTATAATCGCACCATTGCTGCATCGCTTTCGCCGCTCATTGTGCAGGAAGACTGGATTGAGAAATGGGATGGCAAACTGCCTCAAGTACAAGGCTCTGAGAAGATGATGCCGGTCATTAATGTAAGCAAATAACGTTTAAAGAACGAATATCTTTAATAAAAAGTAGCTGGATTCCAGCTACTTTTTTTTTTGATAGTGGTAGAGATGGCTGATAATGGTATAGGTAGCTGTTATGGAAGGCAGCTATTGAGATGTCTGATAGTGGTATAGGTAGTTGTTATGGCAGGCGGCTGTAGAGAGAGACAGCCAATGGAAGAGGCTGCGGCTAATGGGAGCAGCGAATGAGGCGCAAGGAGGAGGTAAAATAGAGGAAAACAAGATGAATTAGAGGGCCTTCTTCCGGGAGAGGAGCTGACTGCGGTAGTAGAGAATATTGACTTTCTGCTGAAGGGCATCGGAGGTATGGAGCTTTGCAAAAAGGGAGACGGCTTCATCTACGCATTGGATAGCGGCATCGAAATCCCCCATCATCTCTGCTGCAAGTGCCATGTCGGCATAGGAATATGCTCGGAGAAGCGGACTCTCGGTAGGGTTTAGGGCAATCTGTTGCCATGCATCAAAAGCGGTTTGCCATTGCTGCTTGGTGAAGCATTGGAGGGCGGCATCCATATCCTTGGATGCTGCATGATAGAGGTATCGCTCTTCGGTAGTCCACTGTGGATAGAGTGCTTTTGCGCTCTCGTTTCCGGCATAGAAAGCAAAATCAATGAGTGCTGTTTGGCGATCAGGAAGGGCCATGAGGGCGGTCACTTCGGAGGCATCTTCTTTCGCCCATAATAGTGTGTCGGAGATAGCAAATACAAAGCTGTTCTTTTGGCCTATGTAGTGGATGCTCCATTGGGTGGTGACGTAAGCCTGTAGATACGCGTAGAAAGTGCCGCTTTCCGTTTCATAGGATTCGAGCACGTCATAAAGCACCAACTGATTGAGCGAGAGGAGAGCATCACAACCATAGAAAGTCATCAAACTGTCGGCTACGGATGAGCTGAGGGGGGTGCGTTTGAAAAAGGATTTTTTGGGGTTGAGTGGTTTGTCTAAAACGCTCACCTCTTCGTACTGCTCCGTTTGCTCGAGCGCTTCGAGCGCGCCAAATACGCATTGACGGCCAGCTGTTTGCAGGTCGATATTGGTGCTGCCTGTTTCTTCATCGTTGCGCTTGTTGCGATGGCCGAAGGAGTCTGGCTGAAAAGCGGCATTATTTACAACAAGCAGTCTGCTGACTTCCGGCTGGTTATCCGGCAGTTGCACCCGCGCTGGTTGCCGCACTTCAATCTCGAAATAGCGCTGCTGCGCTTCCGCTATGAAAGTGCAACACAAAAGGAATATGGATAGAAAAATGCGATTCATAGGGCAGAATGATTAGGGCAGCAGCAGGAATTTAAAATTCGAGGTGGAGGTTGTCGTGGGCGAGGGCGAGGGTAGGGGGAAGGGTAGCAGAGGTGGCAGCATGGAGGCCGATCTTGTGAGAGAAATGGGTGAAGACTGTTTGCTCAGCATGGAGGCGATGGGCGATGGCAATGCTCTCCTCAAGCGAGAAATGCGCAGGATGGGGAGGTATTTGAAGCGCGTTGATTACCAATAGTTTTAGTCCTTGTAATGCATCGAGTGTCTCTTCTGGAAGGAAACTGGCATCGGTGATATAAGCCATGTCGCCAATGCGGAAACCGATGATGGGTAATTTGTTGTGCATCACGCGGATGGGGAGGATATCCACTTCGCCATTGGGGGTGCTGATGGTTTGCTTCTCAAAAGGCTTCAGCTCGTGGAGTTCGATACGTGGGCTGCCGGGATAAGGGTGCTCTCCAAAGCAGTAGGGCATCACTCGGCGTACCGCACCAAGCACACGCTCTTCGGCGTAAATATGGGTGTTGCCGAGCGGCCGCACATCATCCAATCCACCCACATGATCGTAGTGCTCATGCGTGAGCAAGATGGCATCTACGTGGGTGATCTGATGGCGGAGCGCCTGTTGGCGGAAGTCCGGCCCGCAATCTATGAGCAATCGCAAGCCGTTGGTTTCTACCAACGCGCTGCAACGCAGTCGTGTATCGCGCGGGTCGGCCGAACGGCACACCTCGCAAGAGCAACCCAACATCGGGACGCCCACAGAAGTGGCTGTGCCAAGAAAAGTGATAGCATTCATATTATCAAATAATCGATGACAATATCAGTAGAGAATAATAATCAATCAACGAGGCAAGTTCAACGCTTTTTCTATTGCAGCGGATGCGCCATCAAGTAGCCATCAAAGCCGACGGATGCGCCACTCGTTTGGGTAGAGATTATTGCAGCGGTTACCTACGTTTTTTACGAAACCAAGAGGCACCCAATCGTATGTCATCAGGAGTGTGCCCATCGGCTGGTCGGGTAAGATGAGGGCCTCTGCACGGAGGTAGGCTTGCGCCATCTCGAGCGAGAGGTTAGCCATGGGGAACATCTCTTTCTTGAAGTCTTTCTGCATGCTCAGACTATGTTGCGGAGCGATACTACGTCCGCGAATCTCGCCAAGCCCGAAGCCGCTGATGATGCAGATAAAATGCGCACTCAGATACTCGATCAAGTCCTTATATTTACGCGGGTATGCGTCTGCGAAACGGTCGTTTTGTCGGATAGTCCAACGCTCCGGATGGCGGAGCCAAGACTGCATCTCGCTGAGGTATTCAATCGGCTGCTGCGGCTTTTTCTTCTCCACCTTGATTTTGAAGGGAGCGAATGGTGCATCGTGCTTGCGTAGCGCGCAGAGGTAGAACCCCTCGCCTCGCGTTTTGTGGGGGTAGAAATGGTAGCCTGCTTTAGTGGCTTGAATGCCCCACGCGTCATCGTAATCGATGGGAAGAATGTCGGCTCCGAGCTCATCGCGGATGAAGAGGGCATTTTGCTCGTCCTCGAGCTCGTTGTAGGTGCAGGTGGAGTAAATCATGATACCTCCGGGCTTGAGCGCAGGCCATACATAACGCAGAATCTCCTTCTGCCTTGCAGCACACATCTCTACGTTTTTGAGGCTCCACTCATCCACCGCATCGCTGTCTTTGCGGAACATCCCCTCGCCGGAGCAAGGCGCATCTACGAGGATGCAGTCGAAGAGATTGTCGAGCCGGTCGCCGAAATCGCGTGCCTGATTGTGGGTAACAACCATGTTGCCATTGCCCCATTTCTGAAGGTTTTCTGACAGCACAAACACGCGTTGACGCACTACCTCGTTGCTGATGAGCAAACCCTCCTCGCCAAGGTGCTCGCTGATGAGGGTGCTCTTACCCCCGGGGGCAGCACACATATCGAGCACGATGGAATCCGGGCTGACATACTGCTCGAGCACACGCTGCACAAACATCGAGCTGGCTTCCTGCACATAGTAGCATCCGGCATGGAGCATAGGGTCGAGCGTAAACTGCGGCCGCTGCTTCACATAGTACCCCTCCGGGCACCAGGGCACCTCCTCCAAGCCGGCTTCGCGAAGCAGCTTCAGTTGCTGAAAATCCACCTTGTTGTTGAGCCGAACAGACGTCTCTCGCTCGGTCTGAAGCGCATGCAAGAAAGCGTCTAATTCGGCCCCCAAAAGGGGTCGCATTTGTTCTATAAAATCGAAAGGCAACATATTTTCTTTTTATTTTGTTTGCAAAAGTAATAAAAATTTCGTAATTTTGCACACTTTTTCACGAAAAAAGTGTCAAAACCCCTCATTTTTCTGACAAGGACAACAAAAACAGACAAAAATCATGGCTTTTCTCGATAATTTGAGTGCATCCCAACGCGAGGCTGTCGTTTATAACAACGGCCCTCACCTGATCATAGCGGGCGCCGGTTCGGGCAAAACGCGCGTGCTCACCTATAAGATTGCTTACCTGCTTTCGGAGGGTGTAAGTGCGGCCCATATCCTCGCGCTGACGTTCACCAACAAAGCGGCTCGCGAGATGCGCGACCGTATCGGCAAATTAGTGGGGCAGGACCACAGTCGCTATATCCAAATGGGCACTTTCCACTCGATTTTTTCGAGGGTGCTCCGTCAGGAAGCCGACAAGCTCGGCTACACTTCCGACTACTCCATCTACGACACGACCGACTCCAAATCGCTCATCAAGCAGATCGTGAAAGAGATGGATTTAGACGAAAAAATCTACCGAACGGGCGATGTACTCGGCCGCATTTCCGAAGCCAAAAACAACCTCGTCTCGGCCCGCGAATATGCGAACGACCGTACGTATCAAACGCGCGACAAAATCAGCCGCATGTATCGGATGGCAGACGTGTATTATTATTATCAAAAACGCCTACGCGAAGCCAACGCAATGGACTTCGACGACTTGCTCTGCAACATGTATTTGCTGCTCGAGAATTTTCCTGAAGTGAAGGCTAAATACCAAGCAATTTTTCAGTATATTCTCGTAGATGAGTATCAAGATACGAATCGCGTTCAGTATCTGATAATCAAGCACTTAGCGGATAAAGATAAGCATATCTGTGTGGTGGGAGATGATGCCCAATCCATCTATGCATTCCGAGGGGCTGACATCCGCAATATCCTCGAATTTCAAGCAGATTATAAGGGTTGTCCGCTCTTTAAGTTGGAGCGCAATTATCGCTCGACTAAGAATATCGTGGGTGCGGCCAATTCGCTCATTCGCCATAATATTCGGCAGATTTCCAAGGATGTGTATTCGGAAAAAGAGGAGGGTTTGCCTATTCAAATATCCCGCCATGGTTCGGATCGCGACGAGGCACAGTTCCTCTCTCAGCAGGCTCGCCGGCTGTTTTTCGATGGCCTTGCCTATGATGAGATGGCCGTGCTCTATCGCACCAACGCGCAATCGCGCGTTATTGAAGATGAGTTCCGCAAACTCTCCATCCCCTATCGCATCTATGGCGGCCTCTCCTTCTACCAACGTAAAGAAATCAAGGATGTGCTCTCGTATTTCCGCTTGATTTGCAACCCGAAAGACGACGAAGCGTTGCTCAGAATCATCAATTTCCCCGCCCGTAAGATTGGCGAAACGACGATGAAACGCGTGAAGGAGGTGGCGCATGAGCAAAACGTCAACCTCTTCGAGGTTGTGCGTCATCCAGTAGAGATGCGGTTGGATGTCAACGGCCCTACTGCAAAACGGCTCATGGCGTTTGCTGAACTGATTGCGGACTTGCAGCAGGAGGTAGATACGCTTGACGCGTATGCGTTTGCGCAAAAGGTGGTTACGCGTTCGCAAATCCGCATGACGATGCTGGCCGACACCACGCAGGAAGGGCAGGATAAGCTGCAGAACGTGGAGGAGTTGATGAGTGCTATCCGCGAGTATATGGTGCAGCAGCAGGAGTCGGGCGCTACGGAGGTGAGTATCCGCGCTTTCCTCTCGGAGGTAGCCCTTCTGACGGATCAGGATAACCAAACAGCGGCTGATGATTCGCGCGTGACGCTGATGACCGTTCACTCGGCTAAGGGATTGGAATTCAGTGCAGTCATGATAGCTGGCATGGAGGAGAATCTCTTCCCCTCGATGTTCTCCGAATCAGACAAAGACTTGGAAGAAGAACGCCGATTGTTTTATGTAGCTATCACGCGAGCCAAAGACCAATGCTATATCACGTCTGCGGACACGCGCTATAAGAATGGGCAACTGCAGTTTCAGTCGCCATCGCGTTTCCTGCGCGAGTTGGATGCGCAATATGTGCAACGCTGGCAAGAGCCTCAACGCCGAACAACCAATTGGGAATCCCGCGGTTTTGAGCCCATCCCTTCAGCTCCTATTCCCGGCAGAAAAACGGTTTCTTCCGCTTCTCATTCCGATACCAACCCCTTATTTTCCGCTTCCCATTCCGATGGAACGCCCTCTTCCGCTCCGAGCGCTTTCTCTCAACCCGCATCCAAGAGGCTTGTGCCCACTACCGGCATGCAGGTTAAGGGCGAAAAAATGACGTTTGACTGCCCCTTCCCGATAGGCAGCCGCGTGCGTCATGCCACCTTTGGTGAGGGCACGGTGACCGATGCGTATAGAGAGAATGGGAACGATAAAATCATTATCAATTTTGATGCTGCCGGAACGAAAACCATGATTCTTCGTTTCGCCAAACTGACTGCCTTGTAAATGGCTTCTGCTGACTTTACGGAGCAGCCTCCCTACGTTCTGCCTACGTGTTATGCAATGTCTGTAACCACGATATGAGTATCATCAATTACACGCATGCCAGAATAGACTTCATCATTCTGAACATCCGGATTATAAACAACAATATCGTGACCGCCATCCCAAGGCATGGAGTAAAAATGATTGCCTAAATCATGCGTACCATAAAGTATTCGCATCCATGTCGGATGGTCATATAAGTACAGATAGGAACCTCCTACGAAAACAGCAATCAACAAAAGACGAATAGGCCATTTCAGCCACTTTGATATTCTTCTATTTAGTTCGTAAGTTTCCATATCCATTATAAAAAGTCTTAAATCCGCTACCTTGTGGTAGTTGAGTTCGCCATTCGCGTTCATGAAAGTCTCAATTGATTGAACGTGTCGCTATTGCAATAAGTGAAGCAATATCTCTTCTCCGAGAGGCTCATTCTTGGCGACTCCTATTACCCATGTTCTATCATCTTCTACGGCAGCTTTCATTTCCTCTGTTGGTGCTATTATTGTCGCTTCTGGTATCAATTGGGAAATCTGCTGCGCGATAGAATGATCCCCTTTCTCCGTTTCCCAATCACGTTCCTTGCCGGTGAACTTGAATCGCTCATCAAAGTCTGTTGCTTGCTGGTTCGCCAGCAGTTGTCCGTATGGCAGGTAATCAAAGATTACTAATTCCGCCGCAAAGGTACTATTTTTTTTTGATAGATGCAAATAATTTTGCATCTATTTGGGAATTTGGCGTATTTTTATTTGGGAAGATGGCGGAAAATCATTTGGGAAGATGGCGGAAAATCATTTGGGAA
>CAMGMU010000057.1 GCA_946059305.1 uncultured Bacteroidales bacterium | reverse complement strand
AAGCGCAATCTTCCGCTGCTATCAAACGTCCCTGTAGCGGGCAGTGGCCCTGCCACGCTCCGCCAATATGGGGTCCTCGACACAACTTGCAAAAGTTGTGGTGGGGAGAGGAGCGCTAATGCGAATGACGGAGCACCCGATGAGCAAGGCTCATCCCGTTTGCGAAGTCCCTTCCGACGAAGATCGTGCATTCGAGTGCATCGCGGCACCAAACCCGAACACTCCCGAGGGTGTATCCTCGTAAATGATAGACTATATGAAGATGTGGTGAACGACTTTATCTCCGATGACCCCATCAGCGAGATGGAGGTGACGCAAGGCAGCGAACCAACCGAATATCACCACTATGGCAAAGACTACTAAGAAAGCAAACGCATGGCAAATCATAGCAGCCGTGTTTCAAGCCCTCGCAGCCCTCTTCGGCTCACTCAAGAAGTCGCACGACTCGGCAAAGGCCGAGTCTTCGTCAGAAGAGACTTCTGAAAACTCCTCGGCCAACGAATAAATGATGCTGAGCAGAAATAATATAATCCCATCGCGAAAGCGGTGGGATTATCTCGTCTAAATACGGCAGCAGCAACGCAAAGCGTTACAAACGTTACAAACGTTACACATTTTAGAGTAAGGGTGTCTACTTTTGCGGCTCCATGCCAGGTACAGCTTTTTACTAACCTTACAATATGCTATTTCTCAGCATAAATAATGCCGTAACTAACGTATTGGCTTTGCCTTATATCGTTATTGATTTTGTTCTTTCTCGCGGCGGATGCGCTCAGTGAGCATCGGGATAATCTTATGCAGGTCACCAACAATGCCTAAGTCTGCTACAGAGAAGATAGGAGCATACTTATCTTTATTGATGGCAACGATATAGCCCGATTCCTCCATACCTGCCAAGTGCTGAATAGCACCGGAGATACCGCATGCCATATACAGTTGCGGACGCACAGTCTTACCCGTTTGACCTACCTGATATGCATGATCCATCACTCCGGCATCTACCATGGCGCGCGAAGACGATACCATCCCGCCAATCTCATCGGCCAATGCTTGGAGTTTCTTAAAGCCTTCTGCATCGTGTACGCCACGGCCACCGGAAACGAGGTACTTAGCTGTAGAAATATCTGCCACTTTCTGGTCGTTCATCTCAGTAGAGATAAGGCGTACCTTAAACTCCTTCTCGTCAAACACCGGCTCGAACTCGCTGATGATTCCCTTGCGGTTCACATCGCGCTGGAGCTTCTGCATTACTCCCGGGCGAACGGTGGACATCTGAGGACGAGAGGTTGGGCACACGATAGTAGCCATCAGGTTACCGCCGAAAGCAGGACGCGTAGAGTAGAACTCCTTCTTGCCTTCCTTATCGAGCTCTATGGTGAGCTTGGTGCAGTCAGCTACGAGACCGGAATGCAGCTTGCAAGCGAGACGCGGTGCAAGGTCGCGACCAATGGTAGTAGCACCATAGAGCACAATCTGCGGCTTACGCGCCATAATGAGCTGATACATTGCCTGCTTGTACTGCTCGGTGAGGTAGTCTTTAAGTTCGGGACGGTCAATCACGATGACCTCATCCGCACCCATCTCAACGAGGCTCTGAGCTTGGTCTTTAATGCCATAGCCGAGGAGCACAGCCACTACCTGATGCCCCAACTCCTTAGCGAGGTCAGTAGCCTTTCCCAAGAGTTCGTAGGCTACATTCTGAATGACGCCGTTTCGCTGCTCGGCGAACACATATACGTCTTTATAATCATTCATATTCATGATTCTTTCGTTTTTAGATGGGTTATCAGATAATATGTTTTTCTTTGAGACGGTTGAAAATGAGTTCTACAGCCTCTTCGTCGGAGAGTTCATGCACCTCTCCCGGAGCCTTGAGGGCCTTGGGGAAGGAACGGAACACCTTAGTAGGCGAGCCCTTGAGACCGAGCAGGTTTTCATCTACATCGATCTTCTCAGCTGACCAAACCTCCACCTCACGGTTATAGGCATCGATGATGCCGGCAACCGTCATATAGCGGGGTTTGAACGCCGAAGCGAGCACAGTGAGCACACATTTGCCATCTACTGCGAGCGTCTGCACGCAGTCTTCGTTTTCCTTCTTCACAATCAGCCCTTCGGGGGTGATATCGGCATCCACCACGTAGGTCACTTGCGGAAGACCGAGGTGCTCAGCCATCTCGGGTGCTACCTGTGCGGTATCGCCATCGATAGCCTGACGGCCGGCGATGATGAGGTCGTAATCGAGGGTCTTGATGCATCCTGCGAGTGTATAAGAGGTAGCAAGAGTGTCGGCACCAGCGAACTTGCGGTCAGAGATGAGAATAGCGCGGTCGGCACCCATAGCGAGCGCTTCACGCAGCATTACGTCGGCTTGAGGAGGACCCATTGACACAACGGTCACGGTGGCACCATGCTGCTCTTTCAGACGCAGCGCCAATTCCAAACCGCCCTTGTCATCGGGGTTCATGATAGCGGGTACGCCATCGCGGATAAGGGTACCTTTTACGGGGTCAATCTTGATCTCCGTAGTATCGGGAACTTGCTTAACGCAAACTATAATATTCATACTGTTCGTTTTAGGGTATTACTTAAACAATTTCGCAGCGATGACCATGCGCTGTACCTCAGAGGTACCTTCGTAGATCTCCGTAATTTTAGCATCACGCATCATGCGCTCCACCGGATATTCGCGGGTATAGCCATATCCACCATGGAACTGCACAGCCTTCGTAGTAACGGCCATAGCCGTTTCGGCAGCATAGAGCTTCGCCATAGCCGCATCTGCCGAATAGGGCAGCCCCATATCCTTCTTCCAAGCAGCTGAACGCACGAGCAGGCGAGCTGCTTCCACCCGCGTCTTTAGGTCTGCCATCTGGAACTGCGTGTTCTGGAACTGGCTGATGGACTTGCCGAACTGCTTGCGCTCCTTGGTATATTTAACGGTCTCATCCATAGCACCTTGCGCAATACCGAGCGCCTGGCTGGCAATACCGATACGACCGCCATCGAGCGTCTTCATTGCCACCTTAAAGCCTTCGCCTAAGTTGCCGAGGAGGTTCTCTTTGGGCACTTCGCAATTTTCAAAAACAAGCTCGCAGGTGGCTGAACCGCGGATACCCATCTTCAGCTCGTGCTTACCGATGGAGAAGCCCTTGAAGCCACGCTCTACAATGAAGGCAGAGATGCCTTTATTGCCCTTGGACTTGTCGGTCATTGCCATTACCACAAACACGTCGGCTGCGGAAGCATTGGTGATAAAAATCTTCGTGCCGTTGAGAATCCACTTATCGCCTGCATCTACAGCTGTGGTCTGCTGCATAGCGGCATCCGTACCGGCATTGGGTTCGGTCAATCCGAAAGCGCCCAACCATTCGCCGGAAGCCAGTTTGGGCAGGTACTTCATCTTCTGCTCCTCGGTACCGTGCTCCATGATGGGCGACATGCAGAGTGAGGTGTGAGCCGAGAGGATAACGCCGGTAGTAGCGCATACGCGGCTCAGTTCTTCTACCGCCATGATATACATTTGTACAGTGCCGCCGGCACCGCCATACTGCTTGGGTACAGGAATACCCATGAGCCCTAATTTAGCCATTTTCTTTACGGTCTCATACGGGAACATCTCCTTTTCATCAACCTCGGCTGCCAAGGGCTTCATTTCGTTCTCTGCAAACGAGCGAATCATCTGCAAGAACAGTTGTTCTGTTTTGGAATAGCTGAAATCCATATACTGATTGTTTGTGTATGGGAATCGTTAGAACCCACCTTAATATTTATAGAATCCTTCACCTGTTTTACGTCCGAGCAAACCGGCACGCACCATCTTGCGGAGCAGGGGATGTGGGCGGTATTTGGGATCGCCAAACTCTTTATAGAGCACCTCCATAATGGCGAGGTTAACATCGTTTCCAATGAGGTCGGCCAACGCGAGCGGCCCCATCGGATGGTTGGCTCCGAGCATCATGCACTTATCAATATCCTCTGCTGAAGCGATGCCGTCAGCGAGGATTCCTACAGCCTCATTGATCATAGGAATAAGGATGCGGTTTACTACAAAACCGGGAGCTTCTTTTACGGGCACAGGTTGCTTGCCAATCTCTTGACAGAGCGTTACAATTGTGTTAGTGACAACTTCGTCGGTAAGCTGACCATTGATTACTTCTACAAGCTGCATGCGGTCAGCAGGGTTGAAGAAATGGCAACCGATAACCTTTCCGGGACGATTGGTGGCAGCTGCAATTTCGGTGATGGAGAGCGAAGAGCTGTTGGTTGCGAAGATGGTCTCTGGCTTGCATATACCATCGAGTTCGCCAAACACCTCTTTCTTGAGCGCCATATCCTCCACAGCTGCTTCGATTACGAGGTCTGCATCTGCGAAAGTGGCATAGTCGGTGGTGGTGGTGATGTTGGCCAAGATAGCAGCTTTTGCCTCTTCGGTCATCTTCCCTTTTTCTACAAGTTTGGCATAGCCTTTCTCGATAGAAGCCATGGCTTTATCCAGACTGGCTTGAGTGCGAGATTTCATGACAACGGGCATTTTGGCTGCAAAGGCTTTTACGATACCTTTAGCCATCGTACCCGTACCGATTACATAGATTTTCATGAGGATAAGTGGTTAAGTGAATATTATTTCTTATGCAAAAAATTATCCATACGCGTTTTCTGATCTTCCGTTGCGAAGCACTCAGCAAAGAGTTCGTTCTCTAAGGCAAGACCTTCGGTGCGACTGAGATCATAGTTTTCGTTGATGCAGCGTTTAGCCGCACTTACGGCAAAGGGCGCTTGCTTCAGGATGAGAGCTGCCAGTTCTTCGGCCTTGGACATAAGCTCTTCAGGCTCAAAGACAGCATTGACTAAACCAATGCGGAGGGCTTCATCTGCGCGAATGACCTTAGCCGAGTAGATGAGCTCTTTAGCCATGCCTTGCCCGATGAGTTTGGGCAGACGGTAGGTGCCGGAGAAGCCAGGGATGATGCCGAGGCCCACTTCAGGTTGGCCGAACTTTGCCTTAGTGCTGGCATAGCGGATGTCGCACGCCATAGCTATCTCGCAGCCTCCGCCGAGGGCAAAACCATTGACGGCTGCTATGGTAGGGATAGGCAAATCTTCCAGTTTGCGGAACGCCTCCGCACCACGCTGACCAAATTCCAGAGCTTCGGCAGGCGTCTTTGTAGCCATCTCGCTGATGTCTGCACCCGCTACGAAACTGCGGTCGCCATCGCCCGTAAGAATCAGTACGCGGGTGAGCGTGCAGTCGAGTGTGGAGCAGAAATCATCGAGTTCGCCAATGATGGTCGTGTTGAGTGCGTTCAAACTCCGAGGAGCAGAGATAGTGAGGATACCCAATCCGCTTTCGCGTTGCTCAAATTTAAGATATTGATAATTCATCAGATCATGCTCTTAAGTTCAGGAGAAATAATAAGCGTAGCTTCTGTAACTGCTTGGATTTGCTCCACCGTGAACTCTGGATGTTTTTCTACTAACACAAGTCCTTCTGGGGTAACATTAATCACGCCCATCTCGGTGATAATCATGTTGACCTGTCCGGCAGCTGTAAGCGGTAACGTACACTCTTTCAATATCTTAGGAGAACCTTTCTGCGTGTGCTCCATAGCAATAATCACGCGTCGTGCCCCCACTACGAGATCCATTGCGCCACCCATACCCGGAGCAATCTTGCCTGGGATAATCCAATTAGCGAGGTTACCTTTCTCGTCCACCTGCAGAGCTCCCAACACGCTCACATCCACGTGGCCGCCACGGATAATGGCAAACGAGGTAGCGCTATCGAAAGTGCTGGCACCGGGGAGCAACGTGATGGATCCGGCACCTGCATTCACCAGGTTTTTATCTTCCTTACCGGGCTCAGGACTCGGACCAAGCCCCATAGCACCGTTCTCCGTTTGGAGCGTTACGGTGATTCCTTCAGGAAGGAAATTTGGAATCAAGGTGGGGAGACCAATGCCCAAGTTCACTACATCGCCATCATGGAGCTCTTTGGCTGCGCGGCTAGCAATTACTTCTCTGATTTGTTCTTTTTCCATAATTGTGCGTATTTTATGTTATTCATGTTATTATCAATGTATGCCTCTCTTGACCATCTGATCGACTACAAACGATGCTACATCGTCAGCATAGGTGTTCATTCCGAATCCGGCATCGAATCCGAGTTCCTGCGCCAGTTCATGTGTGATTCGTGCGCCACCGCAGCAGCATATCATTTTGTCTCGTAAGCCCTCTGCTTCCATCAGTTCGATGAAGTTCGTAAGGTTATGGATATGCACATCTTTCTGCGTGACGGTCTGCGAGATGATGAGGGCATCCGCATGGAGCTCTTTACCTTTGGCAATAAATTCCTCATTCGGCACTTGCGAACCGAGGTTATACGCCTCAATCATATCGTATCGCTCGAGGCCGTAATGTCCTGCATAACCTTTCATATTCATGATGGCATCAATGCCCACGGTATGCGCATCCGTTCCAGTACTCGCGCCTACAATCACAATCTTGCGACCGATATGCTCGCGGATAAACTGGTCGGTCTCGGGCATCGACATTACGTTGGACTCCACTTTGGGCACGTAGATGCTTGCATAATTTACGGTATGCTGGCAACTTCCATAGCAGTTAAAGAAAGTGAATCCTGGCGTCAATTCCTTATAATAAACCACGAGAGGGTTCTCGAGCCCCATCTGCTTGAGCAATTGCTTGGCAGCTTCTACCGCCTCTGGGCCACAAGGAACGGGAAGGGTAAAACTGAGCTGCATCTTACCATCGTTCATGGTGTCGCCATACGGTTTGATTTTGGTGAGATCCAAGGTCTTATCGTAGTTCTTGGCCTCCATGCTATATAATCCTTCTGACATACAAATCTGTTTTTAGGTGGGTTCAAAAATTGCGTTTGGTGAACCCATAATTATTATTTCGTGTGTGGGATTTTTTTGATCCACCTTTAGTGTTTACCCTTCATCAGTTCTACAAACGGGTTGAGATAGTTTTCGCCTTTGAGCGTAACGCCATCCAAGCCCTTACCACCATTCTTCGGACGTTTAACATCTGCAAAGATACCCTTTTCGAGGGCGGTAAAGAGGCCTTCTTTTACCATTTGCTCGAGCAGGTTGGTGGCGTTGTCGAGCACCTCAGCAGCTCGTCTGCGGCATATACCACCCTCCTTAAACTCCATCTCCTCGCCAATTGAGCGCATATTATTGAAGATATAGCGCGCATTCTCGATGGAGAGGTATCGGTCTGACATGAATGGCGTGTGGATGGCCTCAGTAGGCATACCGAGCAATTGCAAGCCCTGGCTGGTCCAGATACCTATCATATTGAAGAGTGCGTCTTGGATATGGCCGCGGAAGATGTTGCCTGTCATGAACTTGGTTGGCGGCATGTATTTGAGTGGTGCTTTTGGGAAAATCTCACGTAGCATCTGTGCTTGTGCAAGTTCCATAAGGAAACCATTCTCCAATTTTGGGTCCATTTCAAATGCGTGTCCAAGTCCCATCTGCTCCTCGGGCAGTCCTGCAGCGAGGGCGAGTTGCTCGTTGATGAGATCCGATGCGAGCACCGTGTGAGCAGCTTCTACGGCATCGGCTGTGGTGAGGTAGTTGTCTTCGCCAGTGTTGATGATTACGCCTGCGAAGCCGTTGATAATGCGGCTCATGTATTGGTCGATGAGCGTTCGCTGCATATTGATGTCGCGGAAGAGGATGCCGTAGAGGGCATCATTGAGCATTACATCCAATCCCTCAAACGCACCCATGATAGCAATCTCAGGCATGCAAAGGCCGGAGCAGTAGTTGCAGAGGCGGATATAGCGCCCTACTTCCTCGCCCACTTCATCAAGAGCTTTACGCATGATGCGGAAATTCTCTTGTGTGGCAAACGTGCCTCCGAAGCCCTCTGTAGTTGCGCCATATGGAACATAATCGAGCAGCGACTGACCCGTTGTCCGGATAACAGCTATGATATCCGCACCCTGACGTGCACCGGCTTGCGCCTGCACCACATCTTCATAGATATTACCGGTGGCAACAATGATATAGAGATAGGGTTTCGGACCTTCACCAATGGTTTGCAGGTAGTGCTCGCGACGCTCTCTTCGCGTGCGGATGCGTTGTAGACTCTCGTCAATAACGGGCTGGAGGGCTGCCATGATGTGGCTCTGATCGCGGGTTACCACGCGGGTGATATCGAGCTTGTTATCAGCAACAAGTTCGGCTATCTCTTGGGGCGTTTTTCCCGTATCAATCATTGCATTGGCTATGAAGAACAATGCGCCATCCCCCAATACGCCCTTATCTTTGAGCGTATCTACAATAACGTTCGGGAGGGGTACACCGTTGGCATCTACTCCGTCTATTCCCATCAGTCGGCAGAGCGTACGTTCTACTGCTACCGTAGTGTACTGCTCTACAAATGACTGCACATCAGCAGCGATGGCGCGGGCGTAGCCGCGTGCCTTTTCTACTTTCTTAAAGTCCAATCCTAATTTGCTTTCCATGTATATTGTGTTTTATTATTGTTCTATTAAATGGTGCTTGGCAGCATTAAGCCATTCTGTATCAATCCCAAGCTGCTCCGCAATGTTGAGCGCCTCGTGTGGCACATCGTTGGGAAGGGCAGGCAAGAGAGTGTAATTCATCTGTCCATTCTCCATTCCTTGTACACGGAGGCAGGGGCATTCGTGTGCGTTGATGGTATAATGGGTAACCATTAGGCAAGTAGTGTGGGTGGCTTGCAGTACTTCAATGAGGCCCGAAACAAGCGCGGTGCCCTCAATGGGGTTGGTGGTACGAGCAGGCTCATCAATGAGAATGAGCAAGTTATTTTCCGTGCGAGCGGTGCGGAGAATGGTATTGATTTGCATCATTTCAGCAGCAAACGAGCTGAGACCGGAAGCAATGCTTTGGTTGTCGTTCATGCTCATCATCACCTTTATGCGGGGCGTGATGACTGCTTCGGTTGCGGGAATGCCGAGCCCAAATTGTGTGAGCAGTTGGCACAATGCTACTGTTTTCAGTACAACCGTCTTCCCGCCCATATTGGAGCCCGTGAGAATAGTCGGTTGAGGAGTGAGCGTGATGTTGTTGCGCTGATATGTTTTGTTCTGTTTGGATAGTATGGCTTCCACTTCCGGATTCCACATGGATATGAGGCGGGTGGTGCCATCGTTAGTGATGCTTGGAAAACAGAGATTCCAACGTATCATTTGCAGTGCCTTAGCAAGTAAAATATCGGTATAAGCAATTTGCAAAAGGCAGTCTTTAAGTACGGAAGCTAATGGTCGGAGCGCTTCCGAGAGTTGTTCGCGTATGCGCAACTCCTCATCTTGCAACTGATTGAAGAGTGCTTCATTGTCAGGTGATGCAGTCTGTTGTTTTCGTAATTCTCTAAGAAGAGGGGAATAGCTGTCGTAAATAAAGAACGAAGCTATTCGCATGCCGTCTGGGTCGAGAATACGGACTACCTCTTCGGCATTGGGCAGTTGGCAGACCATCCCTACGTTGGCCATTGCTTTTCTCACATCATCCGACAGCATGGCCAAATGTTTGATTTCAAAAAGTTCGATATCATCAAGTGTTAACCCGCCCGATAGATTGGCTAATGTAGTGTGCAAATCCTTGAGGGTGGCTAACCGAAATTGAAGCGTAGTGATAGACTGATGATCCACTTTCTGAATTGCGTCTGTCGCTTGCCGGAGAGTGGCGTATTGATTACCGATTATGGTGGGGTTAATCTCAAAAGGGGTATCAAGAAATAGCCGTTTGGCCACTCCTGATTGAATCTCAAGTTCATCAACGATGAACCTTAGACCACAGTCCGTATGTAAGAGATCTCTCAGTTTCATGCTTCGTGTAATAAATCTACGGCTTTTATACCCGTTGTCTCAGTAAGTCTATCGCAAAGAACATGCGAATCCAACCGAATACCTTGCGGTGAAGTAGGGTTAACTGTAATACCGATAAGACGGCTACTTTTTTCTACGAATACAGGATGGTTTCGGAAAAATCGGTGCCATAGCATTTCCGACACAAAAATGTGTGTAAAGTCAGGAATGAGAACGACTTTTCCCGTTTGCGTTTTATCTCGGAGAATCTGATCAACACGAGAATCCGTCAATGCCCCGGAAATCCGAATCATCGCTTCTTCAGAGATTTCGTCATTCCACTTGGGCAACATGATGCACGCCACTTTATAAGCGGTATCGCGCACCAATCGGTCCATGTTAGCGGAATAAGCAGCCCCTGTAGCGAGTATAAGCGATTCGCTTACTGTGGGCGATGCGAGGCTCATGCGACTGAGTGCTCCGTCAATGAGGATGAGGTCGGTGTGCGGCTGAACAGTATCCATCCATCTCCGCATCACTAAGGTTGACCCCGGACCTGATAAAATCACCTTTCCGGGTGTGAGTACACGGGCAGTTACGAGCCGTCCGAGGGCCGTTTGCGTATCGCTGACGTCCAACAACTCGGCCGTAAGATGTCGCTGACGATAATGCTTTTCTGAAGTAGCAAAGAGTTGACCACGACGAAGATGAATTTCAGGCTTGTGCGTGCCAAAGACCTGATCTTTTCGTTCGCCATCGAGTCCGATTGAGGTAACTGCTACGCGATGAGCAGTGGGCAGGTTGGATAGCAGATAGTCCAATGTAACGGTCTTTCCCGTATTCTTTTCCATTCCTACAACAGAGCAACTATTTACGCGCAGAAGTTCCTCAATCAAATTCATAGTCTTATTCTTAAGAATTGCGCTTCTCGTTGCGCTCATGGCGCTTCAAGTGAGCGGGTTCGATATTCAGTCGTTCGCCATGGAGTAACGAAGAAACGCCATCTACTGCCTTATCATCTGGCACTTTCTTTCCTCGTTCTGCTTCGCAAACAGGACAGTGGCATTCGTTTTTGTAATCAAGCGGCTCGGTGTAAGTGGTAATCACGCCTTCGAAATTGCGGAGCACCACTCTTCCAGGAGCTTGACTAATTACGTATTGCGGCATGACCGGCGTTTTACCGCCACCACCGGGAGCATCTACTACGAAGGTAGGGATGCAGTATCCGGAAGTATGTCCGCGTAATCCTTCTATAATCTCGATGCCTTTGCTTACGGGCGTGCGGAAATGTTCAAGGCCCATAGAAAGGTCGCATTGATAGAGATAATACGGACGTACGCGCATCATAACGAGTTTATGAACAAGCTCTTTCTGAATATGTACGCAGTCGTTGATACCGCGCATCAATACCGATTGGTTTCCCAATGGAATGCCGGCGTTGGCGAGCATCTCACAGGCACGCTTCGACTCTTCCGTAACTTCAGCTGGGTGATTGAAATGCGTATTGAGCCAGATGGGATGATATTTGGCGAGCATCGAGCAGAGCTCGGGGGTAATACGCTGCGGACAAACCACTGGTACACGGCTACCGATTCGTACGATCTCCACATGTGGTATCTTACGCAGGCGAGAGATGATATACTCAAGTTTGGAGTCGCTCACCATAAGGGCATCTCCTCCGGAGAGAAGCACATCACGTACGCATTCGGTTTTCTCAATATATTCAAGTGCTCGCTCAATGCGCTCGACGGGACTCTCGCAGTCTTTCTGACCGGCAAATCGACGACGAGTACAATGGCGGCAATACATAGAGCACATGTCCGTAATCAAGAATAGTACACGATCTGGATAGCGATGCGTAAGGCCTGGAACGGGGGAATCTTCATCTTCATGCAACGGATCGAGCTGATCAGCCTCTGCTTTATGTGTTTCGGCTGCAGTAGGGATGCATTGCTGACGGATGGGATCATAAGGGTCGTCCGGATTGATAAGACTGAGGTAGTAGGGTGTGATGGCCATACGCAATGTGCTAAGCACACTACGTACGCCTTCCTGCTCCGCCTCCGTCAGCTTGACGTATTGATTCAGTTGGTCAAGCGTCTCAATGCGGTTCTTTACTTGCCATTTCCAATCGTTCCATTGCTCATCTGTAACGTTCGGAAAAAGCTGTTTTCTTCTTGATTCAGCCATGGCGAATTATTTTGCGTATAGTTCTTCGAAGATAGCGCGTAGTTTCGGGCACTCGCGAAGTTCCTGAAGCGTAAAGTCAGCATGACCCTTCGTGTAGCCGTTACCCATAATCATATTCACGTCAGCTCCGATACCTTCAGCACCAAGAGATGCTTTGGTGAAGCTGGTGGCCATAGAGAAGAAGTAAACAACACCGTCATCTTTGGTGCAGAGAATGGCCGTCATTTCCTGATCGGGAACATTTACGCAGTTGATGGTTACATCTGCCATTTTGCCGTCGGTGAGGCGAGCTACCATCTCATTTACCTCTACGGGAGTCATTCCTGCTGCTGATTCAACGATATCGCAGAATCCGAGATCTTTAATGCGTTGAGTAGATTTTGGACTATTGGCAATACCAATGACTTTACCGTTTACGCCTACTCGTTTCTTAGCCTCATAACAGCAGAGCATACCGCTCTTACCGCCTGCACCAAGAACAACCACCGTCTGACCATATTGGCAGAGTTTAGCCGTTTGAGCGGGAGCACCTGCTACATCAAGCGCTGCAAGCACAAGTTTCTCCGGCATGTCATCGGGAATCTTAGCGTAGATACCACTCTCAAAGAGGATGGCTTTACCTTTGATATCCACTTGATCTACCTCCGGACGGAAAGCAAGGAACTCATCGATACGGAGCGGCGTAAGTGAGAGTGATACGAGGGTAGCAATCTTATCGCCTTCCTTCAAATCAATCTTACCTTTGAGGGCATCGCCAATCTTCTCTACCGTACCGAGGAGCATACCGCCCGAACCCGTACGACGATTACGATGCTTACCTTGGAGCTCTACGTTGAGGAGCATCTCTTTCTTAATCTCTTCTTCAATTTGAGCTTGGGTAGCGCCCTCACCAGCCTGCTGCTTTGCATAGTTGAGAATGTCAGTAAACGAAGCGGAATCTACGTTGAGCGTCTGAACGTCAATCAAGATCTCGTTGTCGTAAATCTCGTCCATGTTGTTATCGATTTTGTTTGCCGGCTGGGGCAGGATGCCTTTCGGCTCGATTACGCGGTGTACACCGTACTTGTTGCCATGTTTTTGCATATTAGTAATGATTATAAAGTTATGTTATTGTTTAGAAAATATGTACTCCTAAAATATTATTGCGCGTGAGTGCGCTACGCGCTTACGCGCGAGGCTTAAGCTCGTTGATTTCAGCAGCTTTATGGCGGGTGATGGCGAGCATTGCGCGCTTACGCGCGAGGTTTAAGACCGAGGATAACACGCGCTTCATCGCTGGTAGCAATCTCACGGCCCAACTCTTTTGCTATTCTCACGACTTTTTCTACAAGTTCGCCATTGGATTTAGCGAGTACGCCCTTGCTGAGATAGAGGTTATCTTCAAAACCAACGCGAACGTTACCTCCCATCGCAATAGCAGCTGCGGCCATCGGGAAAGCGGAGCGACCTACACCAGTTACTGTCCATGTACTGCCAGCGGGGATATTATTTACGAGCCAGCATAAATTAGGAATCGTGGCGGGGGTGCATCCCGGAACACCGAGCACGAAGTTGAATTGCATAGGTGCGCCGGGAACTTGTCCTTTGCGAGCCATGGTAAGGATGGTATCCAAATGTCCCATTTCGAAGCACTCGTATTCCGGCTTGATACCCTTTTCCATCATGCGTGCGCCGAAAGCGCGCATTGTAGGCATGGTGTTGTCAAAAATCTCATCGCCAAAATTACACGTGCCGCAGTCGAGCGTTGCCATCTCTGGTACGGGATTCGTATTAGTGGATTGAAGGCGCTCATCAGGAGTCATGCCAACGGCTCCACCCGTTGACGGAATGATAATTACGTCGGGGCATTCTTTTAGGATTGCTTCTGTGCACTCTTGGAAACGCTCTTGGCTCTGAGTAGGCGTACCATCATCGAAACGTACATGCAGATGCACGATAGCCGCACCGGCTTCGTGAGCGGATTTAGCTTCGCGTACAATCTCCTCTACCGTATAAGGTACGTTGGGATTCTGCTCTTTGGTGACTTCTGCACCGCAGATAGCGGCGGTAATAATCAGTTTTTCCATTATTTACGTTGACAGTCTTTAGGCGTTACACATGTACCACTGGCGCGGCATACAACGATAGGTTCCTCAAGCTCGTCGGCTGCTGATGGAGAAATGTCCGGACGTGCGATGGCTACTTTGCGAGCCTCAAATTGCATATGGCGGCTCGTGTTGCCTTCTCTGTCAATCCAACCTTCTGCTTCAATATAATCGCCTGCATATACGGGAGCAAGAAAATCGATCTGATCGTAGGCGCGGAATAAGCCTTCATCACCATCTCGCATGATGAGCAACTCGGTTGCTACATCACCAAACAAGTGAACCATATGTGCTCCATCTACGAGATTGCCTCCGTAATGCGCATCTTTTGCGCTCATGCGAAGACGAATTTTTGTACGGTATTCCATAATAAGATATTTTGCGATTACTGAATAAGGGATTATTTCGTTTCTACGTAAATAGCATCTACATAAATACCAGATGCGTGTACTTGCTCAGGGGCAATCTCTCCGCGCTTAACCAGCTTCTCTGCTTCTACAATCACGTAGTCTGCAGCAGCAGCCATCAGCGGGTTGAAATTTTGCGTAGTGCCTAAGAAGACCATGTTGCCGTCTTCATCTACAATGCTTGCACGAAGTATTGCGAGGTCGGCGCCAAGAGGTTTCTCAAGAAGATAGTCTTTCCCATCCACCGTAATCACGTCTTTGCCCTCTGCCATGATCGTACCAATGCCGGTAGGAGTAAGTACACCTCCGAGTCCAGCGCCTTTGGCGCGAATTCTCTCTGCTAAAGTCCCTTGCGGTACGTAGTCCACGATGAGCGTTCCTGCATTCTTCTGAATGGCGGTCTCCTTGTTTGTCCCTGTGTGAGAAACAATGGCGCGCTTAACCTGATGATTCGCTACTAATTTGCCATGAGCGACATTGTCAAACGCGGTGTCATTAGCAATGATGGTAAGGTCTTTAACGCCTTTTTCTACGATAGCGTCTGTGATTTCAGCAGGACTTCCATTGCCAAGGAATCCTCCAAACATTACTGTCATGCCGTCGTGCACCTTGCTTACGGCCTGCTCAAGAGTGATTAATTTGTTCATGTTATGTGTGGTATTAGTTCTTGTTTTCTGTCGGTTATGAGTTTGAAAGAAAAGATATAATCTTACCAAGATTACCAAACCCGCGGCAAAGTTACTATTTTTTTTTGACATGTGCAAGAAAAAGTGCTATGTAATAGCAAAAAAATATTAAAACGATTGCAGCAGATGCATTAATTTTGGAAGAAAAGGGATGAAAATCAGAAAAAGAGGCCACCATTTGGCAGCCTCTTTATCAGATGAGAGAATGAAAAATATGCGATTAGAGCTTCGGACCAGCAGCAACGAGAGCCTTACCAGCCTCGTTGGTGGTGTACTTATCGAAGTTCTTGATGAAGCGAGAAGCAAGGTCTTTTGCCTTCTCTTCCCATTGTGCAGGATCAGCGTAGGTGTCGCGCGGATCGAGGATGGCAGGGTTAACGTTAGGCAGAGCGGTCGGAACCTCGAAGTCGAACATAGGAATCTTCTTCGTTTCAGCTTTGAGGATAGAGCCATCGAGGATAGCGTCGATGATACCGCGGGTATCAGGGATAGAGATACGCTTGCCGGTGCCATTCCAACCCGTGTTAACGAGGTATGCCTTAGCGCCTGACTTCTGCATCTTCTTTACGAGCTCCTCAGCATATTTAGTAGGATGGAGCTCGAGGAATGCCTGACCGAAGCAAGCAGAGAAGGTAGGAGTAGGCTCGGTGATACCGCGCTCCGTACCTGCGAGCTTAGCGGTGAAGCCAGAGAGGAAGTAATACTGCGTCTGCTCAGGAGTGAGGATAGATACAGGAGGCAGTACGCCGAATGCGTCAGCCGACAAGAAGATTACGTTCTTTGCAGCAGGAGCCGACGAACCGGGCTGGATATTGTTGATGTGGTTGATAGGATACGAAACGCGGGTGTTCTCCGTAACAGACTTATCGTTGAAGTCGATGGTGCCGTCTTCAGCTACGGTTACGTTCTCGAGAAGAGCATTACGCTTGATAGCGCCATAGATGTCGGGCTCGTTTTCCTTAGAGAGGTTGATAACCTTTGCATAGCAACCACCTTCAAAGTTGAATACGCCATTGTCGTCCCATCCGTGCTCGTCGTCACCGATAAGGCGGCGCTTCGGGTCGGTAGAGAGCGTGGTCTTACCCGTACCGGAGAGACCAAAGAAGATAGCGGTATTCTCACCGTTCATATCGCAGTTTGCAGAGCAGTGCATCGAAGCGATACCCTGGAGCGGGAGGTAGTAGTTCATCATAGAGAACATACCCTTCTTCATCTCACCACCATACCAGGTGTTGATGATTACCTGCTCGCGGCTGGTTACGTTGAATGCTACGCAAGTCTCAGAATTGAGGCCAAGCTCTTTGTAGTTCTCTACTTTAGCTTTCGAAGCATTGTAGATAACGAAGTTAGGCTCGAAGTTGGCGAGTTCCTCTTCGGTAGGCTTGATGAACATGTTCGTTACGAAGTGTGCCTGCCATGCCACTTCAACGATGAAGCGAACAGCCATACGGGTGTCCTTGTTTGCGCCACAGAATGCATCTACTACGTAGAGGTTCTTGTTGCAGAGCTCTTTTACTGCAAGGTCCTTAACGGTTGCCCATACTTCTTCAGACATGGGGTGGTTGTCGTTCTTATACCCTTCAGAAGTCCACCATACGGTGTTCTTAGAGTTCTCGTCCATTACGATATACTTGTCTTTAGGAGAACGGCCGGTGTAGATACCGGTCATAACGTTAACGGCGTCAAGCTCCGTGTTTTTGCCTACCTCGTAACCTTCGAGGCCTGCCTTGGTTTCCTCTGCAAAGAGTACTTCATAAGAAGGGTTGTGTGCAATCACGGTAGAGCCCGTGATGCCATACTTTGTCAAATCAAGTGCCATAATTTGATAATGGGTTAAAAAAAGTTTATAATTATTACGTTATTGTCTGCTATAAATACAGATTTTTTTTGGCCAGTATGATATAAAAAACTTCGTTTTAGACCTTACTTTTCCGAATGCAAAATTACTACAAATTTTCCAAACACGCAAGTTTTTTAATCAAAAAATCAAATGTTTCTTTCTAAATTAGCAAAAATGCCCCTATTTTGCTATTTTTAACCTATATTTTGTAAACTACAGATTACACTTCATAAAAAAACATGTTTAATAACATATTTTTTGCCAAAATATTTGGTTATATCAAAAAAAAGCAGTAATTTTGCACCGTGTTTTTCAT
>CAMGMU010000056.1 GCA_946059305.1 uncultured Bacteroidales bacterium | reverse complement strand
GTAAAATCAGTCACGTAGCTCGCTACGCTCCCTCTTTTACTTCCAATTTTTCCTCAAAAATAAATCCAAAATCTAAACAGCTAATTTTTGAACCCACCTAAACTGATTAGTCAAGGTTTATCAAGATTATTTCTCGAACATAGTTTTTGTATTATATTCTAATCATACAGCATGAAGATTAAGAATTTGCTGCCATACGCAGCAGCTATCCTTGTTTTTCTGGCCATCGCTCTTATTTATTGTGCTCCTTCGCTCGATGGCAAAGTACTCCTTCAAGGTGACGTCAATAATTGGCGCGGAGCCGCGCAGGAAGCGCGCACCTTTTATGAAGAAACGGGTAATGCACCTTGGTGGACCAATTCAATGTTCTCTGGTATGCCTACCTATCAGATTACCGGTAGTACCACCAGTATGAAATGGCGTAAGACGCTCGAGACTATTTCGCATTTTGGTTTCACAGGCAATATGGAAGCCACCGGCATTATCTTCGCCTATTTCTTTGGTTTCTTCCTGATGCTTCTCTGCTTTGGCGTCAATCCATGGCTGAGTATGGCGGGCGCATTGGCTATTGGTTTCTCTTCGTATTTCTTCCTGATTATTCCTGCAGGTCATATTACGAAAGCATGTGCGTTGGCGAGTCTTGCGCCTATGATTGGCGGTTTCTATGCCATTTTCCGCAAGCGATACTGGTTGGGCGCTCCACTCTTCGTAATCTATGGCATCATTGGCATCACGCTTCATCCGCAGATGACCTATTACATCTGCATGATGTTGGGCGTTTTAGCTTGTGCTGAGCTCTATCTGCATTTCCGTGATAAAGCATGGAAAGACCTCGGAATCTCACTTGCAGTACTGCTCGGATGCGCGCTCTTGGTTCTTGGTACCAAAGCCAGCTGGATGCAGATGAACCGCTCGTATTTGAAAGAAACAATGCGTGGAGGTCATTCTGAACTGGTGGAAACGAATGCAGCAGATAAATCCAACGCCAAAGCCGGTTTGGACCTCGAGTATGCTACAGCTTGGTCGTATGGTATAGGCGAGACCATGACCCTCCTCATCCCCAATTGGGAAGGGGGTGCCAGCGGATACAATATTGGTTCGGATTCGGAGCTCTGTGAGGCTATGCGTAAGCAGGGAGTAGCCAAGAAGCAGGCCGAACAATTCTGCCAACAAGCACCTACTTACCGAGGTGAGAAAGCCTTCACCAGCGGACCTGTATATATTGGCGCTATCGTCTGCTTCCTCTTTATCTTAGGTCTGATTATCGTCCCGGGACCCTATAAATGGGCGCTCCTGATTGCTACCCTTTGCTCTGTTTTCCTCAGTTGGGGGCGCAATATGATGTGGCTGACAGAACTCTTCTTCCAGTATTTCCCGATGTACAATAAGTTCCGTGCGGTAGAGAGTATCCTGGTGGTGGCAGAGATAGCAATGCCTATTCTCGGTTTCCTTGCGCTTCAGCAGATAGCCGAACGCAAGATTGAATGGAAGAAACTGCAGCAGAGCCTTTTTATTGCTGGAGGTATCACGGGCGGTATCTGCCTTTTGGCAGCTCTCTTTGGTGGAGCAGTGGATATCACGAGTTCGTATGACGCACAATGGACTTCACAGATGCCCGATTGGCTCACTGATGCTATCTACAGCCAGCGTACGAGCATGCTTAAGGCTGATGCTTGGCGTTCGTTCGTCTTCGTGGCACTCGGTTTTGCTGTCGTATATTTCTTCGGGAAGAAACTGACTTCTCAGCAGGCTCCTGCAGTTGCTTACTCTCCGCTCGCCTTGGCTGCTTGTCTGGTTGTGTTGATTGTGGCTGATATGTTCCCTGTGAATAAGCGTTTCTTTGGTTCTGACAGTTTCGTTAATCAGAAGGACCTCGACCGTATTTTCCAGATGCAACCTTGGGAGGAACAAATCTTGCAGGATCCGGCTCTGGATTTCCGTACGCTCAACTTGGCGACCAACACGTTCAACGACTCCCGCACGTCCTATCGCCTGAAGTCGATTGGCGGTTATTCAGCAGCCAAACTGCGCAGATACCAAGATATGATTGACCGCCATATCATGCCCGAGATGAATCCGCTCCTGCAGACGATTATGCGTACAGGAGCATTCCAAATGCCGGATGAGAAAGCTGGAGATGATTTCCGTGTTCTCAATATGCTCAATATGCGCTATGCTGTGGTGCCTCTTCAGGGCGGTCAACAATTGGCCGTTCGCAACCCTTATGCGATGGGCAATGCTTGGTTTGTGGACGAGGTGCAGTTTGTAGATACGCCTACAGAGGAATGCAATGCGCTCTCCACCATCAACCTCCATACTACAGCTGTAGCAGACAAGCGCTTTGCGGAGGCATTGGATGTGCATAAGCCGGAGGTGAATACGCTGATGGCGTTTGATAAGGAGGAGATCACCCTCACATCCTATCAGCCCAATGAACTCATCTATCAGGCACAAACAGAGCGCAATCGAGTTGCGGTATTCTCAGAAGTATATTACCCCATGGATTGGCATCTCTATATCGATGAGCAGGAAGTGCCGATTGCGCGCGTCAATTATCTCTTGCGAGCAGCCGTCATACCCGCTGGTCAACATACTATCCGCATGTACTTTGAGCCAGCTGCACTCCAGACTGATAAGCTCTGTAGTGCCTTACTCATCATTGCGCTCATACTCTCTGCAGTACTGCTCTCTTACCCGCTCTGGAAAAACCTCCTGAAGCGAAAGAAAGCATAAGTTAGATACAATTAAGGTGGGTCCATAAAGCCCACCTTAATTTTTTTAATAGAAATAAGGTTTAAGGGATATATAAATTAGAACTATTGCTCCCCTGTTATCTCTTCAGCCCGATCATTGAGAGCCTTGCACTCGGCTCGAGAAATGCCACTTTTGCGGTCGATATGGGGCAACTCCTTCGGTACTAAGAGCAGCACTTGCCCGCGGTCGCAGAAGTCATATAATCCTCCGGGGCATTGCGAAAAGTCGCTGAAGCCATTGTCGGTGATTTGGATGATGGAGTGCCCCTCCTGCAAGCAGAAATCGCGTACGGAAGCCTCATGCGGACTGATGAAAGGTGAGACCAAGGCATAGCCTTGTCGCGCTTTCAGCACGCTCTCGTTCTGGTGGGCGCGTCTGGCCTCATGGTCTTGATCGCGCTCCCAGCGATAGCGACAATGAACCTGAAAGCGGGGGAGCCCCAGCAGTAGGATATTGCCGATGGCATCATACTGCCTGCCGGCAATCACAATGCCTCGGATGGGAAGCAGCCAATGGGGCTTATGCGAGCGAAGCCAGCGATGAGTAGGGTTATGATGGACATAGTCTATCATCGCTCGCAGTTGACCTTTTCGCCGAAGGCGAGTCTCATCGAAGTCATCTTCGAAGAGCGCATGTCCCTCCAGGATGCGTTCGCTCGCGCCTTGCAAGAAAGAGGGAATGGCGCCTTCATCCGGAGAGCTGGCCATTGCGCCATCTTCCGGAGGACTAGCCATTGCGCCATCTTCCGGAGGACAGCCCATGGCCGACCTTAAAAAGGCGGCCGAACCAAACGGCAGCTTCTCTTGCTTATCTCTGCTGCAAGATTCAGCAGCCATATCAGAATAGGCAGGGGCGCTTATTGCGCGAGGTCCGGTGGCGGAAGCAGAGTTGGCAGGGGCGCTTATTGCGCGAGGTCCGGTGGCGGAAGCAGAGTTGGCAGGGGCGCTTATTGCGCGAGGGCCGGTGGCGGAAGCAGAGTTGGCAGGGGCGCTTATTGCGCGAGGTCCGGTGGCGGAAGCAGAGTTGGCAGGGGCGCTGTTCTCGCTTCTGCCGTTAGGTTGTGCTGCGTTTTTAACGCCAGCACCGCATCCTCCTCCCTCGAGATACTTGCGCAGCAGCTTATTGCATCCTTGCTTCCATCCGCGGATCAGCCTCTGCAGTCGCTCCTCCATCGGCTCCTCTATGAAGAGTATGAAATGGATATGCTCTGGCATAACTATCTTCGCGAGAATCTTCGCTTTTATTCCTTTCTTCCCCCATTCTTCTGGGATGGATTGAATAGCCTTGCTGATATCATAGCCCAATGGTGTGAGTTCTACTTTTGCAGTTGCCGCCATCATTGCTTCAGTCCATTGCTGTCCCTCCGGAGAAATATAGAGGGTGCTACCGTCTGGCTGCATCACCTTCTGCCAACTATGCTGCTGAGTGCCCCAGGTTTGATCTCCTGCCATCTCCCTCCTATCTACAATGCGTCCGAACACCTCGCATCTATCGCTCACCACGAGGGTGATATGATAGATGCATCGTTCTCTATAGACATGCAGAGGAAGATGCTTCCGATGGGTGGGTTTGCTTGCGGCCATGGATTTCTATTGTTTAGCAGTCGCGAATCTGCTGTTCTTCGCTTTATGGCTGCAAAGGTAGTGCTTTTTTCTGAGATATGCAAGAAAAACACCTGCCGCTTCGAAAAATTTCGAGAGGCCAATATCCTTACTACCGCAAAAGTTGCAAACGAAATGCCTCAAAAATAGAAAATGGCGTCCATGTTATCCTTTTCGGATGATTCTTGCTTTATAGTTCATTAGTCCGGCAGAGCATTATCAATGGAATCTGCGAACATAGGCACTGGTTCAAAAGGAATGATAGAGTCAACCTCCCGTTTTTCTAAGTCGCGCAATTCGATACTATCCTGTGGTGCCTCCATGGGGTAGTAATGCGTTAAGAAAGCGATGAGATAACGCCTCCAGTTGCGCCAGTTATGCGCTCCATCGGTGGTGGCATAGTCGATGGGTAGATTATGGCGAGTCATGTATTTGCGGAAACGGACAGCCGATGGTTCAAAGAAATCTACACCCCCAACTCGTACCCAATAACTGGCTACATAGCTGGAGTCTGCTGGCGGATATTGATGCTTGTCTATCACTGGAGAAAAAAGCCCCACGGCTTTGTATGTCCGCTCCAGCGCGATATTGGCTGCCACCCTCGCGCCATAGCTCAGTCCTGCTATCGAGCTTGCACTATCTGCCTGCATCGGATACCGTTGCTTCAGGTAGGCGTCCATATCCGAGAAGGTGCGTTCAAACTCGCCTCGTTTGAGCCGACCGTAATGGAAGATATTGTAGAGAGCCGAACGAAGTTGTACTGCTTGTATTGTATCGCGAGGGATACAATAAGGCATCACCACCATCAGTTTGCGAATAATCTTATTCTCTATCAACGAATCGAGCAAAGCAGAAATGCCCGCTTTCTCTTCCCACGAATACTGATTGCCCATGAAGCCATGGAAGAGATAGAGCACGGGCAGTGAATCAGAGAGGCAACTGTCCGGTAAGTAGATTTGCGCAAAATGAACGGTTCGTTGCCCGCCTATGATGATAGAGTCTGACTCCCATCGGAGAGTGTCAGTACGTGACTGAAAGTCGTTTGCTGAAAGGTTGATAGAGAGGGATAGGAATATATATAATAAGTACTTACGCATATAGGGTTTGGTAATAAGCGATGGCATCTTGCAGCATCTGCTCGAATTTATCTACCGAATCCTTGAGTTGATACTGCTTGGCACTCTCTGCATAGCGGATTTCCCATTCGGGCAACTGCTCCCGATGCTCATACCACCATTCTACTTGTTTTTTAAGGTCCTCGGCATTGCCCGCTTCAAAGAGACTCCTCTCTGTAAGGGCAAACTGGCGGGTAGCCGACAAGCGAGAATTGGAGATAATGGGTACCAATCCGGTAGAAAAAGCTTCAATGCAACCTATAGCCTCGCTCTCCATGTCAGACGCATGGATATAGAGATCGGTTTGAGCCATGATTTCAATGAGTTGTTCTTGGGTGTAATAGCCGAACACGGGCTTCACGGGCAACCTCTCACCCAGCTTCTCCAGCTGCTTCTTGAGTGGACCATTGCCGGCAAACACGAGCTGAATCTGATGGCTATAGCGGCTTCTTCTGATAGCTTCTATGATTAGGTCTTGTCGTTTCTCATGCGAGAGACGACCCACCATCAAAACTACAAATTTGGTACCAAACATGCCTATTTCAGGCGGACGGCGATATACAAACTTCTCCGATACGCCATTGGATATGGCTCGCAAATCGAGTCCCTCATAGCCGTAGCGAATAAGTTCGTCTTTCATAAATTGGCTGGGGCAATGTACGAAACGATGGTGGCTGTAGAAGTAGCGGTAGAAATAGCGGTAGAGCGCTTTATTGAGCCAGCGCACGTTCCCCCAATTGAACTGACTGGTGATATTTTCCATCTGCACGTGGAAAGCCGTAGTCATGGGTTTATGCAGTTCTTTGCATATCTGAGTGCAGGCCTTCTCCATGGGGAAATTCATCATCATGTGTACCACATCTGCCCATTCGATGGCTTCGCGAATGATTGTGCGGTCGGTCTTAGCAAAAGCAAATCCATTGGTGGCCAGTAAGTGATTAAAGCCTGGTACCTTTTGAGTCTTGAGAGCGTACATATTGGGTTCGGGTAGGGGGCGTTCGTCGTAATTGGTTAATACGCGCACCTCATGTCCTCGTTCGCGCAGGCGGGTTACGAAGCGTTGGGCGGATATGGTAGTACCATTTGAGCGAGAGAAATATACATCGGATGCAAAAAGAATTTTCATAAGACAAATGCGATTTTTTTTATGGTAAAAATTAATTTTCAGCCGCAAAATTAGGCAATTTATTTCATTTACGAAAACCCATCTTAAAAATCGTATATTCTTGCGTAATCTTTCTTCTATGCTTCTTAAGAATAGCCAATCCAATCCCAAATATCGTCATCTTTCAGTTCTCTCAGTCCTTCTTTTCCCTTCTATGCCTCATAAAAAGGCCCATTTTCTCCCGTTTTTTCTCCTCCTATCCCCTCTTATTAGTCCTTTCTCCGCAAAAATGCGGTGAATAATGCCTTTTTTCTCCGCAAAACTTACGGAGAAAGCAGTTGCAATCCGAACTATTGCCTTGCAGAAGAGTAGTGCAAGCGAGCCTTCTAATTCGCTTGCACTATTAGTAAATTCTTTAAAACCCTATTTTCGTTTCTTCAGTTTGCGCTTGAGCTTAACGATATGGTCGGTCAGTTGACGGCCTAATATATGCTCACAAATCCAATCTTTTATACGTTCACTTCGACTCTCCTCTCGCCAACTGCCTGCAAAGTGATGTATGCAATAGGTGTTTTTTGTACACCTAAGTACACGAGTACTGGACAGGGGACAAAAATAATCCACAGGAAACACATGCATATCTCCTTTATACACTTGATACGTCCCATCTATCACGAAGCCGCCGGACTGCATGATTGTTGCTATAGTGATGGGGTTGGGGGTCAGATCGAATGAGCCATCAGGTTTAATGAAATGTCTATCTTGATTATAATATGCAAGCATCTCTTTCACCCAACCGCCATTTCGCTCACTTCCTATGATACCCGTTCCTGGAGCTGATGATTGGCTGGCTTCGTATCCCATAAAGGCAGGCAAGTGCAATAAATCATCCAATGGACGTAGCACCTCAACATCGGTGTCCAAATAGATTCCTCCATATTCTTTTAGTGCCCACAGACGAGCCACATCTGATACAAACGCATATTTCTTATTATCATAAGCTTCACGAGCATAGGGAAACCTATCCAAATCGAAATTCTGCTCATTCCATAAGTGCAACTCATAATCCGGAAGATGTTGCTTCCAGCTCGCGATGCACTTCTGCATCAGTTCCGGCATTTCCTTGCCTCCAAACCAGCAATAATGAATAATCTTGGGAATCATAAATCAGATGTTATATTATTTCCTTTTCATCCAACGCCAAATAGCGCTTAATAAAGCAGAATGAGCAACCCAATATTTTAAACGGAAACGCTTTTGATCTGCTTCACTCATCTTTATTCCGATATTTGCAAAATAATGAACAAGATTTTCTACGTTGTAATATCGAGCATAGCCCAAATACGTAAAGTAATTTTGAGAATTTTGCAAAATTTTGTTCTTACATCTTACAGTCATCTTTGTACCGCATTTTATACAACCATTGCTTCAGTTGACTGCCCCAAGCCATCAGTTGCTTGCAGAAACGCAACCATCCTATCGGTTGCTTATAAAGGCGCTCCTGAGAGGAGGGTTGTTCTGACCAATTCACTTTCTTCAGTTCGGCTTCTGCCGCATCATGATAGCGCTCATCCAACCAATAATCCATCAAGCCATGGATGCGGAGCTTATCCATCAGTAGCTTCCAATCCTTACAGAGGGGCTTCGGAAGTTGACGGGAGGCTTCTTCTATTTCATCCATCCGGTAAAGCATGTGGTGCTCAGGTGCATGCAGTTGCTGAGTCGCTCGAAGCGATAGGGTTGATGCATTATTGTAATATGTAAGCGGTTTATCCAAGAACGCAATCGGATACTGGAGCGCAACACGCGCCCATAAGAGGAAATCCTCACCCAACCGAATGTCCTCTGGAAAGCCGCCCATGGCTTTGAAGATGGATCGAGAAATGAGTACCGAACCTGTCCAAATAGGCATGCCTGTTCCTTGAAAATAGCTTTTCGGATAATTTATCCATGCCGCATCTGGGGTTATATAAGCCACATTCGTTACCCCAATCCGCGTTTTTCCGGGCTTATAATAGATATAATTGCATCCCCATATTCCTGCATCGGGATAATGCTTGGAGAAAATGAGCATCTCTTGCAGGAATGCAGGGTCCCACCAATCATCTGCATCCAAGAAGGCAATCTTATCTCCCGTGCTGGCTTCTACGGCATTGTTGCGAGCTGCGGCTACACCCGCATTCGCCTGATGCAGGAGCCTGAATCGCTTACGGATAGTTTCTTCCTGCTGGCTAATCCATTGAGCTGCAATAGTAGCCGAATCATCCGTACTGCCATCATCCATGATGATACATTCCCAATCTGTGAACAACTGAGCACATACCGACTCGAGCGCCTTCTTCAGGTAAGGCGCTTTGTTGTAGAGCGGGATGATAATACTTACTTGAGGATATGCCATTTTTCGAGTTTGAAGAGGGTGCGTTCTATCAGGTAGGTGAAGCCATAGAGATGATGCTTACGTAGGCGGTTCATCTGCTCAATATCGAAAGCATGGCGGTCTAAATCCGCTAATACGGCAGGCGGAAGGATTTCCTCCAGCACCTTGCGTCTTTCCGCATTCCGGAGCGCTAATTGCTGCTCAGAGATACCGCCTAAGTTAAAATGCGTAAGATCGATATCCGTATATACCGGACGCACATTGCCCAAACCAATCACCTGCAAAAACCATTTCCAATCGCTTACAATGCGGAGCTCCTCATCGTAATACCCATACTGATCAAAGAGCTGCTTCTGTATCCAGCAGCAGTTGTGGTTCATTGTAGAGCAATAGTAATGCCAGAGCGAGTAGGGTAGTTCGCCACTCTTGTTTTGCACCGCCCCATCGGCTTGCATCCGGAGCATATTGCCGTAGAGCAGAGCGGGATAATTGGCTGCTTGGAGCGCTTTTGCCATACGCATAATCACATCCTCGGCTGCATAGCAGTCGCCTGAGTTGAGCACCTGGATATAGTCGCCCTCTGCCATTCGGATGCCCTTGTTCATGGCGTTGTAGATGCCTTTATCGGGTTCGCTCACCCATACCACCTTATAAGGATGAAAGGCCGCTGCATACGCGCGAATGCGCTCCACAGAGCCATCCGTGGAAGCTCCATCGATAATCACGTGCTCCACGTTCATCTCAGCCGGCTGCTGACGCGCCACACTCGCGAGCGTCCGCTCCACCCCCCCCGGCATTATTCAGATTGATAGTGATGATAGAGAGAGTCATAATCAAAAATAATTAGCGCTGCAAAGGTACAAAAAACAATCAATATATACAAATAAATCTGCAAAAAATGCAGAAAAGTTTGCTCAGTTCAGGAATTTTTCGTAATTTTGCCGCAATGATAGCGAAGTGCGTCTAACGCACTTCCAATAATAACGCTCACAATTGCCAAAATCAATACCTGCATGCCATTCCATTGGAAGAAAAATAGCGAGATCTGGAAAGGAGAGGGCATCTATCACCTGACGTTCGTAGTAGCAGGCCGTAGGCCGCTATTTGGGGAACTGGTCTCTGAGAAACCGGACGTAACACGTCCTTTTTATAAAAACGTAACGAAGGAAGTGCCGGCCATCAATGCCCAAGGAGAGTTGGCTATGATTCGACTTTCGCCCTTTGGCAAGGCAGTGAGCGCAGACCTCAATGCCTTGGGAGAGCGCTACGAAGGTGCCATTACTATCTGCAAGAAAATAGTCATGGATGACCATCTTCATGTAGTATTATGGGTGCATAAGGAGATTGGCAAGAGCGTCTTGCAAGTGGCGCAAGGTTTCCGCCAAGGCATCACCCACCTTGCGCAAGACATGGGCCTATGGCCCAAGCATCCCGAGGATGCTGTCTGCCAAAATCGTTACGTTAATATAATTGGTGCGTGTGACGCACCATTCCCCAATCCCTTGCCATACCATATCCTGGAGCCGCCTTTCATACGCACACTCTCTGGCTCCGGCCAGCTCCAAGCGATGATCAACTACGTAAAGCTCAATCCATACCGCAAATGGATCAAACGGATGCATCCTGATCTCTTCACCATGCGGAAGGACACCATGGTTCGGGGCTTGCGATTCAGGAGTATGGGCAACCTCTGGTTGCTGGATTGGCCGGAGCGCCAGATGATAGAATGCTCGCGGAGCGAGAGCCCCGCAGACTGGCAAACGAAACTTCAGCAAGCCCTCTTTCGCTCCAAACAAGGTGCCATCACCTATACGGCTGCCATCAGCCGAGGCGAGCAGTACATAGCCCTCAAGATCCGCGAGAGCGGATGGCCTTTGGTCATCCTCCTCAAGGATGGTTTCCCGCAGGAGGGAAGCGAGGGTGAACGCTTCTTCAAGCCTGGAGGCCTCTATTTTGATACATGCGCCAGCGGGCACTTATTGCTGCTGGAGCCCTACCCAGAGACCTATCATCAAGCGCTCGTAGTAGCGCATACTGAATCTGCTCTTCAGCAGAAAGCGGCTCGTCAGAACCGTCCTTATTCGCCCATCCCGCACAGCTCCGACCGTTGGCGCTTCATGGCAGGAAATGAGATAGCCAAGCTTCTCTGCACTCCCGATAGCCCATAGAGGCTCCTTCCTCCACTTGCCCGCTCTTGCGTTACGTTTATATACGAAGTGCGTGTGACGCACTTATCCTCCCGCCTCTATAGCCTCTCTCGTCCTTCTTCTAGAGCCGCTCTTCTCCCTCTTCTTCAGCCGCTCTTCTCCCTCTCCAGCCGCTCTTCTCCCTCCCTGCAATCCCTCTTTCTGCATAATTTTTCACAAAAATGCAGAAAAAATTTGCGTAATTCAACTATTTTCTGTAATTTTGCCGCATAATTGCATAACTTTATGCGATTGATACCTAAAATATTAATCTTAAAATTGACAATTATGAGAAGTATTGCAACTTTAGATCTCCAGTATGCTCACCGTTTCTATGGATTCAAAGGTGAGGCTCAGTATCTGCATGGCCACACTGGCGTGCTGACTATCGAAGTAGAAGAACCCATCAACAAGGGCGTTAATATGGCTTATCCCTGCAATGAGATTCAGAAAGTGGCATGGGAAGTGCTCAAGAACTTCGACCATGCGCTCATTCTCCGCGAAGATGACCCGCTCTTGCCCGCTATCCTCGATGTATATGAGAAGACCGGCATTAAGAATGGTACTCCGCAAAACACCATGAAGGGTGCAGCCTTCAAGACCGACCTCTGCCAAGCTTTCCCTGACTGCCGATTGGTAGTAACCAAGGAGACCATGACCGTAGAGGGCATGATTAAGATCGTATATGACCTGCTTAAGGATAAGCTCAATATCGTGAAGCTGACCTTCACCAGTGGCGTAAATGCTGCTACGCAGGAGTTCCCCTCTCACACCTCCATTGACCGTTGTCCGCTTTGCGGCATCGCTCTTGATGAGAATGGCGTATGCCCCAAGTGCGGGTATAAGAAATAAGGTAGCATAGGGAACCTGCTCAAGGTAGATTCCGTTCGTCCGCTTCGGCAGTAGCTTGCTGAATTCATTAGAAAGGGCCGCAATATCATCGTATTGCAGCCCTTTCTATTTCGGTTAGTTCCTTGTAGCCCAACCTGCATACTCATCAGCCATTTTAATAACGGATGACGGATATGGTCTTTCTGTTTCCTTCGACTTGTTGGATAATGCCGCTTAGTGCTGGATAGCATTTATATGAAACCCTTCCCACCTCTGAAGATTCGCTTACAGATCTTCCATGCAAATTCCATGGTGAGAGGATGCTATTTGATTGTACAATTGGCAATATTGTTTCCCCACTATTTCGAGCGAATAGTGTCTAAGCACCCATTGGCGAGCCGATGCACCCCAGTTCTCAGAATGGGCAATGCAAGAGCGGATACCGATGGCAAGGTCGGATGTATCTTTCTCGCGAGCAAGATAGCCATTCTGCTGATGCTTCACCATATCCCTATTACCTCCAATATCAAAGCAGCAAACAGGTGTACCACAACTGAGAGCCTCCATGATTGCGCAACTGAGGTTCTCTGTAAGCGATGGCACGACCATCACATCGGCTGATTGATATAATCGAACCAAGTGAGTGGTGTCTTGTACATATCCCTCAAATCGAACCCGAATATGCGTAAAACTCAGTTTCAACTCCTGCTCTTCAGCCCCAAACACTACTAAGTTGGCTTCATATCCATCATCATCTAATATGTTAAGAGCCTCAATCAGTTCGGAGAAGCCTTTTCTCCTATCTTTGGTTGCATTTACGGCTCCAAACAGCATCATAGGCCGAATAGTATCCGCCTTGGGTTTTGCTTGCGGACGAAAGACCGAAGTGTCGATGCAATTGGGAATCACGCAGATATCTGCATTTTTCAGGATATTGCTTTCGCGAGCGCATTCCGCCAACCATCGGCTTGGGCAAACGATATGCAAATCAAGTTTGCTGAGGATGGCTTTTTTCTGCTTCCATACTTGATGGCTGAGGTCATGTGGATGGTTTGACCCCAACTGCGGGCAACATCCGCAAGACTGCGTATATGCTTGACAATCAAGGAAATAGTGGCAAACTCCGCAGAAAGGCCAACTATCATGAAGTGTCCATACGATTGGCTTATCGGTAGGCAAATCCTCCAATCTTAAAAACCGCAGATTAATCCAATGCAGGTGAAGCACATCATAGTCTATCGACCGCATTGCGCCCCCTAAATATGTTCCTCTGAGGTCGGATTTATAGTTACCATCTTGCGAATGACGATACGGCCGCCAACGTGCGTGTTGCAGTTTGTTTTTCAGTTTGGTAGCCAGCCAATCTGCAGCCTTGTACAGGCTATTATGAGGCAAAAAAACGTCCAATGGAAGCACGTTCGCAAGCGATGAAGTTTTATGCTTCACGAGCATTTGTACCTTACTTCCTTCTGCTTCTACAGCCTGCATAATGCGCATTGCCGCACGAGCGGCCCCACCTTGCGTATCGCTGGTATTTACAAATAGGATTTTCATACTCTATGCACATTATAGCCGCTCCCTTTCAGCCGTTTATACTGCTTGAGCAACCAGTGTCCGAAACCATTCGACCAAAGGAGATGGTTGTAAATATTATTTACCATATCGCGGAAGAATCCTTTGCTCTCTGTTTTTGCCCAACAGTAGGCGTCCTGTTTTTCATTTACCTGGATAATAGAAGGATGCGTAAGGGGCAGAATGGGGGAAGTTGGTCGCTCGCCTCTGCCATCATTGCCCAAGGTATGGGTGCCATGCTCGTCGAAGCCGATATTGGAAATCAGATTGACTGCAGGATGGATGGTGATTGCCGATTGCATAAATAGATGAATCTGCATTTGAAAATCCCAATAGGATTTCTTAGACGTATCCTGTTGCATCTCTTTGAGTGCAAAGTACCACCAATACGCTTCCTGCCGATTGTGCGTTAATTGATATATATGATGTTTAAGAGCGGTGGCTTTCATTTGCAATAGGTCAAGGTCGAATCCTTCCCATGTTCTTCGCCAAGCTGCCCAAGCTCCAGTAACCATATAATGGCTGAAGCCGTATGATGCCCCCTGTTCTGTATGCCATCGAGCGTCGTACAGGGTCGCATTGATAAACCCAATGCGATGGTCAGAGCGATATCGATTCAGTAGCTCCTCGCAATATGGGAAAAAGTCAGGATGCGCAAGACAGTCATCTTCCATCACGATGCCCTCCTCTACTTCAGAGAAGAACCATGAGATGGCCTTAGCAGGACCAGGGCCGCAACCGAGGTTATGTGACTCATATAAAGTATGCAAATGGAGTGGGTGATTAAGTTTGTAATCAGTAGTCAGTTCTTCCATAACCTTACGAACCGCCTCACATTGCGTTTGATCGGTATGATTACCCTCGCGTGCTCCATCTTGAAAGATATAGAGCTCTTGCGGATTCGCTTCCATAATCCGCAAGAGCACTTTTCGCGTATGCTGAGGTCGATTGAACGTTATCAGGAGAATAGGAGTAGAGAGCATTGTATTTTTATATTATGTGCTACAACGAATTAATCAGTATGGAATGAAATACCGACCAATGGAATAGTAGACATTTGGCAAAGAGCAATAGCGTAAATGCCACAAAGATTAACCATTTATTGTTTTTTGCTTGCATCATACTAATTTCTTTAATCTGATTACCAAAAAGAATAATTTTATTCGAGCTTTAGAAATGATTTTTAAGTCTTCATATTGCCCCAAAATAGGGTATCTACAATCAGTTAAGATGCATCCCAAACGGTGCTGATAATTAGCATCCATCGTGGAGATAATGGTACGGTATCGTCGAAGAAACCGAGAAATAGTTACATAAAAGGCATCCATAAAACTATATATCTGTTTCTCTTTGATAAGATTCCACACATACTCCAAGTAATTCAGGAAGCGGTTACAAACCTTTTGATGACTTATCTTTTCATTGGACAAAGAATCTGGATTTCTAACCCAATGATATAAAACATTTGGAATGCAATCGATATTCTTTGTTAATGAACAGACTTCTAAGTTAAACAAGGTGTCTTCTTCATAGTAATCAGAACGATTTAAGAACTGAACATGTTTTGCTATAACTGTCCTATATACTCCATTCCATACACTTCTTGATAGTTTGTTGAGGTTCTGAGACGATTCAAAGGGTAATAAAAGTGACCGCACAATTCCATCCCAAGTTGGGTCATTGAAATAAGTGGTTTCGTTGTGTTCGTTTTTTTCAATAATAGTATTACATCGCACCACATCAAAATTATGAGTTGTTGCATGCAAATAGAGTTTTTCAAACATAGAGGAATCCACATAATCATCATGATCCATGAAACCAATAAATTCGGCTCCATCCAAAACCGCTTGTGCTATCCCTGCGTTTCGGCTGTGAGACACACCTTGATTTGTGTCGTTCTTCAATACAACTATTCTATCGTCCGTTGAGGCTAACTCTTTTACGAAAATATCACTACCATCTGTGGGACAATCCAACACACAGATGATTTCAATCTCCCGTAATGTTTGCGCACAAAGTGATTGAAGAGCTCTGCTCAAAGCAGGTATGCCCGGATTATATATGGGCACTATGATTGCGACCTTCGGAGTGTTTATTTTTTGATTCGTTGCCATAGTTTAATGGGAAATGATTTAAAACGTTTAATAGCAAAAACTCTAAGCCTTTTTGCCCAACGCGGACTTATTGGCTTTATCTCTTCCGAATACCTCCACATTTCTATACCAACCTTAATGGTATAGTCGTAAATTTTCTTTATTGACCATGTTTGCCCCTTCCCTCCCGATATGGAGGTTGGGTTTTTCCGATAATAATAGCCCAAGATATCAGCAGAAGCCACTCGCTTTGCACTCAATATAGCTTTTGGAAAATAAACGGTATCCTCCCAATGTTGCCCCTCGGGAAAGCTCAGGCCTATTTCTGTAAGATATTCTCTTCTTAAAATAAATCGCCATACATATCCCAAATGATAGACGAAGGCATCACCAAACACCTCATTTACGAAGTCTATTCCTGTTTGAATAGAATGATTAGCAAATGTGTGTGGCTCATTCACAATACCTTGCTCATCCGTATAATCGCAATAGTTGAAGAGTAATACTTCTAATTCATCTGCTTCTGCTCTCTGGAGGAGTTGTTTTGCAACCCCCTCACCAATGAAATCGTCAGAATCAACAAACCAAATATACTCACCTTGTGCAATACGCACACCTGCATTTCTTGCTGCAGAAAGGCCTCTATTTTTCGTAAAAGAAAGAATATGCATATTAGAGTGCAAAGATTGATACTGCTCTAATATCTTATTCGACCCATCAGACGAACAATCGTTCACGCAAATGACTTCGTATTCATCTTCTTGCAATCCTTGCGAAAAGATACTGTCTAAACATTGCGGAAGGAACGTTTCTACATTATAGACTGGCAATATGTACGATAAACGAATAGACATGGATTATTTCTTACCATCAATACATTCACGATGAATAACCTTAGTTCCTTTATGATTCTTCATCCCATCTACTAATACGGGAATCAAGTGATGCTTCTGAAGAATCTCTAACTGACTATCATTATATTTCCCGAAAGTAAAAGCATAAAAAGGAATAAATCGCTTAAAACTTGATAGCGCATCATTAGAACGAATCACATTTTCTTCAAATTCTTCGTCACTCATTTCCTTACACCTCTTATGATTCCATCCGTGGGAAGCTATAGAAACATTGGGGTAACTTTCAAGAATACTACGAATGTCGTTCTGCGATAAAAGTTTTTCTGTTTCTCTTTCTTGCTTGTGAATTCCATCAAGATACCTTGGATTCAGGAATAACGTTATTGGTATCTGCTGTTCGCATAGCCAAGGCAATACATTTAGAATGCTTCCCCATCCATCATCAGCTGTTAATACCGCAAATTTGTTTGTGCATGACCAGTCGTTCTGCAAATGGCAGTAAGCTTCATTTAAAGAAATAAATGTATATTCATTTTGCAAGAGCCGAATATACTCTTTAAACTGATTAATCTCTGTCCAATCACACGCCCACATCGATTCTTCATCAAATTGTTCACTAACTTGATGAAATACAAATACTCGGATTGGAGAGAAAAGCAAAGTAAATATTTTTTGGACAATGTTCATAGTTCATTACTACAAATGTTTTGTTTTATTTTCTTATTGGAAATTGTGTACAATCTGGAAATCATCCAGACCATGATTGCTGATTTATAAAAGTTTTTGCATAATAACCATTTGACAATATTGGATAATCTAGTGTTAAAATGCCAATCATTAAAATTTTTATCAACACAATTATGGTATGTCTTTGCAAATGAAGATACTTCTCGTAGCCAATCTAATCGTTCTATAGAAGTAGAGTATTTTAATTGTGAATCAAATGGTAAATAAGTATGATGAATATTGATTATATATTCTTTTATCCATTTAGCAAGGCCAATACTATTAATAATCTTTAGTACACGATTAGAAAATAGTAAACAAGAATTGTTAAAAGAACAAATATGCAAGATAAATGAATTTCGGAGCGTAATATTTTGTGTGTATAGTACGTTATTATATTCATTACCAAAATTACTAATGATATGGTTGCAATCTATGTTTGCTTTAGCTAATGCAGGTTGATCAGCTTTAATTCCATGATTATTAAACCCTTTAATCCAATACATATGCCATTTACTATACAACTCTTGAGTCTTGGG
>CAMGMU010000055.1 GCA_946059305.1 uncultured Bacteroidales bacterium | reverse complement strand
GAGCTCGCGCTCCGGATAGGCAGCAGAATCAGCTGCTGCCGCTTGTATTCCGCTTGTATTCCGCTTGTATTCCGCTTTGCTGCTTTCGCTGTATTCTATGCTGCCGCCAGTATTCCTATATCTGCTCGCTGCTTTTGCTGCATTGCAGCGGCTATTGCTTATATTTGATATCGCAGCAGTCTGCTGCGATTCTCGTATTGTTCATTGGCAGGAGATATTATCTCCGTCCGATTGCCCGCTTTGGCTGCCTCGCTCAAATGCTGCGTTGGCGATGGCTTCAATTAGGTTTTCTGGCGGCTTATACTTCGCACTGTTTCTTTATCGCAACTTTTCCTGAAAACATAGACACTTTCCTAAGAAAATAGACGGCATTTGTTCACAAAGTTCACAAAGTTCACAGATTATTCAGTATGGATGCGCTACCCCTGCTTTTTCAGCCATTACTCCCTACTTTTGACCACTTTACTACCAAATTTTCGGTATTTTATATGCCATTTTTCCATGTGTTTAAAAGATAAATTTGGGGGGATGTATCGTAAGGGGGGAGTATTATATTATACTATATGCGCACACACGCCTGAGACTCAAAAATGTGTGAACTTTGTGAACTTTGTGAACAATTGACATAAAACACAATAAGAAATATTTGTTAATATGCAACTCCGTTGATTTTTTTCAACGTTTATTGCATTTTTTTCGGATTTCGTGCATTTTACCCTCAAATTATTCAAAATTTTGTACTACCTTTGCACTCGCAATTCAAAATCACCGCACGCTCATCGCACGTTCATCGCGTTACCATCGCACACACGTACGTGAGTAGCCGCAATGAGCCCTGCGGGCGTTCCAAAGCGCTTCGCGCGTTCCAGAAGCCTGCGGCTGTTCCAATTACCCTTCGGGCGTTTCAGAAGTCGAAGGCAACGAATAAATTCTGCTGAGCTGAAAAAGAAAATTCCATCGAGAAAGCGGTGGGATTTTTTCACAAAAGTTCACAAAGTTCACAAAGTTCACACATTTTAGAGTAAGGGTGAACCTGTCTACTTTTTTTAGGAAAAGACACTCCAATGAAGGTATATGCTGCACTGCTAAAAGAATGATACCTTTAAGGTGTTGGGTTAGTCGTGGATGTATTTGCCATTTACTTTGAAGGGCTCGATATGGATATTGATGATGGTGTTTTCTCCGAAAGCTGCCCTTAAGCGCTGCTCGAGTTTCCAGCTGTGGTAATGGGCGTTGTTGAGGGATGTGTCGCCCGGCATGCGCAGGTGCATATTAATGGAATATACGTTTCCCACTTGGCGCGTACGCAGATGATGCAACTGCTGCAGGTCGGCATCTTCGCTTACAATATCTCGAATCTTCTGCTCCACCTCTTCGGGCAGGCGATGCTCCGTGAGTTCGCCTACAGCATCTCTAAGCAACCGAGCGGCCGCCAAGATGATGAAGATGCTTACCACGCAAGCCGCAATAGGGTCAAGCACCGCCCATTTGTCGCCCAATAGTATAGCGCCCCCAATACCGATAGCCGTGCCGATAGAAGAGAGTGCATCCGTGCGATGATGCCATGCGTTAGCAGCTACAGCTTCGGATTTGACGCGTTTTGCCACACGGATAGTCAGCTGATATATAAGTTCTTTTAATGCGATACTGATGAGGGCAGCCCAAAGGGCAATCGTACCGGGCACCACTATTTGTTGTCCCTGAAAAATCGCGATAATCTTCTCCACTCCTTGCGCCATCAGCATTGCTCCCGCTACAAGAAGCGCCATACCGATGATGGTAGTGGCTAAGGTTTCATACTTACCATGCCCATACGGATGGTCTTCATCGGCTGGTTTGCCGCTGATCTTCACGAAAATCAGCACAATGAAATCGGTGAGTAAGTCTGAGAGCGAATGAACGGCATCGGCAATCATGGCGGCCGAAGCGCCCAAGACGCCTGCGATAAACTTCAAACCTACGAGCAGCAGATTCACGATACTGCCCAAAATCGTAATGCGATAAATAGATGATTGTCTTGATTCCATAATGTAAAGGTGGGTTGTCGCTCTAAAAGCGATTGAATAAAAAAGGCTGCAAAATTACTGCTTTTTCTGCATTATGCAAAGTAAAAAACAGACAAACGTCAGTCGCGTTTGAAGAAATGCTGGTAGTTGTCTTCAAAGAGCTTGACTGTAGCCGCAAGGGAGAGATGCGACTCACCACCGGCTGCATTGACGTGACCTCCACCATTAAACACCTCGCGGGCGAACTCGTTCACCGGACGGTTACCCTGCGAACGGAAAGACATCTTAATCTTATCCACATCCTCCCGAATGAAAACAGAATACTTGATTGCACCAATCTGCAATGGCATATTCACGATTCCTTCGGCATCGCCTGACTGAAAATTAAATCGCCTGAGTTCGTCTGACGATAAGGCTATCAGAGCCGTGTGGTACTTGGGGAAAATGCGCATTTTGTGATACAGGCAATAGCCCATAAAACGAAGTCTGTCAACACTATACTGATTGAAGACATTGTCGAAAATCTCATCCTTATTTATACCCGCGCGCAAGAGTTGCGCAATCATTTCGTAGAGCTCGGGGTTATTGGAGTTGAATGCAAAATTACCGGTGTCGGTCATGAGTCCGGTATAGATTGCCACAGCCGTTTCGTAGGGGATTTGTGCTCCGGGAATGGGCAACTTATTGAAGAGGTCGAGCATAAGAAAACAAGTAGCAGGAGCAGCCGGATAGGAGATAACGAGGTCGGCCATCTGTTCGTCAGGCGACGTGTGGTGGTCAATCACAATTTTATGGCAAGTGAGGGCGGAGAGCGTGCCTTCTAATGCATCTACCCGTTTGGGCTCACCAAAGTCCAAACAGAATGCCAAATCTGCACGCGAAGCAGCCGCTTGGATTTCAGCTTCATGCAGCGTATTGATGAGCACCTTATCGGCCCCCGGCATCCAAGCGAGGAATGGCGGGAAGGGGGTGGGAACGACCACGTTGACTTCTGCTATTCCCTCCATATTATGGTTGAGCCAATGCTGCAAACCGAGCGCTGAGCCCATAGCATCGCCATCGGGAGCCACATGCGTGAAGATTAGGATATTTGTCTTGCCTTGAAGGAGGGAGGTGAGTTGCTGAATTTGAAGGTCTGAAATCATAAGAAAGGTGTAAAATATGAATGATTTTGTAGAATTTTTGACGAATCGGGGGCAAAATTACTAAAAAATTTGGTATTATGCAAATTTATTCGTAACTTTGCACCAAATTGCTAATTTTTCATGAAATGAAGAGATATGTTTTTTCTGTGATAGCCCTGTTGAGCGCTGCGTTTTGTGGTTTTGCTCAAGATCAGGTGCTGATGACTATCGATGGTGACCCCGTGATGGCTTCGGAGTTTATGTACATTTACGAAAAAAACAACCAAGAGACGTCGGTTGACAAGAAGTCGATGGACGAATATCTGGATTTGTTTGTAAATTTCAAACTGAAAGTGAAGGAGGCCGAAGCGCTCGGTTACGACACCACTGAATCGTTTAAGAAAGAGTTTGCCTCTTACCGCAAGCAGGCGCTTCCGAAATATATGCAAGACCCCGAGCTCGAAGACCAGATGGTGCGCTTGAGTTACGAACATTTTCGTTTGCAACGCCGAGTGGCGCATATCTGCATCGCGTGTCAGCCTGATGCCGATTCTGCCACCACTGCTCAGGCACTTGCAAGAATCAACGATGCCCGTGAGCGCGTGACGACCGGCAAGTTGGAAGCGGTGAAGAAAGGCAAGAAAACGCAGATGGTGCAGCATCCCGCGGAAAACTTCAAGGACGTGGCGTATGAGGTGTCAGAAGACCCGACCGTCAAGGAGAATCGCGGAGAAGTGGGCTGGCTCGTTCCTTTCCGTTTCGTATGGCCATTTGAGAAAGCCGCTTACGAGACGCCTGTAGGCGAGGTGAGTGCGGTGATCCGTACGCAATTCGGTTTTCATATCTTGCTGGTAGAGGAAGAGCGTCCTTACAAAGAGGTGCACGCGAGCCATATTATGAAGATGTGCAACACGAGCATTGACTCTATCTCTATCCCTCGCAAGGCCGAACTGATGGGCGTATGGCAGTTGGCAAAGAGCGGAGAGGATTTTGCCGAATTGGCGCGCAACTATTCTGAAGATAAGGGCAGTGCCGTAAGGGGTGGTGACTTGGGTTGGTTCTCGAGAGGACGCATGGTGCAGCCGTTTGAAGATATCGCTTTTGCCCTCAAGGATGGCGAGATGTCGGAGGTGTTTGCTACCCGTTTCGGATGGCATTTCATCCTCAAGCATGGCAGCCGTGACTTGCTCCCGCTCGACAGCTTATATGACCAAATCAAGAAGCAGGTGGCTCGCGATGAGCGGCATAAGGAAGTGGAAGAGCAGTGGGTGGAGAAGCTCCGCAAGGAATATAACATGCCAGCCAATGCATCGCGCGAAGCCGTGCTCGCGATGGAGGAGCAGAACCTCGAAAACAAGTACCCTGAGCTGAGGCATCTCGTGCAGGAATACCACGATGGCATCCTTCTTTTTGACGTTTCTCTCAAAGAGGTATGGGACAAAGCATCGCTCGATACGGCCGGCATAGAGGCGTTCTTTGCTGCCAATAAGAAGCAATATACGTGGACTGAGCCCCGCTGGAAAGGGGTTGTCTTCTATTGCAAAGATGCCAATACAGAGAAGACCGTGAAGCGTCTAATTAAGGCTGCTCATCCGGACTCTATTCAGAGCTATATCGACCATCGCATGAATGTTGACAGTGTGGTGTATGTACGTTCTGAAAAAGGTCTTTGGAAGAAAGGACAGAATGCCGTTTTGGATAAACTCGTATGGAAAATGGGTGATTGGACCGCCCCTGAAGAGTTTCCGAATGTGTTTATCGTAGGTAAGAAAATTAAGAACCCCGAGGAGTATATGGATGAGCGCGGCAAAGTAACCGCAGACTATCAGGATTTCCTCGAGAAAGCATGGATAGAAGAACTCAGGCAGAAGCATGAGGTTGTAATCAACCGCGAAGTGTTTGAATCGCTGAAGAAATAAAGGGCTTACGTGGCCTCAGAAATGAAAAGCAGAACCTACATATTGCTCCTTATCGCATTGGTTGTGGCCAATGTAGCAGCTGCTTTTTGTTTTTTTCGGTGGGATCTTACTGACGACGGTAGGTATTCGCTGAGCCGCTCTACGAAAACGTTGCTCCGCAGTCTTGACGAGCCCTTAGAAGTGCGTTTGCTGCTTGATGGGGAGATGAACGCTTCGTTTCTCCGATTGAAGAATGCCAGTTCAGAGCTCCTTCAGGAGATGGAAGTGTTTGCCACTATTCGTTGCACCACAGCGGCCCCTTCGTCTGACGAGAATGGGGTGGTAGGTGAGCTCCAACCCACCATCATCCACGAGAAGCAACGCAGTGGACAAACCGTTCAGACGGCTTTATTCCCGTATGCTTATCTGCGTTACAAAGGGCGCTCTACGATTGTACCACTCCTCAGAAACAACCGGGGGCTCTCAGGCGAAGAAAACATCAATCTCTCGATTGAACAGCTGGAGTTTGCGTTTGCAGAAGGTATCAGCAGCCTTAAGCGCGAGGTGGTGCAAAAGATTGCCTTTTTAGAAGGGCATGGTGAGCTCAATGAACTTCAAACCTATGATTTGTGCACCGAACTTGCCAAATATTTTCAGGTTGACCGCGGTCGTTTGACCGGACGAATCGACGACCTTCTGCCCTATAAGGCACTCGTGATAGCTGACCCGCATCAGCCCTTTACGGATGCAGAGAAGTATCAGATTGACCAATACGTGATGCATGGTGGGCGGTTATTGATAGCCGTTGATGGGGTTCGTTTTTCTGAAGATATCCTGTCTTCAGAAGGGTTCACGCCCGTGATAGCACAAGACGTCAACTTGCAGGATATGCTTTTTCGCTGGGGCGTGAGGGTGAGTCCTACCTTGCTGCAAGATTGTCAATGTATGCCCATTCCTGTAGATGTAAGTCAAGACCCACAACAGCCGAATTTCCAACCGATGCCGTGGTATTACGCGCCCCTCTTGCTCACCTCCCAAGTGTCACCCATCACGCGCAACCTGATGCAAGTGAGCAGCACTTTCTGCTCGGGGCTCGAACTGGTAGGAGAAGACGATGGATTGGAGAAAAACGTACTGCTCGCAACGAGCAACGCTTCGCGCGCTATTGTGGCTCCTGCGGAAGTGGATCTGTCGTTGATAACGCTCGATCCGGCAGTTTTCGTGCATCAGTTTATCCCGGTGGCGGCTTCGGTGGAGGGTTGTTTTAATTCGCTTTATGCCCACCGAATGGCACCTGAGGGCGTCAGCCTCTCGATGCCTCTCAAGAAGGCGTCAGAGCCTACGAAGATGGTCGTGATTGCATCCGGTTCGGTGATGCGGGCCGAGGTGCAGAAAGGACAACCCCTTCCTCTCGGCTATGACCGATACACCGGCATGCAGTTTGCCAATAAAGATTTCATCGTAAACGCGCTCCTCTACCTTACTGACGACGAGAACCTCATTGGGTTGCGCAACAAGGAAGTGACGCTCCGGCTTATCAACGAAAAGCGGGCTCTCAAAATGCGCACGCAAATGCAGATCCTTACGGTTGTTCTGCCGCTGCTGATTTTGGCATTGACTGGTGCAATCTTCTTATTCATTCGGAAAAAACGTTATGCTAAATAGTATGAAAAAAATTGTATTATCACTCCTCAGCATCCTGCTCTTTTCTACGTCAATGATGGGCGCCAAGAGGATGCATCCAGTTCAGTATTACAACGATTGGGTCGTACGATTGGCCGATTCGCAGATGCAGCATGATCCGCTACTCTGGATGGCGGATGGCGTAAAGCAGCCTAAGTGGGACTATACGCAAGGACTCATGGCCAAAGCCATGCTTCAGGCATATCAACGTACCGGCACCACTAAATATTTGGATTACGTGCAGGAGTTTGCCGATTATTTTATTGACAAAGAGGGCAATATCCGCACGTATAAAATGGCCGATTATAATATTGATCGCGTGAATGGCGGCACGTTTCTATATACGATGAACGATATCCACTCGGAAGAGCGTTATCAGAAAGCTATTGACCGCTTGTTCTCGCAGTTAATAGGTCAACCGCGCGTGACGGAAGGCGGCTTCTGGCATAAGAAAATCTACACGCATCAGATGTGGTTGGATGGTATCTATATGGGTGAGCCTTTCTATGCACGTTATGCTTCAGAGCATGAGCTTAAACCTGAAGAAGTGCGCGTGGGAGACTATCAGGGTACGGTTCGTTTTGGTTTTGATGATATCTTGCTGCAGTTTGAGGTAGTGGATCGTCATACTTACGACCCCAAGACCGGCCTCAACTACCATGGTTGGGACGAGAGTCGCGAACAGCAGTGGGCCAACAAGGAGACAGGCTGCAGCCCAAATTTTTGGGGACGCGCCATGGGTTGGTACTTGATGGCGATGGTGGACGTGCTTGACTACATGCCTAAAGACCATCCCGGATACAAGAAAATCCTCGCTATGCTTAAGCGTTCGGCTAAGAACATTCAGAAGTATCAAGATCCTAAAACGCATCTCTGGTATCAGGTGCTCGACAAGCCGGGCGAAAAAGGTAATTATCAGGAGACAACCTGTAGTGCCATGTTCTGCTATGTGTTTGCGAAAGCAGCCAATCGAGGCTACCTGCCCAAGAAATATTTCCTGGAGGCAGAACGCATCTTTGATGGTATCGTCAGCGAAAAACTCAAGAAGGACGAAAAAGGCTATTGGGATCTCGTAGATTGCTGTTCGGTAGCCGGTCTTGGAGGTAAGCCCTACCGCTCTGGCACCTATGAGTATTATATCAATGAGCGCATTGGCAGCAACGACCCTAAGGGTGTGGGGCCGCTGATGTTTGCAGCATTGGAATTGGGTAAATAATCGACATGATGAAAATGAAATTTATAGGCCTTTTGGCAGCTGTAATCTGTGCGACCAGCCTCTTTGCTCAAACAGAGAGTTGGCCCAAAGATACAGTAGATGGGGTGGTGGTTTACCGCTACACCGTGCAGAAATCAGAAGGGCTCTATCGTATCAGTAAAAACTTCAACGTCAGCCAGGAGGAACTTGTTACCCTCAATCCCAAACTGCAGAAAGAAGGACTGAAGTTCGGGCAGGTGATACTTATTCCTGTAAAAGACGCACCGCAATCAGCCGACAGCAGTTACGTGAAGCACGTGATTGCGCCTAAAGAGACGCTTTACGCCATTAGTAAGCGATATGGTGTGAGTGTGGCTGAGCTGCAAGCCGCCAATCCGGTAGTGAGCAAGAATATGCCCATTGGTGCTACCTTGCTGATTCCTCTTCGCGCATCGCAAGCCGCGTCTCCTCAGCCGCAAGCAGAAGAAAGTCCCGCCCTGCCTGTTCCTCAGCCGCAAGCAGAAGCAAGTTCCGCCCTGCCTGTTCCTCAACCGCAAGCAGAGACTCCTACAACTGCAGAGGAGGCTCCTCAAGAAGAGGCGATTGCCCTGCCTGCACCTGAATTACAGACTGACTCGCTTGCTGTAGCGCAGTCAGATAGTGCAGATGTACGCATCCCCGTGCTTTCTTTGGATTCGTCAATGGTATCCGCTCTGCCGCTACGGTTAGCGTATTTGCTTCCGTTGCAAACGAATGCCTCCAGGCGAGATGGGCAGATGGATCGATTCATTGATTTCTATGAGGGCGCATTGTTGGCTATCTATGAAGCACAAGCATGTGGGCAACGTTTTGAGATTTTTACGTATGATGTGCAAAAATCCGACAGTGTCATTCAGCAGGTGCTCAAGAGAGGTGAGATGCAGAATATGGATGCTATCATAGGTCCGGCATATCCGGCTCAAGTGAGTCATGCTGCTTTATTTGCAAAGCATAACCGCATTCCATGTATCATTCCGTTTACCAACAAAGTGAGTGGACTGGAGCATAATCCTTATCTGGTGCAGTTTAATCCCAATGCTCAGCAAGAAGCAGAAGCGGCTGTTCGTTTGCTTGCTGCTCAGAAAGACAGTCTGCAACTGGTGTTTGTTGACCCGCAAGCGAGCGATGTATCTGCTTTTGTAAGTATGCTCCGAGAAAAAGTGTTGGCAGCCGGATTCGCCACAGCAGACATTTCGTTGCAAACGATTATCAGCGACTCACTCACGAGTGTTTTGAGTCAAGATAAGATGAATATTTTGGTGTTTAATACTGACAAATATTCGTCTGTCAGCCCGGTTCTGAATCAGGTGGCCAATCAGAAGAAAGGCCATTCGTTGGCGCTCTTTGGTCGCTACTCCTGGCAGCAGGAGAAATGTCCGATAGAGATGGTGTACGTGAGCATTTTCCACGAGCCTAATGCCGATCTATTGGCATCTTACGAAGCGCTCTATCAGCAGTATTTCGGGCATGCGCTCTCCAGTTTGCATCCGCGTTATGACCTGCTCGGATACGATCTTACGAAAGCCACTATTCGTCATCTTCTGCTGAGTCAGCAAGCTATCTCCGATCAGGATAAGCAGAAGGTGTTTGCTGAAGAATATCATGGTTTGCAGTCGGATATCCATTATGAAAAGGTATCCGAAGATGGCGGCCTCGAAAACCAGTGCATCAAGCTCGTTTGGAAATAATGAAATACCGCTCGATTATCATATTACTCATTTTCTGCACTGTCTCAGCATTCGCTCAGAAACGGTTGCTCCGGCCGGAGATTTCCTTTGGTGCACAAGGTGGGTATATGGCATCTATGGTGAATTTCAGTCCGGGTGTGGCGCAGCAGCCGCTCAAGTGCTATCTCGGCCCTACAGCTGGGTTGGTGTTTCGCTATGCCGAACATAAAGTGTGCGGCATTCAAGTAGAGCTCAATTATATGCAGCGAGGTTGGCGCGAAAGCCAAACGGGTTATAGTCGGCAGATGGATTACATAGAGATTCCGCTGCTCTGCCACTTGAGTTTCGGCCGCCGATTCAGAGGCTTCATTAACTTAGGTCCGCAAGTGGGGTACCTCCTTCATGAGAAAGAACTCACGCCCTCATCTGTCCCCAACGCTTGGACGGATGCTCTCAGCAGCAAGGAAGTGCACCAATATGCCCAAACAGAGAAACCCTTTGATTGGGGATTGGCCGGAGGATTAGGGGTGTATTACCGCAGTCGTTTGGCCGGAACGTATCAGCTTGAAGCCCGTTTTAACTACTCCCTCGGCTCCTTCTTCCGCTCTACACAGATGGACTATTTCTCGGCTGCCAGCCACATGAATCTCTCTCTTACGTTTGCGTACTTATGGGAGTTCAAACGAAATAAATAACGTACAAAAAAGATATTAAATCACATCAACATGAAAACAAACTACGAACTTCGTTATGCATCCAATCCTCAGGATGCCAAATCTTACGACACGACTCGTTTGCGCAAGGATTTTTTGATTGAAAAAGTGTTTGCTGCAGATGAAGTCAACATGGTTTATTCTATGTACGATCGCATGATTGTAGGTGGCGCAATGCCGGTCAATGAGGCTCTCCCTCTGGAAGCTATCGATCCGCTCAAAGCTCCATTCTTCCTTACTCGCAGAGAGTTGGGTATCTTCAACGTAGGCGGTGCAGGTATCGTGCGCGTTGACGACCAGGTATATGAACTCGATTTTAAGGAGGCTCTCTATCTTGGCAGGGGCGACCGTCAGGTTGTCTTTGAGTCTAAAGATGCGGCTCATCCGGCACTCTTCTACTTCAATTCCGCAACGGCTCATACCGCTTATCCGGATAAGAAAATCACGAAAGCCGATGCCGTGGTAGCCCACATGGGTAGTTTGGAAATGTCCAACGAGCGCAATATCAATAAGATGGTAGTGAATCAGGTATTGCCTACCTGCCAATTGCAGATGGGTATGACCGAACTTGCTCCAGGCTCGGTGTGGAATACCATGCCCGCTCACGTGCATAGCCGCCGAATGGAGGCATACTTCTATTTCGACCTTCCTGAGAATCAGGCTATCTGCCATTTTATGGGTGAGGTAGATGAAACGCGTCATATTTGGATGAAGGGCAATCAAGCTGTGCTTTCTCCCGAATGGTCTATCCACTCGGCTGCTGCTACCCATAACTACACCTTTATTTGGGGTATGGCTGGTGAGAACCTCGATTATGGTGATCAGGACTTCAGTCTTATTACTGACTTGAAATAAATGTTAGGTGGGTTCGCAAATTCGCTTTGCTTGATTTTGGATTTATTTTCGAGGAAAAATTGGAAGTAGAAGAGGGAGCGTAATATGGGCATTATTAGAACCCACCTTTATCCCATTACGGGCAATTATCCATTAGAAATTAACCAATTTATTACATATTATTATGACAAACATGTTTTCCCTTGAGGGTAAGAACGCATGGATTACGGGCGCTTCTTACGGTATCGGTTTTAACATTGCCAAGGCCTTCGTAGCAGCAGGCATCAAAAACATTATCTTCAACGATATCAACGAGGAAGCGCTTGCTCGCGGCCTCAAGAACTATGCTGATGCAGGTATTACCAACGTTCACGGCTATGTATGCAATGTGACTGACGAAGTGGCAGTGGCAGAGTGCGTAAAGAAAATCCACGAAGAAGTAGGTGCTATTGATATCCTCGTAAACAATGCCGGTATCATCAAGCGTATTCCTATGCACGAGATGAAGCGCTCAGAGTTTCAGGCCGTTATCGATGTAGATTTGGTGGCTCCTTATATCGTAAGTGCAGCTGTTCTTCCGGAGATGATGGAGCGTAAAGAAGGTAAGATCATAAATATCTGCTCGATGATGTCAGAGCTTGGTCGCGAGACCGTAAGTGCGTATGCAGCAGCTAAGGGTGGTTTGAAGATGCTCACCCGCAATATCTGCTCGGAGTATGGCCAATACAACATCCAGTGCAACGGCATTGGTCCGGGTTATATCGCTACTCCTCAAACGGCTCCTCTGCGCGAGCGTCAAGCTGACGGCAGCCGCCATCCGTTTGATTCGTTCATCTGTGCAAAGACGCCTGCTGGACGTTGGCTTGAGCCCGAAGAGCTCGGTGGACCGGCTGTATTCTTGGCATCGCATGCTTCCGATGCAGTCAACGGACATATCCTTTATGTAGATGGTGGTATTCTCGCTTATATCGGCAAGCAGCCTGAGTAATTCATAGATATATGAAGAAACTGTTTTTTCTGATCAGCAGCGCTTTGCTGCTGATTGCATGTTCGAGCGATGTGGTCAAGACCATTCAACTCTCTAATCCTACAGACGATGTCCGCGAGGGAGAGATGGTTGAGGTTTGTGCAAAGGCGCTCGGACTGACGGCCGATGCGGATTTTGAAACGCTCGGCTTGTATGACGAAGCAGGTAATCTGATTCCTTATCAAGTGATGCATTATGGTCAACCAGAGGTGCAGAGTATCGTGTTTCAGGCTACTCTTCAGCCTCAGTCTGAAGTGGCGTATACATTCCGCAAATCTACTCCGCTGAAAACGAGCACCCATGTGAGTGCACGTTTTGTACCGGAGAGAAAAGACGATTTCGCGTGGGAAAACGATATTGCCGCCTATCGTATGTATGGTCCTGCCTTAGCACCGGAGAACCCCAGCAATGGCATTGACCTCTGGCTCAAGAAAACAGACCTCCTGATTGTAGATACGTTCTACTATCGCGAGCACACGCTGGGCTTGCCCTATCACGTGGATTATGGTAAGGGACTTGATTGCTACAAAGTGGGTCATACGGCCGGTTGCGGTGGTGTTTTCCCAGTAATGAATGGTCTTCCGCAGATTGGTAATCATTACGATAGTTGGCAAGTGATTGATGAGGGGCCGCTCAGAGTGGTCTTCTGCTTAACCTACAACGATTATTTCGCTAATGGTCAGGCTCCGGTAGTGGAAACGTTTACCGTAACTTGCGATGCCCATCAGCCGCTCTGTCGTGCGCAAGTGACGTTCGCTCCTGCTGATAGCACCAGCCCGCAGTTCGATGAGATTGGTGCCGGCATCTTCCTCCATACGGCTACTGCCAATCCTGAGATTGGAGTAGATGGGCAGATGCAGATAGGCGAATCAACAGGGTATTTGGCTTATGCAGAAAATGCCGTTTCGGATGCGGGTTTGGCTTCCGGACGCAATTATGCAGCCGTTGTGCTCCCGGGCATGAAGGAGCATGCCACGGCTGATGGGATGCTCTATGGAAAAGCCTATTATGAAATGGGCGAGACCTATACCTACTACTTCGGTGGAGGTTGGTCTGAGTGGAAATATCCTACCGATGCAGATTGGTTTGAGGCTATTGCTAAGAATGCCAAATCGATAGCGGCTCCTATTGCTTATACCATCCAATAATTGCCCTGTAGCATGTTCTTGTAATGGTATTTCGAGAGCTCATTCATGCTGAAAATATGCTTTTTTTTATTTATACTTACATAAATAAAAGGTAAAAAACGCAAAAATAAGCGAGAAATCAAGCATTTCTCGCTTTTTTTTTGGTCAATTCAGAAAAAATTGCTAATTTTGCATGCTTAATATGTACTTGCTATTAGGCTGACAAATCAGACTAACTAAACACAAAAACTATACATTATGGCTAAAATTATTTCGTTGGCTAATCAGAAAGGTGGAGTAGGTAAGACCACAACAGCTATCAATCTCTCTGCTGCATTGGCAAAAGAAGGCAAGAAGGTGCTCTTGGTAGATGCCGATCCGCAGGCAAACGCATCCTCCGGTTTGGGTATTGATATCCGCAATCTGGAAGCCACCATTTACGAATGCCTCGTCAGTGGCATTGATCCTAAACTTGCCATCCACCACACGGGTGTGGATAACCTCGACCTCATCCCTTCTCACATTGATTTGGTAGGTGCAGAAATTGAAATGCTCGGGCTCGAAGATCGCGAGTTGCTGATGAAGCGCATCCTCTCCCATTTGCGCGATCAGTATGATTTCATCTTGATAGACTGCTCCCCTTCTCTCGGTTTGATTACCGTAAATGCGCTCACGGCTTCTGATTCGGTGATTATTCCCGTTCAAGCCGAGTTCTTTGCGCTTGAAGGCATTGCCAAACTGCTCAATACGATTAAGATTATTAAGTCCAAACTCAATCCGCAACTGAAGATTGAAGGCTTCCTCGTAACGATGTTTGACAACCGCTTGCGTCTTTCTACTCAGGTATATGACGAGGTGAAAAAGCATTTCGGTTCGCTCGTTTTCAATACGGTCATCACTCGCAATGTCCGTCTCTCGGAAGCTCCCTCTCATGGCCTTTCCGTTTTGGACTACGATCCCTCATCCAAGGGCGCCAAAAACTATGCCGCTCTCGCTAAAGAAGTAATCAAACGATAAGAAGATATGATACGCAAAACCACAGGTCTCGGTCGCGGCCTTGATGCCCTTATTGATACCTCTGACGTTCACACCAGCGGCAGCAGTTCCATCTCTGAGGTGGAGCTCTCCCAGATATTTGCCAACCCCAATCAACCGCGCAGGAACTTCGACGAGGAGGCTCTTGAGGAATTGGCTGAATCGATTCGCGAACATGGTGTAATCTCGCCAATCACTCTTCGCAAAAACGAGGATGGCACCTATATGATTATCGCGGGCGAAAGACGTTTCCGCGCTTCTAAAATGGCGGGGCTTAACACTATCCCCGCTTATATCCGTACGGCTAAGGATGAGCAGGTGATGGAATGGGCGCTCATTGAAAATATCCAGCGCGATGACCTCGATGCCATTGAAATCGCGCTCGCTTATCAGCGACTGATGGATGAATACGAGCTTACGCAAGAGAAGATGGCTGAACGAGTAGGAAAGAAACGCGCTACAGTGGCCAATTACCTGCGTCTGCTTAAACTTCCTGCAGAAATTCAGATGGGTATTCAGCAGAAGAAAATTGACATGGGGCATGCGCGTGCTCTTGCAGGCAGCAAGTCGGCTGAGCAGCAGCTCGAAATCTATAAGCGCATTCTTGCAGAAGGACTCAGCGTGCGCAAGGTGGAGCAACTCGTAAGCAATGAAGCTGAAGTGAAGCCAAAGGCCGAAAAAACAACGCCCAAACCGGAGACTATAGCGCTCCAAAAACAGCTCACGAGCGTGCTCGGAACCCAAGTAAAAGTGATGGCAGACGATAAGGGCAAAGGAAAAATCAGCATCGCCTTTAAGTCTGCCGAAGAAATGGACCGCATCCTTCGTCAGCTCAATATCCTATAACCGCTTTGCCAATTCGCCGATATATATGGATGATATGCATGCTTGCGCTTGGGTGCTATGCTCAAGCGCAACGCGCTTTGCATACCCATGTTGAGGAGGATACGGTAGCACTCTCTAAGCAAGATTCCGCCCGTTTGTTTCGTAAACCTGACCCGATGCGAGCCGTTTGGATGGGCGCAATCATCCCCGGTTATGGGCAGATTTACAACCGCAGTTACTGGAAACTGCCCATTGTATATGGCGGATTTATCGGTTGTGCATACGCCATCAGCTATACGGGCGGAAGGTATAGCGATTACAAGATCGCTTACCGAGATATATATACCGATATCAGTGCAGGAACCGTAACGGAAGATCCCTCTAAATCGTATATCGCCATCTTGCCGGAGGGATACACTCTTGATTATGTAGGAGGAGCCAGTCAATGGAAGCAGACGCTCCAATCGCGGCAGACGCAATGGCGAAGATATCGAGATTATTGCATAGTAGCTACTGTAGCAGTATATGCGCTATCCCTCATAGATGCCTATGTAGATGCCCAGCTCTTTGACTTCGATATCAGTCCGGATCTATCTATGCGTATCGAACCTGCCATCAACAAAGATTATCAAAACCACACAACGGGCGAATTGCATCTCGCCATCCGATTCTGAAACTACCATACCCAATGAAGTTCACATCTGTCATTCTATTCATATTCCTGCTGTTTGCCTCTCTTCCGGCTTATGCGCAAGCTGCTGTTGATCCGGAAGTGCAGCCTCAAGACTCGCTTTCTGATGCGGCCGATGCTGCTGAAGCTGAAGCAGCAGAAGAGGCGCTACTTGATGAACTGATTATGGCTGATTCGTCTGTTCTTGAGGCCGAACAACAGCTGGGCCCTGTTCTATACAAGCAGGAAGAGCTGGACCGCCAACTGCTCGAATGGGCACTCTCTTGGCTCGATACGACAGCTTGCACCATGGTGCGAGACACCATTTTCACTCCTGATTCTGTTTATCAAAAGCGGCTCAGCGAACTGCCTACGATTATTCCGATGACCTACAATAGTGTGGTGCGCGGGTTCATTGAGATGTACGTCAAACGTCGTCCGCGTCAGGTGGCCTCTCTGCTTCGGGTAGCTGAATTTTACTTCCCAATCTTCGAAGATAAACTTTGCGAATACAATCTCCCGGATGAACTTAAATACTTGGCAGTCATAGAGTCCGCTCTCAATGCTTCGGCACGTTCGCATGCCGGTGCAGCAGGACTCTGGCAGTTTATGCCTTCTACGGGAAGAAACTATGGATTGGAGGTCAATTCGCTTGTGGATGAACGTTTGGACCCCTACAAATCCACCGATGCTGCATGCCGTTGCCTTCGTGCGCTCTACAAGCTATATGGCGATTGGCATCTGGCGCTCGCTTCGTATAATTGCGGTCCGGGAAACGTAAACAAAGCCATTCGTCGTTCGGGTGGGAAGCGGGATTTCTGGAGCATTTATCCTTGGCTCCCGCGAGAAACACGTGCTTACGTACCCATCTTCATTGCTGCCAATTATGCTATGTATTATTCTGACTTCCACGGCATCTGCCCTGATACGCTCTATCAGACGCATTTCAAGCATCGCGAAGTGCTGATGAGTGCGGCAGTCGATACGCTCCACTCTTCTCAGCGCCAACATTTGGAGCAGATATCTGCTGTTCTCGGTTTGCCGATGGCGGAACTGCGCAAACTGAATCCGGCTTACGTAAGAGATATCGTTCCGGGCGGAAAAGACTACAATATCGTGCTTCCCATTGATTACGCGGGTGCGTATATCGAGTTGCAAGACAGCATCCTTGCATATAAAGCCGATTCGCTACTTCATAAGCAGGCGCAGATGATTGCGATGGCGCAGAAGAGTACGGATACCTATTCTGCTGGTGGCATTACGTATTACAAGGTGAAGAAAGGCGATACGCTTGGAGCAATTGCCAAACGATACCGCTGTTCGGTCAAGCAGTTGCAGCGATGGAACAACCTCCGCTCCACGAATATTCAAATAGGTCAGAAACTTAAAATCCTCAAATAATGATTGCCCCAACGACCAAAGTATATTATTCCATCAAGGAAGTGTCAGAACTGCTGCACGTGCCGCTCCCGACTTTGCGTTTTTGGGAACGAGAAGTGCAGCAACTTCAGCCTCGTACGAATGCCGGACATACGCGTTTTTATTCGGAAAAAGATATTCAGATTTTGCGCAGGCTAATCTATTTCCGAAGCCAGAATATTCCCGTTAAAGAATGGTCAGACAGATTAAAACTCAATGATAATCAGCTCGATAGAAAAGTACAGGCTCGCGAGAATCTCCTTGACGTTAGGGCTGAACTTGAAGCACTCTTAAAATTACTCTAATCCGTACTCATATTATGAAGAAACTATTTTTGCTCATGCTGATGGCTGCCGCAGTAGTGGCTTGTACTCCTCCCAATGAAGACAACAAACCGAACAAACCGGATGATGGAGGTAATGACACTGTTCCAGTAATCCCCGAACCGGAAATCAGTAGGTTTGTGGGTGGTGATATCTCGCTTCTGCCGTCATATGAGGCAGTACAAACACCATATATCGGACGCGATGGACAGAAGATTGCAGACCTCGTAACGTATCTTCACGACACCTGCCAGTGGAATAGTGCCCGTGTGCGTTTGTTTGTGGATCCGGTAATCACGAATGCCGATGGTTCCAAGCAAGGTGAGGTGCAGGATTTGGCTTATGTTACGGCTCTCGGTAAGCGCATCAAAGATGCTGGAATGGCATTTATGCTTGATTTCCATTACTCTGACACCTGGGCTGATCCCGTTAAGCAGTATATCCCTGCCCGTTGGCAAAATGTGACAGAGGAAGTGTTGCCCGACTCGGTGTATGCTTATACTAAACATTGTCTGCAGACGATGGTAGCAGCAGGCGCCACACCCGACCTCATTCAAATAGGTAATGAGATCAGCTATGGCATGCTCTGGAGAGGCGAATATAAGAATAGTCCTGATGTGGTACACGCTTATGATGATGAGCAGTACAACAAAGAGATTGCGCAATGGACCCGGTTCGGGAATCTCCTCAAGAAAGGGGCTGAGGCTGTAAGAGAAGTGTGCCCAAAAGCTAAGATTATCATTCATATAGAGCGCACACAAAAAGCGGATATGTGCCGGAATTTCTACACGTATCTGGAGCGTCAGAACGTGCCGTTTGATATCATCGGTCTCTCTTATTACCCCTTCTGGCATGGATTGCTCGATACCCATCTACCGGCTACCCTTACAGCTCTTCACGATGCCTTCCCAAATACTCCAATACAGATTGTAGAGACAGCTTATTACAACAATTATTGGCCCTCGTCAGGCATCTCATTTGACACGCGCAACCGTTGGCCCGCTACCCCCGAGGGACAAGCGGCTTTCCTCGCTGATCTCATCAGCACCCTCAACCAATACGATTACGTCAACGGACTCTTCTATTGGTTCCCAGAGGAAAACGGATGCGGAGGCAATACATGGAATGCCAATAATATCGTAATCACCAATTGGCTCAACCGTGGGCTATTCAATCCGGCTGACAATAAGCACCAAGCTTATCCCGGACTCTATGCCCTATCTCCCTTCCTCCAATAAGTTGTGTTATTAAAGATGGGTTCTAAAAATTCCCACTTAAGAAAAACTATTCATTATTGTGGGTAACAAAA
>CAMGMU010000054.1 GCA_946059305.1 uncultured Bacteroidales bacterium | reverse complement strand
AACCAATTGGAGTTACAGCCCTAACTTTTTGGATATACCTGTACTTTAATGGATGGTTACTAAGAAACGCGCTTATAGCAGAAGCGATTATTACGATAGCTCTTCGAGCGCCTTCATGAAGCAGTTATAAGCTTCTTCAGTAGCAGCCAAGAGTGCTGGATCAGCATCTTCTTTTAATGGACGAAGTTGCTCGCAGAGTGCAGATGCAGCAGCTGCAAAACGGGTGAGTGCCAGATTGCCGGTTATGCCTTTAAGCGTATGGGCTGCACGAAAAGCCTTTTCTCGGTTACCTGTTGCTACTGCCTCTTTTAAGTCGCTCATGGTGGTATCTTGAGCCAGTAATTTCAAATATTTGATGATGCGCTCTTCTTTCATGAGTCGGCGTTGCGCTTCAACGTAATCGCCACCCACTTGTGCGTAAAATTCTAATAATGTCATAGAAATACTACTAATTACAATTGTTTGTAAGCTTTTTTAAATTACTACTATAGTTACAGATTCTTATTATTTCGTTATTCTCAACGGCTTAATAGCGCGTAAGAGTACATCCGGATGGATGGGTTGCGATAAAAAGATTGAAGATGGATAACTTCGTCTATCGATTTAGAGTAATCGCGATGTATGCTGCCATAAATGAAGTAAATAATAGGAATGGCATCACTCTCTTAAGATTGCTCAGAAAATATCGTTTAGAGAAGACCATTACAGATTTTTATCGATTGTATCCAGTTCTTGATGGAGTGAACTGAAAATCTGCTTTACGTTGCAAGCAGTAGTTGCATCTGCATGTTTTTCAGCACATGCATTCAGTTGGCTGATGGCAACTCGAATTTGGGCGATGGCGTTTTTGAGCAAGTTCGTTTTCGTACTAAAGTCCCTTACCGGCTGCATGATTCTAATCAAATGGCTCACGCGCAAGCAAACGATAGCAGGATCATAGGGTTTGGAGATAAAGTCCAATGCGCCATGCTCCAGACATTCTTCTTCGTCGTAAAAACTGTCGTTGGCCGTAACAATAATCACTGGAATGTCCGCCATTGCAGCATCTGCTTTCATGGCATCCAGCATTTCCAAGCCGCCCATCACGGGCATGTGCAGGTCTAATAACACCAAACTGACTGCAGAGGGATCTTTCTTCAAAATATCAAGGCCCACCTTGCCGTTCTCTGCATAAAATAAATCGTAATCTGCTTCGAGAATATCACCAAGCATCTCGCGGTTAATTGCATTGTCCTCTACAATTAGTAGTGTGTGTTTGTTGGTTGATTCCATATAAAAATAATACGTTTTTAAATGTATGGAAGAATTTTGCTACAAAGGTACGAATAATTTTTGAAACTACAAAGAAAATGCGGAATATTTAAACATTTTTGTCTAAAATTCCGCATTTTTTTCTGAATACGCATTATTTATACTAAAATTACGTATTGTTGGTAATCGTGTATTACAAGAGGACGCCGTTTTACATTTTGGCAGCACCTCCACCGCCTCCAAGACGGCTATCTTCATCTCTGTTACCTACTTTACGGCGCTTATACCATTGCTGATTTCCAAACATATAGGTCACAGACAGCATCAGTTTTTGCTGGCGCATATCTTGATTGAATAATGCTGCATAGCCTTCACCTAAGCCTTCCGAACGCTGATTGTATGCAGAGGTGCGGAGCATATCATGGAGTTGGAGGTTGAGAATCAATCCAATTTTTGGAAACATTTTTCTTATGCCTGCATTGGCGAAGAACTGTGCATCCTGATAGTTATAACCTATCGTCATAGGTGCAGAATACCATCCATCTACGGAGATGACCCAATCTTTGGGCAGATAAGCATTGAGCGTACCTGACATCGAATAGTAGTGGCTGCGATTCACATAGTTGTCAATCTCTTTATATGCTCGGTTGATGAAGTTATAATAACCGGCATTTATTGTGAGCGCTAACCATGCTCCTTGCAGGTTGTGGTCTGCATCAAACTTCGGAACAATAGGCAGTTCGGTGAGGGAGAGGTTACCTCCATGGGTAGTACATGTACCGAAATTCAGACATTGCATCACGCCATCCCCATTAGGCATAATATACGACTTGTTCATCATCATGTCTTGGGTATGGGAGAAATTAAAGGTGAGCGATAGATATTGCGAATAAGCAAACGTAAGTTCTACATCGTTGTTGAATTCCGGAGTCAGTTCGGTATTACCCATTTGGTAGTTATGGGCATCGATATAGGTTCTGAAAGGGTTGAGCTGGTAATAACTGGGCCTTTTAATACGTCTGGTATAGGAAATAGAAGTAGAGATGGGCTGTCCGGGTTTTCCCAAGGGAGAACTGGTGTAGCTAAAGAAAGCAGTAGGAAATACATCGAAATAACTTTTTTTCGTAATGGAATCAGAAGTGATCCAATTGCCGAAAGAGTAGGTGTATTCACCCCGGAGTCCCAGTTTAACTGCGAAATGTTGACCAAACTGCTTACCTGCTGTGATATATGCAGCCGCTACATGTTCGCTATAATCGAAGTCCGAAGGCGTTTGGCTGATTACTACGCCATTCAATAGCGAGTCAGTGGTCATGTTGTTTGTGGTATTGGACAGCGCATATTTAACGCCGGTCTCCAGCATTCCCGTCTTCCAGAACATCGTTTGAAAATCTGCTTTTGCAGAGTAGATATTCACTATTTGCTTCGTTAAGATTTCCATCCCTTTCCAAGTCGTGCTATCAGGCATTCCCGGACGCAAATAGAGATAGCGGCTGTCTTGGTTATTGATAGTACGTGTGTTGTAGCGGTTATAATCCGCATTCACCGTCAGTTCGCGTTCGAGAGAGTCAGAGAACACATGGGTGTAGTTGAGGTTGACCGTATGTTGCGGAGCATACTGATCCATCATCGTAGGCGACATGTCTCGTTCGGTTGTATCACCGGCAACGTTTACCACATAACCCGTATAATCGGATGGGTTGCAGTCTTGATTTATCTTCAGTACAGGTGCTTGAAAAATGAAACCCAGCGTGTTTTTGTCATCAATCATGAAGTCTTGCGCGAGTTTTAGCATATAGTGCTGAAAACCAACAGCATAATCGTTTTTCGTCCAGCGCGTCTGTTCGGGGGTACTCGTGATAGCATCAACGCCTACGTTCATATCGGCATACACTTGCGTAAAACTCAGATTGGTGTAGGTTTTTTTGGTGCGATAATTCATGTTAAGGCTTACATAGTCCTGCTGAAGCCATTTTTCTATCTCTTTAAAATACATACCTCCATACGCAGCCGAGAGCGTACCATTTAATCCCTGCATCATGTTCTTTTTGGTCTTGATATTGATGATGCCTCCAGTACCACTTGCATCGTATTTGGCCGATGGGTTGGTAATAATCTCAATCTTCTCAATCGTATTGCCATCGGTACCTTCGAGCATCGCTTTGAGTTGTTGGCCCGACAGATACGACGGACGACCATCTATATAAACCTCTACGCCTTTGCCATTTACTGTCACATTACCATCTTTATCAACCATTACTCCTGGGGCTTTCTTAATCAGGTCGATACCATTCGATCCGGCAGCGAGAGGCGAAGCGGATACGTTGAGTACCAACTTATCCATTTTCCGCTCAATGAGTTGTTTTTTTGCCTTTACTTCCACTTCCTTAATCTGCTCTGTTTCTTCTTTGAGGATGATCTGTCCGAGAGGTTCTTGGAGCGGCAGAAGGAGGTTTAGCGTGCGCGAAGTAAAACCTATATAACTAATCTGAAGAATGGCTTTTCCTACGGGTGCAGAAAGGGTGAATTCACCTTGTTCATCGGTGATAGCACCGGTAATCAAACTGCTGTCGGTCTTTAGCAACTGTACGGTTGCAAATGGAATAGGTTGGGCGGCATCGTTTACTACTTTGCCGCTGAATGAGCTTTGCGCCATCGCAGCTGCTGAGCAAATAAGAAATGTAAAAAGTAATAGTTTTTTCATTGTTTTGTGAATGTGTTGTGAAATATGTTTTACCTATTAGACGTAAGTAGAGGTAAAAAACTACGGATTTGCTGCTTTTTTTGCAGAAAATCCGTATAAATTACATGTATTGGTAAATAAACTTCGTTTTCTTACCCAAAAAATACCGTAAAATCATCGGTCAAGGGAATGCCAAGCTGCCGAAAATTAGCAGGGGTAGTACAACCGATAGCTCGAAAATCCATGGCCATATGGCTCAGGTCATAATAACCCATATGCAATGCAATTTCTTGATAATCGATTATTTGGTTATCGCGTGCAATCTGCTGCATGTGTCGGATGGTCATTTGCCATCGGAGCATCCGTAGAAACTCTTTAGGGGTAAGTCCTACATACGATCGAAACGATCGGCTAAATTGCCTCTCGCTCAAGCATGCGATAGCGCTCATCTCGCCTACCGAAATCTTGCAATGGCGTTCTTCAGCAGCTGTTGTCGTTTTTATGATGCCCTTCATTCGGATGGGATCTTTAATATTAATCAAACTGCAAAGCCAATTGTCAACCAGTTTACACGCCTCTTCTGTAGCCCCTATGGCCTGCACTTGATCATTGATGGGGTGCAAATCCACTACGTGTACATCGTTGCTGCCGAAAACGGTTTCATGAACCTGCATCATATCTACATCCGCAAAAGCACGGATGCCTCCTGGACGAAACTCCACAACAAGTGCTTCAAACCAACCGCTAAGTGTCTCTACTTCAATGGTTTGCGTGATAGTACCTACCAAAAAGCAATCATGGTCAATTTCCTTATTTTGTACGCGTGCGCGAGAGTTGCATACAAAAGAGAGTATGCCCCAGCACGGGAAGAGTTGCTGTATATGATGTCCTTCACGAAAATGTTTATCGTCAGCAGGCGGCTTCATAGTGTCGGTACTGCCCTCTGCTCGAATGCAAAGATATCGTTGAATATAAGGCTGGAGTGCCTCAGATGGGGAAAAAATTTGAACATTCATAAAGCAGAATGGAGTAATGCTTTAGCCGCAGAGATGGCCTCAGGAGTAATAGCTGCTCCAGATAGTAGCATGGCTATTTCTTGTACGCGCTCCTCGCTGGAAAGACAACGGATATGCGTTTCCGTACGGAGTTCGGTATCTTGTTTGTATACTTTATAATGTTGGCTTCCTTTGGCCGCTATTTGAGGCAAGTGGGTGATTGATATTATCTGCCTTCCTGTAGCCATCTCTTGCATTACACTTCCCATCTCGTTGGCTACCTCTCCGCTCACACCCGTATCCACCTCATCAAAGATGATGGTGGGCAGTCCTTGGGTATCCGCTATGAGGGCCTTGATAGAGAGCATCAAGCGGGCCATCTCACCTCCTGAGGCAATTTCAGATACATTGCGGAGTGATTGATTTTTATTGGCTGCGAATAGGATAACAGCATTGTCTTTACCGTGCTCTTCGTAAGTGTCTAACGCGTTGATTTGCAGTTCAATAGCAGCATGCGATACACCTAATTTCTTCAGGCGATCTTCGAGCGATTTCTTCATCTTAGGTGCTACTTTTTTGCGGCTTGCAGTTAGCTTATCTGCTGCTGCTTCCATGGCTGCATATGCGGCTTTCGCTTGTTCTTCAAGCTGCTGAATCTCAAAATCATACGAATCGCTTCGGCTCAGCTGTTCGGCATACGATTCTTGGAGAAGGATGAGTTCGTGGATGCTTTCTTTTCCAAATTTTCGCAACAGCGTATGCAATTCAGAAATTCGCGTTTCTATGTCTTCAAGCATTTGCGGATTGGCATCTGTATTGCTGAGCTGATGCTCGCAACTGTCAACGATATCTTCCAGTTCGATGGCAGCCGATTCCAATCGCTCTATCAATTGTTCGCCTTCTGGTAAAAACTCCGAAATCTGACTTAGAGATTGATATGCTTGTCGGATTTGGTCGATGGCTCCTTGCTGCTCGGTTGCATCATCTGGTCTCAGGTAATGAACAGCCATCGCGTATCCCTCTTGAATGGTCTCAGCATTTGCAAGGCGCTGCTGCAATTGCTCCAGCTCCTCCAGCTCATCTTCTCTGAGATTGGCGCTTTCAAGTTGCTCATGCTGATATGCAATAAAATCCGCATTTTGCTGCATCTGAGAAGCCTCACGCTTCAGTTTCTCCAAAGCTGAATGCTTATCTTGATAGGCTCTAAAAGTCTGCAAATATGCGGCTTTCTGCTGTTCGTTATCTGCGAGTGAATCTACGATATCAAGGCAGAACATGTCATCTGACAACAACAGATTTTGGTGTTGCGAATGGATATCAATCAGTCGTGTTGATAAGGGTTTCAACTGCTGGAGCGTAACGGGAGTATCATTGATAAACGAACGCGATTTACCAGTGGCGGTTAGTTCTCTGCGAATGACGCATTCGTCGACATAGTCGAGCCCTTCGTTTTCAAAAAACGGCTCTAAACCATATCCTCTTATGCAGAAGCAGCCTTCAATCACGCATTTCTGCTGCCCCTCGGAGATGGACTTGGTATCGGCTCTGCTGCCCATCAAGAGCGATAAAGCCCCAAGGATGATGGACTTTCCGGCACCCGTTTCGCCCGTCATCACGCTAAACCCTTCAGAGAAGTCTATCTCTAGTTCAGAGATGAGGGCATAATGATGTATGGATAAATGCTTGAGCATAAGGATTATTGTTTGATGCGTTCGTAATTGTCAGATCGGGTAGGGTCCAATTCCATAAGAAGATTGAATACCTCGTCTTGTTCCTGATCCGTTCCACCTTGGAAAATTAGAACTATTTCGTCGGATTTGGAATCAAGAAAAACCGTTAGAATATCGTTTTTCATTCTTGCTTTTCCTGCATCCTTTAGCGCTTTCATGCCGCTTGCTATTCGCGCTCTTCCATTGCTGATATTGTTCGCCATTTCATCGAGTCCAAGGCGATGGTATTCGTAGTAGTATTGACGAATGGGCGCAAACGCTTCATCGAGCAGATTGTTGCAAAGCGAATAGCGGTTGGCATTACGCTCAAATGCTTGCCATCCAACTTGCTCTACGCTTTCCATGGAGGCCGTTTGGCAGAGTGTGATGATATTTTCACATTGCTGAAAATAGGGTGTACCGCCCATTCGTTGATACGAATCGGCATCATAACCGAGAATCAAATAAGCATAATAAGCGAGCATGGAGGGCAAATTGGCCTCATAGGTAGTCAACTGTACGTTGAGCGGCTCCATGTTCCAGGTGAAACTGAAATTCTTGTCTTTCAGATTCAGCAGAGGTGAAGTATAAGTGGTGTTATAGACCGGTCGGGATGCTTGAATAGTAGCTTCACAAGTGTATAACCCCGTTTCTGAAACCGATTTGCAAACAATCATCAGTTGACAGTCAATACGCTCATGTTCGGCAAACGTCAGATTGGTCCATTTGGTAGTATTCATCAGCTCTGTGATAGCCTGTTCCAACGTTTGAAACGTCTGCTGATTGGCAGATGGAACTTGGTCTCGATTGATGCTCACAGTGCAACGGAGCTCTTGCGAATGGATAGCAAGGCTGCAGAGTAAGAAGGCAACAATATGAATCAGTTTTTTATGCATAATGAATTATTCTACGCTTAAGAGTGCGCCTGATTTTGGACAGAACAGGATGGTTTCAGCCCCTTTGAATGTAGCAGCAGGAAGGGCTACACTTATGCCGAATTGACCAACGGCAAACGTTTTTTCCATAAGGCAACGCGTTCCATCCGTAAGGGTGAGGTATATCGAACCGGGGAGATTGTAAAAAATGGGTGATTCCGCAGTTTTTTTCTTGGTTTCCTCCGTATTGTACGTTGATTTGGTCACAACGGCAGTCATATAAAATGGTTCTCCGCTGAGGTCATCGGCATCCACAATGCCTTGTATTTCTGAAAAACGAAAAACGACTTCATCTGTCATTTCTTTCGGATCAATGCAGATGGTTTTATGGAGGGTTTTGCGTGTTTCTTTACCGAGAAATAGCGAAGTCAATTGCTTTTCTTGACGATCAAGTTGCTTCAAGATCATTTCCAGCGATTTGCCATCGGCAGGCATGTGATCCACTTCGCCCGTCAACCAATTGATGCGTGATTCGCGAATGTGATAAATCTGTTTGGCTACACCTTCTGCCATCTTGCTGATGCTCGAAGCCAACAGCTGTTCTTCCAGCAGTCCGGCAAATTGATTTTCAATTTCTGAGTTCTTGCCCATTATCTTAGCAGCTTTTTCTTTCTTCTTTTCGGTGGGTTTATCAGCTTTTGGCAATTCGTCACCAATGGCAAAAAGCAAACCCTCTCTGGTCAGCGAAACATGCTTTTTCCCCGGATTAAATACATAACTGCGGCTGCGGTCTGCCGACGTTTTCGTTCGCAAGTTGATTGATCGAATCTGATATTTTACGTCATTCTCAGTAATGATATCTTTGGTACCCAAATAGCGCTCCGAGTACTGATAAAACGGTCCTTTGGTGAGGGTGATTTCCTCATACTCCACATCGATGCAAATCTCTGTGTAAGGCATGTAATACACGATACCAGATTCATTTTCGGCCACTTGAGCGCGAGCGGGAAGGGCCATCATTACAAGTGCTGCAAGCAGCGAAACCAATGTTATTTTCTTCATAATAATAAGGATTAACCTAAAAAAATCTAAGCAAAAGAAGAACGAATGTAAGTGCTAATCTTTTTTCCAAATATCCCACGCTGCGCGTGCTTGCCCAAAGAGCATCTGCATGCCGTTCTCGATGCGGCATCCTCTTTTATAACCTTCTGCGAGGAAACGCGTTTCTTCAGGATTATACACTAAATCAAAGAGCAGATGCGCTTGTGTAAGCTGCTCATAGGGGATAGGCGGAAGCGTATCGGGATGGGGTGTCATGCCGAGTGGAGTTGCATTTACGATGATGCTATGCTGCCGCATAATATCATCTGTTATCTCCTGATATGTAATACCTTTAGCTGAATCTCTACTGACCAATGTAGGTTCAATACCCAATCTGGATAAACCATATACCACCGCCTTAGAGGCTCCGCCCGTACCGAGTACAAGCGCACGAACATCTGAGGGGAGGAGATGCTGACGGATGGCATCCATAAAGCCAATCACATCGGTATTATAGCCTATTTTCCGGCCTTGCGCAAATCGAATCACGTTGACAGCACTTACCGCTTGAGCCGTCTCATCGAGCGCATCCAAATACGGAATGACCGATTGTTTATAAGGCATTGTTACGTTCATACCGCTAAACGATATACGCTTTGTGAGGTCAGGAAACTGATCAATACGCTCAATCGGATACATGCTGTATTCGGCATCAATATGCTCCAGCGCAAACTTCTGCTGGAAGAGTTGTGCTGAAAAAGAGTGATGGAGCGGATAGCCTATGATTCCGAAGTGTTTCATGTCGTTTCAACTTTGCGCTGCAAAGTTAATCATTTTTTTTCATATGTGCAAGAGATAACAAAAAAAAGACGACTTTTGGTCGTCTTTATGCTTCGATTTGCAGTTCTGCAATTCGTTTGGTATCGGGAGTTACCTTATAGCGGTCGTCAAGCCGATATCCGATTACCCATACAATGTCTTCACCCGAACAGAGTAGCCAAACTGCATCTTTCTCTGCTAATGAGAGTTTCAAATCGCAGAAAAAATCTTGAAGTTTCTTGCTTATTCGTTGTCCATTCGTAATGGGATAAAACGTGTCGCCTGCTTTCCAATGGCGCAACGTAAGCGGCTCCGTCAATTTGTCGGCATCCACGAGAGCCCAATCATCTGTTGCTTTAGGAAAATGCTCTTTGGACATTCTCGGCCGAATAGCCCGTAATAGGGTAGGAGGCTGCTCTTCTTGCTGCTTACGGCTTCGGATAGTGAGTTGTCCGTGGTCAATAGTAGCCGTAAACGTAGGCGCTTCAAAACGCTTTCCGGAGGAGGGGAGGGCAATCAACATATCGGATATCTGCGATGCATTAAAGCCATATGGAGCAAGCAGTTCGTACATAAGTGCCTGCTGCCCTTCATCGCTGATTTCCGTACCGAAAAGGAGTGCTTCCACCAATTGCTGATAGGCTTGCATACGCATGGCTGCTTCTGCGTAATGACGAATATCGGCATCGCTGGCTTGCTGCAATACCGCCCGAATGGCATTGCGCTTGAATGCCGTATCTGCATTCGTACTATCTGTCACGTAATCCAATGCATGAGCATCGCATAGCGTCTCAATCTCTTTTCGGGTAAAGCAGAGCATTGGTCGGATGATATGCCCATTCTTGGGTTTCATGCCGCCTAATCCTCTGATTCCTGTACCGCGTTGCAGGTTCAGAAGGAGTGTTTCTGCCTGATCATTCTGATGATGCGCAACCGCTATGGCCGTGCAATCAAGCGTTTTGCGCAACTGTTCAAACCACTCATATCGCAGTTCGCGGGCCGCCATCTCGATGGAAATACCATTAATTTTTGCGTAGTTAGATGTTGCGAAATCTGTAATATGTAATGGAATGTTCCATTTCGCGCATAAGTCCTCCGCAAACTGCTGATCTCGCATCGATTCGTTGCCTCTTAAGTGGAAATTGCAATGAGCCGCTTCGCATGCGTACCCGCACGCGCGCAATAAATATAGGAGGGCAACGGAATCAGCTCCACCGCTTAATCCTACCAATACGCGATCTGAATTATCAAGAAGTCGATGTGCAAGAATAAATTGCTTGAATCGTTGCAGCATAATCGTGAGTCAAGGTGCTTCAAATAAAAGTAGTACCATTTAGGAGTAAAATATTACCCCAAATTATGGAGGGTTCCAATAAAAGTAACCCTATTTAAAGAATGCTGCCCGCAGCCATTGCCGCGGGCAGCTTGTGTGAGACGGATTATTCCTCAACAGCAGCCTGAGCAGCAGCCAGACGTGCGATAGGAACGCGGAACGGAGAGCAAGAAGCGTAGTTCATACCTACCTTTGCGCAGAACTTAACCGACGAAGGTTCGCCACCATGTTCGCCGCAGATACCGCAACGCAATCCCGGACGAACAGAGCGTCCCTTCTCTACAGCCATCTGAATGAGCGTACCTACACCATTCTGGTCGAGTACCTGGAAGGGATCCACCTTGAGGATCTTCTTCTCTAAATAAGCCGGCAAGAAGCTGGCGATATCATCGCGCGAATAGCCGAAGGTCATCTGGGTGAGGTCGTTGGTACCGAAGCTGAAGTACTGAGCTTCAGTAGCAATGCGGTCAGCGGTAAGAGCAGCACGCGGAATCTCAATCATCGTACCAATCTCAAACTCAACCTCCGTGCCATACTCTGCAAACACTTCCTGAGCAACCTTCTGAATGATAGCTTTCTGCTGCTTGAGCTCATAGAGGATACCAATCAGCGGCACCATGATTTCTGGCATCGGGTGCTTGCCTTCGAGCTTCAGTTCGCAAGCTGCAGAGAGGATAGCACGCGTCTGCATAGCGGTAATCTCGGGGAAGGTGATACCAAGACGGCAACCGCGGTGACCGAGCATCGGGTTGTTTTCAGCAAGCGACTGAACGCGCTTCTGAATCTCCTCGATAGAGATACCCATCTCCTTAGCCATCGTTTGCTGACCAGCGAGATCATGCGGTACGAACTCATGCAAAGGAGGATCGAGCAGACGGATATTCACTGGGCAACCATCCATAGCTTCGAGGATACCCTTGAAGTCAGCCTTCTGATAGGGGAGGAGCTTAGCCAATGCCTTCTCGCGTCCTTCAGAGGTGGTAGCGAGAATCATTTCGCGCATGGCGATAATCTTCTTATCATCGAAGAACATGTGCTCCGTACGGGTCAGACCAATACCCTTAGCGCCGAAGTTGCGTGCCACTTGTGCGTCGTGCGGGGTGTCTGCATTGGTGCGAACCTGCATCTTGGTGTATTTGTCGCAGAGGTCCATGAGGGCCTTGAAGTCGCCAGAGAGTTCAGCTGCCTTGGTGTCAATCTCACCAGCATAAACCTGACCGGTAGAACCGTTGAGCGAAATGAAATCACCTTCGTGATAAACAACGCCCTCAATCTCAACCGTCTTCTCTTTGTAATTTACGTTGATAGCACCAGCGCCAGAAACGCAGCATTTACCCATACCGCGAGCCACTACCGCAGCGTGAGAGGTCATACCACCGCGAGCGGTAAGAATACCTTCAGCAGCCGACATACCAGCCAAGTCTTCAGGCGAAGTCTCAATACGAACCATGATTACCTTATGGCCGTTCTCGTGCCATTCCTGTGCATCGTCAGCGTGGAAAACAATCTGACCACAAGCAGCACCTGGAGAAGCGGGCAGACCTTGGGTAATTACTTTAGCTTTCTTGAGCGCTTCCTTGTCGAATACGGGGTGAAGCAACTCATCAAGCTTCTGCGGTTCGCAGCGAAGAATAGCGGTCTTCTCGTCGATAAGGCCTTCGCGAACAAGATCCATGGCAATTTTCACCATAGCGGTACCGGTGCGCTTACCATTACGAGTCTGGAGGAACCAGAGCTTGCCTTCTTGTACGGTGAACTCCATATCCTGCATATCGTGATAGTGGTTCTCGAGCTTGTTCTGAAGTGCATCGAGTTCTTTGTAGAGCTCCGGCATTGCCTCTTCCATAGAAGGATATTTGGCAACGCGCTCCTCCTCTGAGATACCAGCACGCTCAGCCCAACGCTGTGAGCCAATCTTGGTGATCTGCTGAGGAGTACGAATACCAGCTACTACGTCCTCACCCTGAGCGTTGATCAGGTACTCGCCATTGAAGAGGTTCTCGCCCGTACCGGCATCGCGAGAGAAGCAAACGCCAGTAGCAGAAGTCTCGCCCATGTTACCGAATACCATGGCCATAACAGAAACGGCAGTACCCCATTCGTCAGGAATACCTTCCATCTTACGATAGAGGATAGCGCGCTCGTTCATCCAGCTGCGGAATACAGCGCAGATAGCGCCCCAGAGCTGCTCCTGCGGATCGGTTGGGAAAGCGTGACCGGTCTGCTCCTGAATAGCGGTCTTGAAACGCGCTACGAGCAACTTCAATTCGTCAACGTTCAAGTCCTTATCGAGCTTCACGCCACGAATCTCCTTAACTTCCTCGATGATAGCCTCAAACGGGTCGATGTCGGTTTTATTTACCGGCTTCATGCCGAGTACAACATCGCCGTACATCTGTACGAAGCGGCGATACGAGTCATATACGAAATGCGGATTGCCGGTTTTAGCTACCATACCCTCAGCTACTTCGTCGTTCAGACCGAGGTTGAGGATGGTGTCCATCATACCGGGCATTGAAGCACGAGCACCCGAACGTACGGATACGAGGAGCGGGTTCTTCGGATCGCCGAACTTGCAATTCATCAAATCCTCGGTGTGCTTTACGGCTGCGAGTACATCGTCGCGGAGCAGTTCTACAATCTTCTCCTGACCTACTTCGTAATACTCGTTGCAAACGTCGGTCGTGATGGTGAAACCGGGAGGTACAGGTACGCCGATATGGTTCATCTCGGCGAGGTTAGCACCTTTGCCACCAAGTTCGGCACGCATCGACGCATTGCCTTCTGCTTGGCCGTTACCAAAAAGGTAAACTCTTTTCTTTTGTTCCATTGTTGAAAGATGTTTAGTTGGTGAATTTATGTAATTGATTATTAGAAATTCCTATAAAAAAACGCTTACGCGGTGAGCACACACGCGCATAACGTGCTTGCGCACACAAATTGAGCTGCAAAATTACTATTTTTTTTTGGAATATGCAAGTATCTTCCATAATAAAATGCATTTTTTTGTATGCATACATAAAAAAGGCGGCCTTGTGGTCGCCTTTTATACAATTATACCAATGCAAATTGGATTACCTCCATGATATCGTGAACGTAATGGAAAGTGAGTCCCTTTGTGTAGATTTCGGGTATTTCTGCGATATCTTTCTCGTTTTCATAGCAGAGCATGATATCGGTAATACCGGCTCGTTTGGCGGCCAAAATTTTCTCTTTGATGCCGCCTACCGGCATCACTTTTCCGCGGAGAGTCATCTCTCCTGTCATGGCCAATCGAGCGCGCACTTTGCGTCCGGTAAAGCAGCTGACCATTGCGGTAGTCATGGTGATACCTGCAGAAGGACCATCTTTGGGTACTGCTCCTTCCGGTACGTGCAAATGCACTTGCTTATCTTCGAAATATGTAGGGTCAATACCTAATTCTTGCGCATGGCTCCTGATATAGGTAAGTGCAATCGTTGCCGACTCTTTCATCACGTCGCCCAAATTGCCGGTAAGCGTCAGAGAAGGGGTCTTAGAGGTGCTGACAGCCGTCTCAATAAAGAGTATTTCTCCGCCCACCTGCGTCCATGCCAAGCCCGTTACAACGCCTGGATAGTCGTTGTTTTCATACTGCTCACGGCTGTAACGAGGTTTGCCAAGCAGTTCTCGAATATCTTGCGGCTGAAGAAGGGTAGGGTAGGATGTTCCCATAGCTTTGCGCTTTACCACTTTGCGAATAACGGCGGCAATCTGGCGCTCCAATTCTCGTACACCCGATTCGCGCGTGTAGTCATCAATCAAGCAGGTTAGTGCTGTGGCGCTGAACTTCAAGTCTTTCTTACTCAAATCCTCGAGCTTCAACTGCTTGGGAATCAAATGTTTCTTGGCAATCTGCTCTTTCTCTTCCTGTAAATAACCCGACATTTCAATGAGTTCCATACGGTCAAGAAGTGGACGAGGAATGCTCTGGATAGAATTGGCGGTAGCGATAAACAGCACCTTACTCAGGTCGTAATCCCAGTCGAGATAATTGTCGTGAAACGTCTTATTTTGCTCCGGGTCGAGTATCTCAAGCAAAGCCGATGTAGGGTCGCCATGGTAGTCAGCACACATCTTATCGATTTCATCGAGTACAAAAACGGGGTTGTCTGATTCTACCTTTTTCAAGTTGGAGATGATGCGTCCGGGCATGGCGCCAATGTAGGTGCGCCGATGTCCGCGAAGCTCTGATTCATCGTGCATACCGCCCAGCGAGATGCGGGCATACTTGCGTCCAAGCGCTTCGGCTACCGAGCGTCCGAGCGAGGTCTTGCCTACACCGGGAGGGCCAAACAAACAGAGAATCATGCCGTTTTTGCGGGTGCTTGCCAAATATTCGAGGATACGCTCTTTCACTTTTTCCATGCCGAAATGATCACGATTAAGAACCTTCTCTGCATGTGTAAGCGAAGTGTTGTCTTTGGTGGTGTCACCCCATGGCAGTGCTAATAGATTGTCGAGATAATTGCGCTGAATGGCATATTCGGGTGAATGAGCATCCATTCGCTTCAGTTTGCTCAATTCTTCTTGAAAACGCTCGAAATGGTCGTTATCCCATTTCTTTTTGCAACCCTTCAAATACAACTTATTGTTCTCTTCCAATTGATCCGTTCCGAGCTCTCTCTGAATGGCGCGAAGTTCTTGCTGCAGGTAGTAATCGCGTTGCCCTTTGTTGATCAACTCATTGGTTTTTTCTTGGATTTCTTTTTGAACATGTTGTTGGGCATAAAAATCGTTGAGCATATTGTTGATCAAAATGGCTCTCATCAACATATCGTTCTCCTCAAGCAACCGTTGCATCGATTGTGTATTGCCTTGGAAACTGCTGCAGCAGAAGTTTACTGCACGCGTGTTGCTGCCTGGGTTGTTGATGAAACTGGGCACATCGTTGACCTCCATTTCTTTGGCGAGCTGCTTGGCTGTTTTGAGCATCGATCGCACAATCGAGGAAAATTCGGATTTGTTTTTTGCCAATACTTCCTTCTCCGGAATGTACTTGATTTCGACTTGCAAATAAGGGCTTAGTGAGGTGTAATTCACCACCTCCACGCGTTCTTCCGCCTGAAGGATTACCACTTTCTTATTATCGGGTTCGGGAATAATATGGCTGATGGTAGCTATCACGCCAATGTTGTAGAGGTCATCCGGTTGAGGAGTCTCTATGCTTTCATCTTTCTGGCACAGAACTACTATCTTTTTCCCTTTTTCATAAGCCTCTTCCACCATCTGCTTGGAGCGCTCACGTCCCAACGTAATTGGCATCAACGTATCGGGGAAGATCACACGGTTACGAAGCGCAAGCACCTCATAGGTTTCGGTTTGGGGTTCGCTGACGGAGGAGAGGTGGAGTTCGTCTATCAATTTTTCGTCGTCTGTCATTTCGTTGTCTGTCTTGTTTTATTATTTCTAAAAAAGCGTGCAAAATTACGTAAAAAAATTGATTTGTGCAAATCCTAAGCGATTTTTATGCAATTATCTGCGATTTTCTTGCAGGATTGGATATTTATTCGTATCTTTGCACCAAAATTTACAAAAATATGGCAGACGATAAAAAAATCATTTTCTCAATGGTGGGCGTGAGCAAGTCGTTCACTCCGCAGAAGAAAGTCCTCAACAACATCTACCTCTCATTTTTTTATGGCGCAAAAATCGGCATCGTAGGTATGAATGGTGCCGGCAAATCCACTTTGCTGAAGATTATTGCAGGCGTAGAGCAAAACTACGAAGGCAATGTGGTTTTCTCTCCCGGTTATTCGGTAGGATACTTGGAGCAGGATCCGCAGCTTGACCCTGAGAAGACCGTTCGCGAAGTGGTGCAAGAAGGCGTGCAACCTATCGTGGATATGCTGGCTGAGTTTGATAAAGTAAACGAATCATTCGCCGATCCGGATGCGGATTTTGATACCCTAATAGCTCGTCAGAGTGAGCTTCAGGAGAAGCTTGACCAATGTGACGCATGGAATCTTGACCAGAAGCTCGGTCGCGCTATGGATGCGCTCCGTTGCCCCGATGAGGATGCGGTTGTCAAGCATCTCTCAGGTGGTGAGCGCCGACGAGTAGCCCTCTGCCGACTGCTCTTGCAGCAGCCCGATATCCTCTTACTCGATGAGCCTACCAACCATCTCGATGCGGAATCGATTGATTGGCTCGAGCAGCACCTGCATCAGTATGCTGGTACCGTCATCTGCATCACCCACGACCGTTATTTCCTCGATAATGTAGCCGGTTGGATTCTGGAGTTAGACCGAGGCGAAGGCATCCCATGGCAGGGTAATTACTCCTCTTGGCTTGAGCAGAAGACTACCCGTATGGCGCAGGAAGAGAAGCAGGCTTCCAAGCGTAGGAAAACCCTTGAGCGAGAGCTCGAGTGGGTGCGTATGGCGCCCAAAGCGCGTCAGGCTAAGAGCAAAGCTCGTTTGGGAGCATACGATAAGATGATGAACGAGGAGCAGAAAGAACGCGAAGAAAAACTCGAAATCTTCATCCCCAATGGCCCTCGTTTGGGAAATAAAGTCATCAATGCCATTGACGTGTCGAAAGCCTTTGGCGACCGTCTCCTTTTTGAGGGCATGAACTTCATGCTTCCTCCCAATGGAATAGTCGGTATCATTGGTCCGAATGGTGCAGGTAAGACCACGCTTTTCCGCATGATTATGGGGCAGGAAACGCCTACCAGCGGAACCTTCGAAGTGGGCGAAACGGTGAAGGTTGGCTATGTCGATCAGGTGCATTCTGGTATCGACCCGGAGAAGACCGTTTTCCAGCAGATTTCCGGAGGTACGGATTTTATCCGTGTAGGCGGAAGAGAGATTGCGGCTCGTGCTTACCTCAGTCGATTCAATTTCACCGGAGCCGACCAAGAGAAGAAATGTGGCGTGCTCTCGGGTGGTGAACGAAACCGTTTGCATTTAGCCCTTACGCTTAAGTCGGAAGCCAACGTGATTCTGCTCGATGAGCCAACCAACGACCTCGATGTCAATACCATTCGTGCCCTTGAAGAAGGTCTTGAGAACTTCGCAGGATGTGCGGTGGTTATCTCTCACGACCGATGGTTCCTCGACCGTATTTGCACTCATATCTTAGCTTACGAAGGTGATAGCCGTGTATTTTGGTTTGAGGGCTCCTATTCAGACTATGAGGCCAATAAGCGCATGCGTCTTGGCGAAGATGCTACCGAACCCAAACGTATCCGCTATAAGAAACTTATCGCTGACTGATATGAATGAATTTATCAACCGCACCATCTTTGGTGCACTATATGTGGGGGTAGTCGTATTCTGTATTGTTTTCAGTCAAACGGCCACAAATTATCTGTTTTTGGCAGTTTCTCTGGCAGCAGTAATAGAGTTTCATAAACTGATGAAATCACCTATTGGCACAATGCTTTGGAGCATGGTTGCGGCTGCTTTTATCCATCTGTCAAACGATTTTTTTGTATCTTTTCCAATTCTTGTTTTGATACTTATCGGAGCCATCTCGGCTGAACTTTTCCGCAAAGCGGAAGATCCTATTCGTAATTGGGGCAATATCCTCATTTCGGCAGGCATGATAGCTTGGCCGCTTTCGCTAATGAACCAGATTCTCGAAATGGGCGAATGGAGCACTACTCGTTTCATACTGCTCGCGCTCTTTGTGTGCATCTGGGCGAACGATAGTGGCGCTTATTGTGTAGGCTCGCTCATTGGCAAACATAAGATGATTCCGCGCGTGAGTCCGGGCAAGTCGTGGGAAGGTCTTGTTGGAGGGTTTATTTTCTCCCTTATTGCCGGATATGTCTTCTCACTTTTCGTAAAAGAATACAATTTGCTGCAATGGCTGATTATTGCCTTTACCATCAGTTTGTCTGGTACGTTTGGCGACCTGCTGGAGAGTCTTTTCAAACGCACTATCGGGGTGAAAGATTCCGGTAAATTCCTTCCCGGTCATGGGGGCGTGCTCGATCGGTTTGACTCTATCCTCCTTGCTACACCAACACTCTGGCTCCTCCTGCAGCTTTTCGAGATTATCCAATGGTGATAATCCTGCGAGAAGGAAAATGAGTTGTATAATGCAATCTTGCAGACGCAAGTAATATTATAGTGGGAATTTTTAGAACCCACCATAAATACAAGGAGTAACCGGAGTAATTTGTGTAACTACTATTGAATTTTATCATATTCTACAATAGTT
>CAMGMU010000053.1 GCA_946059305.1 uncultured Bacteroidales bacterium | reverse complement strand
CATAGCGGCTACTCACGTACGTGTGTGCGATGGTAACGCTATGAGAGTGCGATGATCGTGCGGTGATTTTGAATTGCGGTGCAAAATTACTGCAAAAATTTGGATAAAAAAAAGGTAAAATGCACGAAATCCGAAAAAAATGCAATTAACTCTGTAAAAATACAGAGGAGTTGCATATTAACAATACTTGTTTTGGTATATTTGTCAATTGTTCACAAAGTTCACAAAGTTCACACATTTTTGAGTCTCAGGCACGTGTGCGCATATAGTATAATATAATACTACCCCCTACGAAATACCCCCTAAATTTTATCTTTAAAAATTGCCATAAAAGTACATGAGAAATACCGAAAAGTTGGTAGTAAAGTGGTCAAAAGTAGGGAGTAATGGCTGAAAAAGCAGGCGTTGCATATCTTTACTTAATAATCTGTGAACTTTGTGAACTTTGTGAACAAATGCCGTCTGTCTATTTTCTTAGGAAAGTGTCTATGGTTTCAGGAAAAGTTGCAAGAAATGGTTCTATTATTTGCATATATCTCAAAATGTTCGTACCTTTGCATGCGATAATCGTATCCTAAAATTACTACATCTAATTATCTCAATTTATTCACTTAATTTATTGTTATGAAAAAAAATTAAACAGAACAAAGCTGTAGAGTTGACTTATTCTCAGCTTACGAATGTACTGCAATCAGTGCAGCAAGCTCTTGCATCTATCAATGATCAAGAGGTAGAACTTACCCTGTCAATCGGTATCAAGCCCAAGCATCGCGAGGGCAGTTGGAAAGCCCTTGCCGAAGCGCACCTGCGCGAACGCGTAACAAACCCACACGACTATCGTGCGCTCAGTATTGAGCTCTATGCAATGGAGAAAGCGGGTTATGACTGGAGACGAGATTTTAGTTCGTATGGCGAACTTAGCCGCTTTTTGAGCTCTTTATACTCTTGTGATGTTAACAAACTTATTCTGAGAAACAGAATAGATGATCTTGACGAAGAACGAAATAAGTATGTAATAGAGGACGCTTTTTCGTATTGGTATAATGTGATACCAAACTTCTATACCAAATAATATCAACAAACGATTTTTTTTGTAGTAATTTTGCACCCGATTTCGGAAGGCCACCGAAGTCGGGTGTTTTTTTGTGCGCACTTAAACGAATGTTTAATCAAGTCAAATCTATGTTTTTTAATGCTACAAAATCAAATACAACGACAATAGAGGTCAATCAGATTGATACTCTACCCACCACGGAAATAGAAGCATTGCTGCAAAAATTCGATGGCGAATATGTAGTCTTTACGGCTCGCACCGAACGAGGACGCATACCGCTGCTTGAAGATGAGTACAATGTGACGTTTCCGCAATCATCTAAATACGCCAATCGGTATTGCCGCATCCGGAGGCTGCGACCGATAGAGCGAGAGATGAGCATCGAAAAGATTCAACAATACGAACTCAGGCGCTACCGCGCATGCTGCAAACACGGAGGTTTATCCGTAAGCATCCTATGGGCGCCGTATAAGAATAAACTTAACAAAGATGGATAAACAATTTTCGGGTTTCATCAAATGGAAAGGAAATCTTACGACTATTGTTTCAAAAAGAGATAACAAAGAGACTATCTTTCGTGAAATAATAGTTAGCACAGACGAGCAACATCCCACTTCGATGTTAATCACTTTCTGGGGAGACCTTGCAAGGCAATTAGAAGTAGCCGTACCTAATCAGAGAATCAGTGTTGACTTTGATATTACTGCTATCGAATATGTAAAGGATGGAAAATCATTTTACAAAAACAACATCAAAGGATGGCGCTTCGCATTGGGAGCGGTAGATGTGCAGCCTAATTGGGTTGTTTCTTCTGCCTATCAATCCCAGCAGCAACCAGCTCCTGCACAGCAGGTAGCGCCTCTGCAAGTAGCACCTGTACAGCAGGCAGCAGCACCTTTGCAACAGCAAGCAGCTCCTGCGCAGCAGGTAGCCGCTCCTCAGGTAGCTATGCAAGTTAATGGATTACCCAATCCGGTTATGTTAAATCAAGGGCAAGCACCCTTCTAATTTCAAACAATTATGGCTAATTATCTTAATTTTAAAAAACAAACAAAGTATAAAGCAGAAATCGAGCAAGCCGATGAGCTCGATGGTCGCAGTAAGTTAGCAACCATTTTCACCGAAGCTCCCTCCGTGACGAGCGCGCCCACCAAGCTCGGTCTTGAGCTCGGCAAATCCTCCAAGGGCGGCATCAAGCCTATGATGCTTGAGGATGGCAAACTCGCGTTGGTGATTACTCCCTACCGTCGCAGTGCAGCCACTCGCGCAGCCAACAACAGCAAGCCTGTTTATCAGACTGACCATCTGCAGGTGTGGCACAATAACAAGGGTATTCGCGTGACGATGACGTTCCCGAGGTCGTGGGATGCCGAACAAGTGGTCGACAAGATGGATGACGAGATTTACGATCTCTGCAATCTGCACAGTGAGGTGCTTCAATATGCTGGCACGAATGAGTGATACCGTTTGCTACCAATGTCCTTTTTGGAAATCTAATGACCCGCAAAACCTCGATACGGGGTTTTGCGGTAAGGCGAACGAAATTTGTAAAACGAACGAATCATGAATCAAAACGAACTAATGAAATCATGCCGCTTTGCATGGCAGCGAAGCGTTAAAGATGGCAGGCTCCTGCCCTGCAAGCAGGTGGTGTTTGAGCAGCTGCTCGATGCGCCATCGGTAAAGGAGATATGCGAACGAATAGCGGCCCTCCGCAAGGAGGATGCAGATTACGAAGAGCAGAAATCCAAACTCAAAAAGATGCTCCCCATCATCACGCCCCATGCAGTCGATTTTAAGAATGGAAAGCGCAAGAGCGAAGATGCTATCCTTGGCGGTTTGGTGATGCTCGATATCGACCATATCGAAAATCCGCACGAGCTCTTTGAGAAGCAAATCAGCAACAAAATAGAGGAGCTGAATATTTATTTAGTAGCCAAAACGCCCTCCGGTCATGGGCTTCGTATCATCGCAGAACGCGAGATGGGGCTATCGATTGAGCAGATGCAGGCGAAACTCTCTGAAGCACTCGATGTGGAGTATGATGCCGTTGCCAAAGATGCCGCCCGTGCATCGTTTCTCGTGCCGCGCAGCTATGTCTATTATTATGCTCCGCTCGGCTTATTTAGCTACCCATCAGAAGAAGCCCGACAGTATTGGCAAGAGCAAGCAACCTTTCAAGTTGCCCTCGAAAGAGGGGAGCAATCAGCTGATAGCGCAGCTAATGATGGAGATAACCATTCGGTCAGCGATAGCGGATTGGTGGATGAAAGTACGGGAGAAAAGTTTGGTGAGCTTACCTACCGCGGCATTCCCACTGATCGTATTGCTTATCACTTGCAACTCGCTCTCGGCGGAGGCGACAACCCATCTGTTGGCGAACGCAACACCCTCTATTTCTCCATGGCCATTTCCATGCGCTATATCACCGATTTTCGGCCGGACTGGTTGCTTCGCGCTCTGCCCGACTTTGGGCTTTCGGAAGAAGAACGCAAGCAGGCGATCAAGAGCGCACTTTCTCGACCGCGCAAGAACAAGATGGATGCCGTTTTGTTGTCTGCCATCCACCTCGCCGAACAAGAAGCCGAATCAACGGCAGCGCAGGAGAATCTTGCAGCCGCAGGGCTCTCGTCAGCCGCGTCAGAGATGCCGATGCCGTATGTGCCGAGACTGCTCCGACTGATAAATCGACGCATGCCCGAAGCCTATCGGCCGGCTATGATCATCGCTTCGCTCCCCATCTTGGGCGCACTCGCCACCCGCATACGATTTAGATATTTGGATGGGCAAGAGCAGTCGCTTTCGTTTATGGCTTGTATCACCGCTCCGGCCGCCAGCGGTAAGTCGTTTATCCGCAAACCCATCGATCTGCTGCTGACGCCCATCAACGAGCAAGATGAGATTGAGCGGCAGCGTGAGATGCAGTATCAGGAGAAATTGCGGGCTGCCAAAAACAGTAAGATGCAGCCGGAAGATCCGCATGCTTGTCCGCGTAATGATGGCGTAAATATCTCTATTGCGAAGCTGCTGCAGAAACTCACTTATGCCGAAGGTAAGCACCTCATCGGTATCTGCGAGGAGATTGATTCGCTGATCAAAACCGAAAAAGCGGGCACGTGGTCGCAGAAATCGGATATCTATCGTCTTGGTTTCGACAATGCCGAATACGCGCAATCATACATGTCGCAAAACTCGTTCTCTGCCAAGGTAAAGGTGTATTACAACCTGCTTTTTACCGGCACGCCACGCGCCATGAGTCGGTTCTTCTCTTCGGATAATGTGGAGAATGGTTTGATGACGCGAACGTGTTTTGCTCAGCTGCCCGATACCTCCTATGCGCAGATGCCGATTTTTGAAGATTACTCCGATGCGGAGAAAGCGGAGATCATCGAATGGGCGCGCAGGCTTGACCGCGAAGAGGGCTTTATTGCTTGTCCGATTGTCTCCAATGCCATCATGCGTTGGCAGGAAAACAAACGTTTGCAAGCGCTTGATGCCGACAGCCATTCAGCCGATATCCTCCGTCGCCGTGCTGCGGTGATTGGTTTTCGCGCTGGTATGCTCTGCTACCTGATGGAGGGCCGGCAAAACAAAAAGCAGATTGGCGAGTTTGCCGAGTGGGTGGCCGAATATACGTTCCGCACGCAGATGGCTATCTTTGGCGAGAAACTCGAAGAGGAAATCAGTCAAGGGCTGGAGATGGCTACAGCCAAGGGCGCAGTAGAGTCGTTGCTCGACCTCTTGCCAACGGAGTTTGATAAGTCCGACCTCATCGCCCTCCGCGTGAAGCGCAAGCAATCCACCACCAAGCAGTCTATCGGTACGATACTGTTGCGGTGGAAAAAAGCCGGCAAAATCGAACAAGTAGAAGGCCTTGCCAAATTTCGCCAACTGAAAAAAAGCTAACTATCCTATCATATTGAGATTATTGTAACCTTTTTCATAACAATCAAGAGTGCGCAGTCCGGGAGGATAGCGCACTCAGTTTTTAGAAGAAGCTTTTTTACAAAAAGTTCACAAAGTTCACAAAGTTCACACATTTTAGAGTAAGGGTGACTATGTTTTCAGGAAAACGAAAAAGGGGGAGTTCAATCTGCGTTATGCTTGTGCTTGGAGGCGTAGCGGCATAGGGGTAGTAGGCCGCAGGATGCGCAATGGGGTTTGCGGGCGGTACAAACATAGCGCCCGTGGAGTAGCAACCAATGGTGCGCTTTTGGGATGACGGTAGCGGGGATATGGGCGGTGAGCACTTTCTCCGTCTGGAGCGGGTTCTTACTGCCGGTAGTGAGTCCGATACGTTCGCTCACGCGGAAGATATGTGTGTCCACTGCCATCGTAGGTTGCTGCCAAATAACGGCACAAACCACGTTGGCCGTTTTTCTGCCCACTCCCGGCAATTGCGTGAGCTGCTCAACGGTATCGGGCACTTGTCCGCCAAAGCGCTCCATGAGCATGCGTGCCATGCCCGCGAGGTGCTGTGCCTTGCTGTTAGGATAACTCACCGAACGTATATAACCGAAGATATCCTCGGCAGATGCTTCTGCCATGGCTTGGGCCGTGGGGTAGGCGCTGAACAACGCCGGCGTAACCATGTTGACCCGCTTATCCGTACATTGAGCCGACAACATCACCGCTACCAGCAACTCATACGGATTGCGGTAATGGAGCTCGCTTTCGGCTACCGGCATGTTCGCCTCAAACCATTGGAGAACGCCTTCAAATCGCTGCTTGATTGTCATCTTGAATAGGGTGGTGGTCTGCGTAATACGCCATTGATATATGTCTCAGCAACTGACTAACCTGCTGCTGAGTAGCGGTAGTAGCTGCTGAAATGTCCTTTTTCTGCATGCGCAAAAGCATGATTTCGTAGAGGAAAGTGAGGCAGATCTCCATGTCAGACATGGTCGGACGATCCGTCTTGGCCTTCAGAATCGTCATAGCAGGCATCAGTTGCAGCCATGCTCCGCGATACGAAGCATCCTCGCGATACAGCTCCTCGTGCAGGTCCTGCATCTCGCTTACGGCTACCATACTGACTGCCACATGCCCTTTCTCCATCGTGCCTTCGCGCTCCATCATCATGCGAATCTCGCTCATGAAGGCATTCTGCTGCATGGCTTCATCATCGTGAAACGCGCGGATAAGGTCTTCTATCTGCCAGATTTTCAGTACGTATTCGGCAATATTATCCGTTTTTGAAATCATAAGGTGGGTTCTAATCTTCTTCGTCGTCCCATTCGTCCAGATCCATCGAATAATCATCGGAAACAAACGTGATGATGTCGCGTCGGTCTTTCTTGGTGGGGCGTCCTGTACCTCTGTCTCTTCCTGACTGCGCGGCCAATCGTGCGAGCTCTAAGAGTTCGAGCTGATCGGGAGGTGTGATGTCTTGCATATACTCCGGTACGAGCTTGGCTCCCAATCGGTTGGCGCTGAGCTGCAGCACTTTATACGAATAGGTGATGGGGCCCTTTCTTACGGTGAAGACGTCGCCGATATGAAACGTGCGCGATGGCTTGAGTTCCGCACCGTTCATCTTCACTCGTCCTTTCTTGCAGGCGTCGGCCGCTATGCTTCGCGTCTTATAGATACGCATCGCAAAGAGGTATTTATCCACTCGCTCTTCCATACTTATTTGCCGTTGTAGAGATTCATTGTGCGGTCAATGCCCTGTAAGCAAAACGACTTGATGATGTCCGTAGTGACCGTAAGGCGGCTGGGGAAAGCGGCGTTTTCTTCCTCTGTCCATTCGCCTAACACGTAATTAACTTGAGCGCCATGGTTGAAATTGTTGCCAATGCCAAAACGCAGACGCGCATAATTGGGTGTAGCGAGCAACTGCTCGATATTCTTGAGACCGTTGTGTCCGCCCGCGCTACCTTGCTTACGCATGCGGATAGTGCCGAAAGGCAGGTTCAGATCATCCACCAATACGAAGAGGTTCTCTATCGGTATCTTCTCCTGTTGCAGCCAATAGCGCACGGCCTGTCCGCTCAGGTTCATGAACGTTGAAGGCTTGAGCAGCACCAGTTCGGCATTCTTCACCCGGCATTTGCTCACTGCGCCATAGCGCTTATCTGCCCATTCGGCTCCTACCGAATCAGCAAACGAGTCGATAATCTTAAACCCGATATTATGGCGGGTGTTCTGATATTCCGGACCGATATTTCCGAGTCCAACGATGAGGTATTTAGCCATATTGATATCAGAGCTTGACTGCTCCCGGCTCAGCCGTTGGCGGAGCCAGCTGATGAATAACATAATGAGAGAAAGGGAGAAGGATGGTTAGGACTTATAAAGGTGGGTTCAAAAAATTCCCACTTAAGAAAAACTATTCATTATTGTGGGTACCAAAAACGCATTATTTGTCATCTTTTGGTTTCTTTTCGGCCCAAATCGTAAGTAAAATCAGTCACGTAGCTCGCTACGCTCCCTCTTTTACTTCCAATTTTTCCTCGAAAATAAATCCAAAATCTAACAAAGCTAATTTTTAGAACCCACCTAAAAAATAAGGGCAGGATTGCTCCTGCCCTGTGGTGTATAACGCGCGCAGAGCACGCTATCCGTTACGCTTGTTTAGAAGCGCGAGTAGCCTTAACCTGAGCTACGATAAGCTCCTTAGCGTTAACAATCTTGTAGTTCTCAAACTGGAGATCCTGTACCTGAATCTTCTTGCCGAGACCGAGGGTGGTAACGTCAATTACTACGCGGTCAGGGAAGTTGGTATAGATACCATTCACTTTGAGTTTACGCATCTCGAGCGAGAGCTTACCACCGGCTTTTACGCCCTCAGCCAAACCTTGGAGCTGAACGGGAATCTCAACGGTTACAGGCTTCTCTTCGGTTACCTCGAGGAAATCAATGTGGAAGAGGATCTCCTTAACGGGGTGGAACTGAAGCTCTTTAACAACGCACATGTGCTCTTTACCTGCTACGGTGAGCTTTACTACCTGGGTGTCAGGCGTGTAGATGAGTTTGCGTACATCGTTTACCGTTACGGTGAAGGTGAGGTTCTCACCATTGCCATAGAGGTTGCAGGGAACGAGCTCCTGCTTGCGGAGAGCCTTAGCAGCCTTCTTGCCGAAGTCATTGCGAAGCTCGCCAGAGAGTTCAAATACTTTCATTGTAAATAATGTGTTACTTAATTATCGGCAGGGAAATTATGTTTGGTGTGGCTGCCGTATATCCCATCACACAAGTTGGGCTTGCAGGAGTCGAACCTGCCTTCTCAGAACCAAAATCTGGTGTAATACCGATATACGAAAGCCCAAGGAAAACGTGAGAGAATCGATAGGATTCTCATTCGGGCTGCAAAATTACTGCTTTTTTTTGAATTGACAAAATTTTTGAGCCTTAAAATGCGAAAAATATATAAAAAACTGCTATTTTTGCGTTTTTTTGACCCAAAATTAGCGTGTTTGGGGATAAAAATAGCGAGTTTGACGTTTGGATTACCTCGTTTGTAGCCGCACAATGCCGATGGATAATTCGTATAATAAGTAAATCGGCAGGGCTACAATCATGAGCGTAAAAGCATCGCCTGTAGGGGTGATGACTGCTGCGATAATCAGGATAATCACGATTGCATGCTTTCTGTAACGACGCATAGCGCCGGCTTTGAGCAACCCTAATCGGGCTAAGATGCCGCAGATCACCGGCAGTTCGCAGAGAATGCCCATCATGGTTGCGAGCATCAGCAGGGTGCTGATATAGGAGCGGAGAGAAATCAGGTTTTCTACCGATTCGCTCACCTGATAAGCCGCCAAAAACCGATACGTGAGCGGGAAAATAAGGAAATACGCGAGGGCAACCCCTATCATGAACATCGTATATCCGCCTGTCGCAATCGGCAGCATCGCTTTTTTCTCATGAGCATACAGAGCCGGACCGATAAAGCGCATCAGTTCGATGAGGATATAGGGCAAAACGGCAATCAACCCTACGAGCATCGCCACTTCAATGTGCACGATAAACTGCTGCGTCAGCTCCGTATTGATGAGTTTGATAGCGGCTTGGTCGGCCGTCAGCGGCCATATTTTCCACAGCGGAAACGATGGTTGCGAGGGCCAAAAAACAGCGCTGAAGACCGGCTCACGAAAGCAAAAAGCGGCAATGCCGCATACCAATACGGCCGCAAGGCAACGGATGATGCTCTTGCGGAGCACATCTACGTGTTGCCAAAAACTCATGTCCTCTTGAGCCATCGATGATAGTCAGATGATACTTCCCTGAAAAGGATAGCTTATTTATGCTCTTCGGTTTTGTCGTTCGTTTCGTCGTTGATTTCTTTCTTCACTTCGCGTGAAGCATCTTTGAATTCCCGAATGCCTTTGCCCAAACCACGCATCAGTTCCGGCAGTTTGGCGCCTCCAAAAAGCAGCAACACAACGGCTGCAATGATAATAATTTCGGTTGTTCCAAGAAATAAGAGTGTCATATAATATCGTTTTTTGTTAGCGGATGGATGACAGGCGATTTTGTCACCTGCTTATTGTTGATGGATGACAGGCGAATGCGTCAGTTGCTTATAGCGAATGGATGACAGGCGAATGCGTCAGTTGCTTATAGCGACTCGCGCAACTGCTGCTCAAATCGGTCAATACGCTGCATCTGTTGCGGAATCTGAATATGCTGCGGGCATCGGCTCACGCATTGATTGCAGCCGATGCAGTGGTCCGCCTGTCGCTCTCGAGCCACGCTCTCAAGATACGATGCAAGGTATCTTCTGCGCAGTTTCTTGTAGTCGCTGGCGTTGGGGTCGTCCTCGATTAGTCCATCGTTGAGGCAATCGTTGAAATGTTTAAACACGCCCGGGATATCGATGCCATAGGGGCAGGGCATGCAGTATTGGCAGTTGGTGCAAGGGACCGTAGGGAAGCTGGCAAACTCGTGCCCGATTTTCTCGAGCAGCGCTATCTCCGTCTCGTTGAGCGGCTCAAAGGGGGCATAACTGCGGAGGTTGTCTTGCAGATGCTCCATATACGTCATGCCGCTTAATACGGTGAGGATCTTAGGTTGCGTAGCGGCAAACCGGAACGCCCATGAGGCGATACTGCGTTGCGGAGCAAGCGATTTGAGTGCCTCCGTAGCGTGATTATTGAGTTTGCTCAGGCGGCCACCCAGCAGGGGCTCCATCACCACTACCGGGATATCTCGCTCTGCCAGTTCATTGTATAAATACTGCGAATTGACGTTTTTGGCGTCTGTGCGGCGAGCGGCTGTCCAATCGGCATAATTATGCTGAATCTGCACGAAATCCCATTGGATGCGCTCATGCTGCTCCATACACCAATTCCACACGTTGATATCTCCATGAAACGAGAAACCAAGGTTGCGGATGCGGCCCTTCCGGCGCTCTTCTATGAGGAACTCAATCATGCCGTTATCTACATAGCGTTTCTTGAAATTCTCCATTCCCGAACCGCCTACCGAATGCAGCAGGTAGAAGTCGATGACGTCCGTTTGGAGGTTGCGGAAAGAGGCTTCGTACATCTCGATGCTTTTCTCTCGCGGCCAATATTCAGGGTCAAAATTGGAGAGCTTGGTAGCAATCAGGTATTTCTCTCTCGGATGGCGGGAGAGGGCAATGCCCGTTACCTGTTCGCAAAGGCCCTTGCAGTACATGGGCGAGGCATCGTAGTAATTGACGCCATGCGCCATGGCATAGTCAATCAGTCGGTTTACGGCTTCCTGATCTACATCGCTGCCTTTGGCCGGTCCTTCGGTCTGCACGCCGTTGTTAGGCAGCAGCGGCCAGCGCATACAGCCGTAACCCAAGAGCGAAACCGATTCGCCGTGTTTGCCTTGGCGATACGTCATTTGGTCGGTAGGGATATCTCCCAAAGCCGCTTCTTCGGCAGCTTGCGGTTGCTTTTTCTCTGCGCAACCCTCCAGCATAGCGGCTGAGGTGACTACTGCGGCTGTGGCCGTGAGGGCTTTTCCTATGAATTGTCGTCGATTCATGCGTTTCTGATAATAAGTTGTGGTGGTAATTAAGGAAGAAATTGCTGTTAATGCGCTTTGTCAGGCGTGCCTCAGATATAGCGGTGCGTCTCGTGGCCTTCCACATAGATAGCCGAGAGTGGCCGAGATGGACAGACGTATTCGCAGTGTCCGCATCCGATGCATTTCTCCGTGTCGATGGCCGGCACTTTATGTGCAGCATCAGCCGTTTCTACCATGATGATAGCGCCAGTAGGGCAGTGGCGCTCGCAGTTGCCGCAACTGACGCCGTCGCGCAACACCACGCAGTTGTCTTTGATCCACACGGCATGACCAATCTGAATAGCGGCTTTGTCAGCCGGTTGGTTGAGATGGATAGCGCCTGCGGGACACACATCGGCGCAAGCATGGCAGGTGGGCGGGCAGTAACTGAGGTCGAACGCCATCTCGGGTTGCATGAAGGTGGTAGCGCTCATAGACGGACGGAGCACGTGTTGCGGACAAGCACTTACGCATAGCTGGCAAGCGGTGCAATGCTCGGTGAAATGCTTCAGGCTGATGGAGCCCGCTGGACGAAGGGGCGTTGCCCGCTCCGGTATCTTCTTATCTTCTATCACCGCCAGTCCGCCATCGCCCTTGCGGCGGGCAGCAGAGGCTGCTCCGGTGGCTGCTATGACAGCCGTAGTGGTGAGAAACGTGCGGCGGCTTTGATCGGTTTCTTTAGACGATTTCTTATGCGTAAGTTGCATACTGATAGCGCTTTGTGCACAATTACCAATGCAGTCAAAGCAATCTACGCAACGCCCCATATCAATCGTATGAGCTACAGGGTCGATGCATTCGGCTTTGCAGTTTTTCGCGCATTTCTGGCAACCATTGCATTTATTGGTATCAATAGCGAGCGCCATGATGGGTCGGCGGCTGATGATGCTCAAGAGCGTGCCTACCGGACAAATCGTATTGCACCAAAGTCGGCCGCGGAGAAGCGCCATCGTGAGGATGATGAACATCAGCGCGGCTACTGCAATATATGCTGCCCATGTATAGTGCGAACTGGTGATGGCGCTGATAGCTTTGCCATACAGACTGTAAGGCTCTAAGAAATGTGCCCATACGGCCGTGACGGGAAAGGCAGAAAGTGCTATAAAAAGAATCAACACACTGAATCGCAGCAGTTTGTGTTCGCTTGTAGGCGTGAAACGATTGGGGCCGAAATGCCGGCCCATTTTTTTCAGCCAGCGCATATTGCCCAAACGAATCAGCAGATCTTGCAAGATGCCGAGCGGACAAATCACCGAGCAATACAAGCGGCCGATACCCAGTGTCAGTACCAGCAGCAGAGCTATCGTAATCAGCGATAACCCTAATACGGATGGCCATAATTGAAGCTTAGCCATCCACCCCAAATACGGCCGCATAACGGCCGCATCGAGGAATAGCAAACTTATACCAATTATAAACACGCACGCGAGCGCGATACGCAACGCGCGTAAGGGATTATTTTTCGTATGTTTCATATTCTAAGGCTATGCCATTCGTTTCGTTGGGATTATTGTTCCTCCAGCGATTCCGCCCATTCTTTGCAGAAAAGCCAGAAAGCGGCATCCGTTTGGGCGGGAGGATTATTCTCTTTCAGCGAAACCACCGTGAAATAGTATCTTACGTATTTCCCCGGCTGCAGTAGCACCAAGTTGTTTCTTGGATCGCTGACTTTTTGCTTATAGTATTTCTCAGGTACAAACACAGCCAATCCTGCCGTTTCTTTGCCGTATTTGATGCTGTCGTTTACGGGGAAAGCCGTTCCCCATGAAGCTACGATAGCGCCCTTTGGGCAAACGTCTTGTGCTGCTGCCGATTCACCCTCGGGTAGGGCAGTGAAGAAATGGGGTTTACCAATCTGCTGTACGCCCGTACACATCGTTTCTACAGGCTCAGAGAAGAACACTTCCACCATGACGTCGCGATGATGCGCGTAGAGCGTATAGCGCGTAGTCACGTCCACTTGCCTGCCATCTTCAGTCTGCCAACCCTTGGCTTCTATCTCACAGATAGTGCGTACAGCACCTTGGCTGACGATGCGTTCGGTGCGCGACTCCACCTCCTCGAAATGCACCATCTTCTTTCCGTTGTAAGGCTTGCAAGCACCTACGCCAATCATACCGCTCACCCGGAGAATATCATCGCCGAAACCCTCTGCCAATTGTTCATCCGTAGGATACCACTTGCAGGCTTCGAGTTCTAAGCGAGGCGTCTTTTTGGCATATACGTCGATCGTCTGTTTCTTATCGAAATAAATGCGATAAGCCATCAAGTCAGACTCAAATGCAACACCATGATGGTGCATGGAGTGGTAACTGTCTTCGCCCGGATAGAACGTTTGCTCCTGCACCGGACTGATATAAAACTGCTTGCCTTCTGCTTCGTGATACGTAAAGCCGTCTTTCGGCGTTTTGGATTTCAGATACATCTCAGCATGCACTTGTTTTTCGAAAGACTTGTGCTGCTTTTTTGGCCGTATCACGAGCGTCATCTGCTCTCCTTTTTTCATGTCCACCAATACCGCCAATTCATCGGCTATGCCATCGCTGTTGAGGTCGTCGAGCTGACTGGGCAACTCTCGGCCGCGAAGATATACACCGAGCATGCTCCGCTCATTGAGCGAAAACTCGGGGTAATCATCTAAGTGAAAAACCACTGGTACATGTTGCCGATCTGCTGTTGCGCGTATAGGCAGGCGGACACTTTCTGCTCTCGCGCCTGACATTGCGAACGCGAGAGCAATAAGGAGAGTCAGTTTTTTCATTTATTGGTGATACTTATGTTTTCTACTGTACTGTTTATTTGGAGCGATTCGCCCTTGGTGCAGGTCACATGAAGCTCGTTGACTGTCAAACCCTTGGTTTGGTTGAAGATAGCACCTTCTACGGCAGTCATATTGATGTTTTTGAGCGTAACATTTTCAATCTTCTGCTCGGGCAGACCGTTGAAGTAAATAGCTCGTTTGGCGCCTTTGCAAATGATATCCTCTATCGTGATATTCTTAAATGCGGGGGTCGTTTCATCAGCCACGGGTATAGCGGCATTCATGCGAGCTGCTATCTCTTCAGCCGTCTCTTCGCCGGCGCCCTTGCCACCATAGAACAGGTTGAAAATCAAGGCATCATTGGGGATATCGATCATATTGATTCTGCGAATCCATATATTCTCCACTACGCCACCGCGGCCGCGCGTTGACTTGAATCGGAGACCTACATCCGTGCCGATAAACGTGCAGTCTTCTACCGTGATATTCTTGATGCCGCCCGACATCTCGCTGCCTACTACGAAGCCGCCGTGGCCGTGATAAACAACGCAGTTCTTTACGATTACGTTTTCGGTAGGAATACCTCTGCGGCGACCATCTTCGTTTTTACCGGATTTCATGCAGATGGCATCATCGCCTACGTCAAATCGACAACCATCGATAATTACGTTTTTGCAACTTTCTATGTCAACGCCATCGCCATTCTGAGAATACCAGGGATTGCGCACTTCCAATTGGCTGAGTACGACGTTCTCGCACATGATGGGGTGGAGATTCCATGCCGGAGAATTTTCAAAACAAACGCCTTCAAGAAGCACGTTTTTGCAGCCGATGAAATTCAGCATCACTGGACGGAGGAAACTGCGGATGGCTTCCCATTCTTCTTGCGTTGCGTTTTCATCCAATACGGGTACGTTCTGATCCGGACAGAGATACGAAGCCCGTAGAGCTGCAGAGTCTGGCCACCACGTATCTTTCTTGAAGTCTACTACACCGGTCTTGCACTTCTCTTTCCATTGCGAAATCGTCACTTTGTTGCGTTTGAGCGGACGCCAGCTATAGCCGTTGCCGTCGAATACGCCATGACCCTTGATGGCAATGTTTTCTGCACTGACGGCCGAGATGGGCGATTGGCAACGCTTGGTATCCAAGCCTTCAAAAGAGGCATCGATTATGGGATACAAGCTGAAGTCATCGGAGAAAGTAACGAGCGCACCGAAATCGGTATACAAGCAAACGTTCGATTTCAATACAATAGGGCCTGTCAAAAAGATGCCTGCCGGTATCATTACCGTACCACCGCCTGCATTATGCGCTGCATCAATGGCTTGCTGAATGGCGTCCGTTGATAATTTGACACCCGTAGGATCAGCACCATATTCGAGGATGCTGAATTGTTTACCGTTGATTTTCGGCAAACTCATTTTGGGCATTTTAAAGTCAGCCTGCTTGCAGAGCTGGTTGACATACTTCTGAGTAATCTGGCCGTGCATCGATGCAATGCAGAGCACTAAGATAATAGCTGCTGAGATGATTCGTTTCATGGGGTTATGATTTTATTTACAGCCGCAAATTTACTGCTTTTCGCGAGCATGAATGTGTATAATTTGCCGAAATAAGTGAATTTTTCGACGTTTACTCTGAAAACAGGTCATTCGGGTAGTCTATTTTGACTAAATATAATCCATCAGCCGGCATGGACTGTCCTGCAGCGCATCTGGATTTCTCTGAGAGGATGCGTTTCAGGTCTTCTTTGGTGAGTTTACCACGGCCAATTTCGATGAGTGTACCCACCGTGGCACGCACCATATTACGCAAAAAACGGTCGGCCTCAATAGTGAAAATCCACGTATCAGGAAGGCCCTCTGCTGGTCGCCAATAGGCTTTTCGGACATCGCATATCGTGGTTTTTACATCGGTATGGGCTTTACAGAACGAAGCAAAATCATGCGTTTGGAGCAGTACTTCGCAGGCTTCGTTCATCTTTTCAAAATCCAAGTCAAAATAGGTGCGGGTAATGAGTTTGTCCGTAAATGCCGATTTGCGTTGCGTGAGCCAATATTCATAGGTGCGGCTTGTGGCATCAAATCGCGCATGCGCTTCGTCTTTTACGCTGCGAATCCAATGCATCGCAATATCCTCCGGCAGCAGTCCGTTGAGCTTAAAGCAGAGCTGACGCGTATCGGCTATCGGTTCGGGGGTATCGAAATGCGCGACCATCACGCGGGCATGGACGCCTGCATCGGTGCGCCCGGCTGCGGTCAGCGAAGTGGGGTGGCGGAGCAGAAGACTCAGCGATTGCTCCATTACTTCCTGTACGCTTACTGCATTAGGCTGATTCTGCCAACCGTGATAACGGTGACCATTATATTCAAATTCTGCGAAATAACGCATGTTGATTCCTTATTTATTGGATGGTGCTATCGTTAGATATATTGTATCAAAATCTTGATTTATATGTTTGTTTTGTGGGATTTATTAGAACCCACCTTATGTTTTTTCTGCAGTTTGCTGCGAATGAGCTGCGATATTTCCGGCGAGAGGTTAGCGCTGTATGCCCAATAGGCAGCCATCAGCCAGATGCTTGATTTAATAAGCGATGCTATCCATATATATATCGCGCCCGTGCTCATGCGCGCGAAAGCATAATCGATTAATCCGCTTGCAGCCATTACCAATAGCATCAAACCAACTGATCGAAGTTGCGACCAACTGAGTGGGGTGACTTTGCACAATAATCTTACGCTTCCTACCAATAGTAGAAAATAGAGAGTATATGACAGCAGATTCGCCAATGCAGCGCCATCGATGCCCCACATAGGTACGAGCCAGTTGTTGAAAAAGAGCGATGCACCCGTTAGAATAAACGAGTAGAACAACGACAGATAGTAAAAGCGCGAGTAGTTCAGCACCGATAAGGTGGCATTGAATGCGGCGAGTAGGAGTTGCGTCAAGCCGAGCATCAGCACCACGTATTTAGCGGCGGCATATTGCTCACCATTGGGGAGAATCGTATAGATGAGGTCGATATTGACCCAAATAAGTGTCAGAATGAGTCCACCTACGAGCAGCGAGTTGTTACTCACTTGCTTCAGCAGCAAATTGAGCCCATGGAGGTTGCCCTCTTTGGTTGCTTGCGCAAGCTGCGGGTTGGCGATAGCATTGAGGCTGCGATTGGGGATGCTTACCATGGCTGCTATGTAGATGGCTATGGAGAATACGCCCGTATGGGTGAGCCCCAATTGAGCGGTGATAAAAGCTTCAGATACAAAAGGAGTAAGCACGGTGGCTACAGCTGCCGTAATCTGAAAGACGGTGTAGGATAAGTATCTTTGGGCAAGCGTTTTGTTTACGTATTGAAAATTCGGCTTAAGCGAAATATGCCCGTAAGCAAAAAGATAAATGATATTGCATAGTGCGGCTAATCCGTAACTGAGGCATAAACCAATCACCATGCCGTCTAAACTGATGATTCTGAAAGCATAAAGCAGATAATCAGCCATGAGAAACAAGCGAAGCAGCAATTCGCGCGTCATTCTCGGCATTACTATGCGCATCAGCACGTTGGCATTCGTCTCGAATATCGTTTGATAAAGCATGAAAAATGCCAGCGGAAGCACCAGATAATAGTAATCTACAAAGAGTTGCGATTTATCCGCAAACAGATTGGAAATAGGTACGTGGAGAGCCCAATAAAGGAGGCAAAAAATCAGGAATCCGATGAATGGAACGATTATCGTCCAAAAGAAAAAGCCGTTTTGGGAAGGGTCTTCTTGGACTTTGTCTTGCGATTTAAAATAGGGGAAAAATCGAATGATAGAAGAGGAAGTGCCTAACTGCATCAAACCGCAAAGCAGGGTGGCTACATCTATCAAAACACGTGCCAACCCAATCTCCTCGGCAGTGAGGAAACGGGTCAGCACGAAGAATGTAGTGAGGAATCCTACAAAGACTCCCATATAAGTAACAATCGTACCTCGTATGCTTTGTCTTGCTATGATTCCCATAGTTGTCGCCTGATGGCGCGAAGATTATTATTTAACAATGCCGAGGAGCTCTACCTCAAAGATAAGGGTAGAGTAGGGCGGAATCTGACCAGTAGCACGGCTGCCATAACCCAAATCCTGCGGGATGTAGAATTTATACTTTGAACCTACCGACATAAGCTGTACGCCTTCCGTCCAACCTTTGATGACTTGGTTCAAGCTAAACTCTATCGGTTCGCCGCGATCAACCGACGAGTCGAATACTGTGCCGTCAATCAGCGTACCATGGTAGTGTACCTTTACCTTGCTGTCAGCAGTAGGTTTCGGACCCTTACCCTCTTTGATAACCTCATACTGAAGGCCGCTCTCAGTAGTGATCACACCTTCGCGGAGCTTGTTGGCTGCGAGGAACTCCTCACCTTGAGCCTTCGTTTCACCATATTTGATGTTGTCAATAGCCGTCTGGATATAGCCATTGGCTGCTTCCATCGGCCATTCGCCATAGTTCTTCATACCATTGATAAAGCCCTGCTTGATGAGTTCGAAATTGGTGCTGAGTTCAGCTACACCAATAAGTCCTTCTTCGCTTTGAGCCTTGATGGTCTTGCCGATGTTCTCGCCCATCTGCACGAGTTGCGGATAATCATAGCCGCTCTTCAGACCAGCGTTGATGGCCTTGATGAACGTCTCATTGCCCTTGCCGGTGGTATCGTTAGAAAGAACGTACATGGCGATTTCGCTGCCGTTGAGCAAACCGAACGCATAGTTGAGCGAGTCAATCTTGTTGCTGAGGCTGATGGTCTTAGCTTTGTTAGGACATTTGGCAGTAACGAGTTTGCCCAATTCGGTAGAATCTTCGCGAGACTGCATGTAGGCTTCTTGGAAATACTGACGAGCTTCGTCAGACTTCATTACAGTCGTATCACCATATACGCCATTTACGAGGCCTTGGAAGAAAATCTTCTCGTTGAGGGTCCAAGACTTGTTGCCAGCCAAACCATTCTTCTCGAATTCCTTTACTGCTTGCGCGATGTTATGACCTACGCCATCAATCTCACCGCGTTCTTCTACTTTGCCATCCCAGCCGCGCTGGAGGGCGTCCATAAACTCAGTGACAGCTTTATCAGCTTCTTTCTCTTCCAATTTGCTGATTTGCTGCATGTACAGACTCATACCATTTACCAAACCGAGGGCATAATTGATAGAGTCGTTTTGATCAATAAGTACTGCATCTTGTGCTTTGTAGGTATTGCCGCAGCTTACCATCGTAATAGCACCGAGAGCAAGAATAATGATTTTTTTCATTGTTTTATCGTTTTTTTGTTTGTGGGATTATTGCCCACCTTTTCGTTGATATTATTGGTGGGTTCTAAAAATTAGCTGTTTAGATTTTGGATTTATTTTCGAGGAAAAATT
>CAMGMU010000052.1 GCA_946059305.1 uncultured Bacteroidales bacterium | reverse complement strand
TGTTATAAATAATGCGTCATAAATACAACATTGTTGATAATAATAAGTTATAAAAAGTTTTCTACATTTATCATCAAGATTATCTACATTTTTATTGACAAGCAAATTAACAAAGCCGCATTACAGCCATTTTTTGAGCTTGAAAATGAGCAATACAATCAGCGTACATGCAATCATCAATCCTACGCTGAAGAGGTAGCCCAATTGCCAATGCAGCTCGGGCATAAAGTCGAAGTTCATACCATACATTGAGGCAATGAGCGTAGGCGGAAGGAAGATAACGTTTACGACCGTAAAAATCTTAATAATCTTGTTCTGCTCAATATTAACCAAACCGAGGAAGGTATCCTGGAGGTAGTCAAGACGATCAAAACCAAACTTCGTATATTCGAAGAGCGAATTAATATCTTTGATAATCATCGTAAGGCGTGGCTGAAGATCATCCGGGAAGAAATCACACTTGAGGATATTGCTGATCACGCGCTGCTTCTCCATTATATTCTGACGAATAATCGTAACTTTTTCCTGCAAGTCTTTGATTTGAATCAACACATCTTCATCTACCTTGTCAGACGCTTTGGTAATGGTTTCTGACAACTTGGTAATCTTATCGGTGGTATCCTCAATCATATCGGCATCAAACTCTACACGCGTTTCCATCAAAGCTACCAACACGTGGTACCCGGTGGGGAAATTACGGGTGTTAACGAACATCTTCTTTACCGTATCATTAAACGACTGTAAATCCACATCGCGTACAGATACGAGGATATCGTTTTTAATAATGAAGCTGACGGGCTCCACATCGTAACTGTCTAAAAGGAAATTGGCGTTGGCCACAATCGAATCATCGGTTTGGATATATCGACTCGACATCTCAATCTCCTCTATTTCTTCATCTTCCTGAATGTAGATCTTCAGGAATTGCTCGAGTTCGTTTTCTACTTCTTCTTTTACATCTACGAGATCAATCCAAATAATATCCTTCTTATCAATTTCTTTGAGGATATCGAGCTGACGTGCAATGCGGATTTTCTCGTTTTCTTTATAGAAGATTCTCAGTTCAGACATAGGCTAATCTTTTTAGTGAGTTCAAAAAATTCTTCCACACTTAATTGTTCAGGGCGCTTCGTAAAGACCGGCTCGCTCAGTAGTGGATGATTTTTACCGAGGATCGGACTCAACGAATTGCGCATCTGTTTTCGGCGCTTATTGAAGGCTGTTTTCACTATGGTTTTGAATAGGGCTTCATCGCAATCCAATTGCGCTCGACTATTCCTCACAAAGCGAATAACAGCCGATTTGACCTTTGGAGGGGGGTCAAATACAAATTCGTGAACAGTAAAAAGATATTCTATATCGTAATATGCCTGCAGCAAAACGCTCAGGATACCATACGCTTTCGTACCGGGTTTGGCAGCCAGTCGTTCCGCCACTTCCTTTTGAATCATACCGGAGCAGCACGGGATGCGGTCTTTATACTCGAGCACCTTGAAGAATATCTGGCTGGAGATATTATACGGATAATTGCCAATCACGCAGAATTGTCCTTCCGGATAGAGTTTTTCTATCGGAAGCTTCAGAAAATCGCCCTCAATAAGATGGAGCTCCGGATAATATTCTTTCAGATATGCTACTGACTCGCTATCAATCTCAATAGCAGTAACGTCAAAAGCCGGATTCTTCAGGAGAAATTGTGTGAGTACGCCCATTCCCGGACCAATCTCAAGTATAGGCATCTTGCCCGAAGCCGGAAGATCCTGCTGCGGGAAAACGGGGGAGAGCGCTATCTGCTCTGCTATGTGCAAATCCTTAAGAAAATGCTGCCCCAATCGTTTTTTTGCCCTTACTTGCTGCATTTTGTTTGGTGTTATCAAAAAAATTTTGTACCTTTGCCGCGATTTTGAGAATCACGTGCACACATCTTTGCGCTGCAAAGATAGCATAAAAATTTGACATATGCAAACTTTAGGCAATTTTATACGAAAAATTATTGATTTTTTCTATGAAAATCTGCTTTTACGCTTTTTTCACACGGAAAAAATTGTGAGTCGGGAAGTGTTTCGCTATGCTTGTTGCGGTGGCGGAAACATGGTGCTCGATTGGTTTTTATATTTTATTTTTTATCATATATTATTTTCTTCGTTTGGTAATGTCGTTTATATCGATTTTCCGCATATCGATGTTATGCCATTAGCCATCACGCCACATATTTTGGCATTCGGCATCACTTTTCCGATTACTTTACTGACCGGTTTTTTGCTGAATAAGTATGTTACGTTTACGCAATCCTCGCTTGCAGGTTGGAATCAGCTCATGCGCTATCTGCTGATTGTAGGGCTGAATATTTTGATTAATTATGTGGGCTTAAAATTCTTTGTGGAAATTTGTCAGATCTACCCCACTCCATCAAAGATGCTCGTAACCGGGATAACTGTGCTTGTGAGCTATTTCGGCCAAAAATATTTCTCTTTCAAGAAATAAATCTACCTCTCAACTTTCCTCAATGCCTCCTCAAAGAGTCCTCAATGCCTCCTCAATGCCTCCTTAAAGAGTCCTCAATGCCTCCTCAATGCCTCCTCAAAGAGTCCTCTTCTTATAATTACACGCTCATCGCACGTTCATCCTATTCTCATCGCACGTACAATTACGTGCAACCTACGGTGTCTGTACGTATTTTTCTTGTGTTATGTACAGCCATCGTATTGTTAATTGGCTGCAGATAGTATCTGCAGAAATCCGCAGGATTTGCCTTTCGCTATATTGTTAATTGGCTGCAGATTCTGCAGAAATCCGCAGGATTTAGTTTTCGCTCATTGGTTATACCATTTTTCGAGCTGCTCATTAAACTCTCGTCTGGTGAGCGTTTGTGCCCAATGTTTTACCTCTTCAGTATGAATCTCATATATAATCTTCACTTTTCTGCGTTTGAAGAGGCAGGGTTTCCATTTATGGCGGGCTGTGATACTGTGTTCCGTACCTGAGCTCCGAACGAGGAGCACCTCAACCCCTTCGGGCAGCTCTTTGCAAATCTCATACGCTAATCTCCGGTTGCCTAAATTCTCTTTATATTCGTTTTTATATTGCACATGTCCGGAAGGATAGATGCCGAGATTGCGATGTCCGCGGAGGGTATCGATAGCAATATCTTTGAGCGTGTGCGCATACGCGACTGCTGCTCGTGCATCTTTCTTCTCCATGTCCGGCACGAGTATAGCATCTATATGGCGTAAGCACCATCCTACCAGCGGAATGCGAAAGAGATAGGCAGTAGCCATCGGACGAAAGGGCGTTCGCCAGAGATTACTGAACGTGAGAATAGGTTCAATAAACGAGATATGGTTGGGGAGCATAAGATATGTCTTATCCTCCCTAACCTTCTCTACACCAACGGTTTGCATCTTATAGCGCCAGTTGCAAACCGTATAGAATTTTTTATAGAATTTTACGAGACTCATTTGTATTTTTTCTTATGGGATGGATTATTTTCCCACGTTAACCTTACGGCTTGCACAGTAGAAATATACGCACAGAGCTGCATACATCACTACCGATAGAATCTGAGCCGCACCACTCGTTGCCCAACCGCTGAGATACCAGTCAGCACCACAGAATTTCAGTACAGCCGATACTACGCCCATGAGCGCACCACCAGCGATGAAACCGGAGGCTACGAGCGTGCCTTTCTCCTGACGTTGCTTAGCCAATTCTTCATCTTTACCGCGGCCAACCAACCATGCGATAGCACCACCTACCAGCAGGGGCACATTCAGATGCATTGGAATAAACATACCCAGTGCAAACGGCAATACCGGTACACCAAGAAGGCTGAGAATAAGTGCCAATACTGCACCACCAAAATAGAGCATCCAAGGTGCACCTTTACCAGACATAAGCGGCTCGATAACAGCTGCCATAGCGTTTGCTTGAGGTGCTACCAAAGCATTTTCGCCTACAAAACCATAGGTTTTATTCATCACGATCATCACACCACCTACCGTAGCAGCACTAACGAGTGTGCCGAGGAATTTCCAAGTCTCCTGTTTTGAAGGCGTGGTGCCGATCCAGTAACCAATCTTCAAGTCGGTAATAAAGCCGCCTGCCATAGAAAGAGCCGTACAAACTACACCACCAATAACCATAGCACCAACCATTCCGCTGGCACCTTTCATACCTACTGCTACGAACACTACCGAAGCAATGATGAGCGTCATGAGCGTCATGCCCGAAACAGGGTTTGAGCCTACGATGGCAATCGCATTGGCTGCTACCGTTGTGAAGAGGAATGCAATTACGGTAACCACTACAAACGCAACGAGGGCCTGCACAAAATTATGCAAAACGCCCAACCAGAAGAAGACAAAAGTAATAGCAAGTGCGGCAATAATAGCAATAGCTAACAGCTTCATACTCAGGTCTTTATCCGTGCGGAGAATATTCTTCTTTGCCTCTTTCTTTCCGCCAAACTCATTCTTCATCAATCCGAATGCGCTGGCAATTACGCTTTTGTTTTTCCATATACCAATCAAACCTGCCATGGCGATTGCACCAATACCGATATTGCGACCATAGTTTACGAAAAGCAGTTGCGGATCAACGGCTGCAAACTCCGGAATAGTGCCGAGTAGCGGAAGAATAACCCACCATACAAGGAACGAACCTGCACAGATGATAGCGGCATATTTCAATCCTATAATATAACCCAAACCCAATACGGCTGCAGAAGTGTTGATGGAGAAAACGAGTTTGGTTTTCATAGCAAGCGTTTCACCCCATGCCATCATACGCGTGCTGACGGACTCTGTCCAGAAACCGAATGTACCTACCAGAAAATCATATAAACCACCCAATCCGGCTGCCCAAATAAGTGGTTTGGCTTGCGAGCCACCCTGTTCACCCGATACGAGTACCTGTGTAGTGGCAGTAGCCTCCGGAAAAGGATATTCGCCATGTTTCTCCTTTACGAAATATTTGCGGAAAGGAATTAAAAACAAAATACCAAGGCAGCCGCCAAGGAGCGAGGAAACAAACACTTGCAGGAAATTTACCGTGATTTCAGGATACTTAGCCTGCAAAATGTAGAGTGCGGGTAGGGTGAAGATAGCACCGGCTACAATCACGCCAGAGCATGCGCCAATAGATTGGATAATCACGTTTTCTCCCAGTGCATTTTTGCGTTTGGTAGCACTGCTGATGCCTACTGCGATGATAGCAATAGGGATAGCTGCTTCAAACACCTGTCCGACTTTAAGGCCGAGATAAGCTGCTGCTGCTGAGAAGATTACGGCCATTACAAGACCCATCACTACCGAATATACAGTCACTTCTTTAGGCTGAGTTTTCGGGTCGAGAATAGGTTCATACGTTTCGCCTTCACGAAGCGGACGAGCCGCATTTTCCGGCAATTGAATCTTTTTTTCTTCCATACGTTATTGTTTTTTTTGTGATAATTATGCTAACATAGCAGCGGCTTTTTCGAGCGCTCTGATGAGTGCACGAATGTCGCTTTCATCGGTATATAGTGCGATAGATGCGCGTACTGTTCCCGGCACTTGGAGATGGTCAATAAGCGGTTCTGCACAATGATGACCCGTACGAACCGCTACCCCTTGCCGATCGAGCAACACACCTATATCATACGGATGAATGAGTTGGCCTTGCGCGTTTCGGAGATTGAAACTTACAGCACCCGTTTTCTGCAACCCACGACCGTAAATCTCGATAGTAGAGCCGCTGTAATTACCTTTCAAGAGCGCTTCTTCCAGCTGTTTGCAAAGCGCCATTTCCTCATCGAAAAGCTGCTTTTTATCCAAGCTGCAGATATAATCAAGCGCCTTTCCAAATGCATAACTGCCAATGAAATTGGGTGTGCCGGCCTCGAACTTATAGGGTAGGGTATTATAGGTTGTGCGCTCGAAACTGACGTGTTCAATCATCTCTCCTCCACCTTCTGCAGGCGGCAGTTGCTGGAGCAATGATTCCTTTCCATACAATATGCCAATACCGGTAGGGCCGTACATTTTATGAGCAGAAAATGAGCAAAAATCACAGTTAATATCCTGCATATCAAGCACAATATGTGGAGCCGATTGAGCAGCATCCATAGCAAACAATGCCCCTGCTTGATGCGCCATTTCGGCTATCTCCTTTACAGGATTGATGATGCCCATTACGTTGCTCACATGCGCCATGGCTACAATCTTCGTACGTGGGCTTAGAAGCTGCTTAAATGCCTCTAAATCAATCGACTGATCGGCTTTTAGTGGTACCGCTTTTAATACCGCTCCCCTGCGCTCTGCAAGCATCTGCCAAGGTACAATATTGGAGTGGTGCTCCAGCGTAGAAACCACGATTTCATCGCCATTTTCAATCATATAGCGACCTGCTTTTTTCCATTCGCCCAAGCTCCATGCCAGCATATTGATACTACTGGTAGTGCCTTTGGTGAAGATAATCTCATTGGCCGATTGCGCATGAATGAAATCCGCCACTTTCTGGCGCGCTTTTTCATGTTCTTCGGTAGCCACCTGACTCAGATGATGCACACCGCGATGGATATTGGCATTGAACGTGGAATACGCGTAAGCTATCGCGTCAATCACCGCTTGCGGCTTTTGCGTGGTAGCCGCATTATCCAAGTAAATAAGCGGTTTGCCATAAACCGTTTGGTTGAGTATAGGAAAATCGTGTCTGTTCATACGTTCTTTTTTTTAAAGGTGGGTTCTAAAAATTAGCTTTGTTACCCACAATAGTGAATAGTTTTTCTTAAGTGGGAATTTTTAGAACCCACCTAAAAAGGAATAGATAGCCCTTTCTATGGTTTATAATGCGATTCTCGGAGCAGCATCTGTGAGTCAGATATGCTGAGCAGATCCTGCAACGTAGCCTCTTTATGGCTGTTCATATAGCTTTCTACAATGCGCCAACCAATCCAAACACCCAATTGTGCGGGCGATTCTTGCGAAATCTCACTCGTAAACGGCCCTTCGTTGATATATGAACTGATGGTTATAGGTTGGGTGCAGAAAAGGTCTTGCTTGTCGCAAAGAAGTCCCCAAATGCGTTTTTCATACTGTTTGCACCAATCCCATTCTTCCTCGGTATAACCTATGATATACGATGGTTTCTTGCCGGGCAGAAATTGCTGCATCAGGTAGCGAACACGGCCTTCATACAGCATCGCGTCAAGCAGTTGATTATTATCCGAAGGGTTGGAATAATAGCAGTAAATGGTGTTCAACAACACGTGATTTACGATATATTCTTTCTTCATATGTTTCTTCTGATACTCATACGCTACACCATTGTAATACGGATACTTCGAACCCAAATACATGTCTGTAGCAATCAGAAAATCATATCCATCATCGAGCAAGAGTGCATTTCCCTGAAAACCTGTAATCATGAAGTATAGGGTAGGGATTTCCCATTCGGGAAATGCGTACTGCATTCTGCCGAATGCGCCATTTAATTCCTGCTGAATCAAGCGGATGTCAGCAAACTCGCGTTTGGTATCTTCGCACACCTGCTTAAAGCCGTAGAGGGTATCGTTGAGGAAACGAGTGAGTTCAGCAGTCAATGCATCGATATCTTCGTAATCCACGCCAATTACGTTGTCAGCAAACACCATCATAGGGTAGGGGGCAGATTGAGCAAGCTGCTGCAAACTATCGTGAAGTGCTGCCGAATCAGTTGGCAGATTGAGAATAACGCTATCAAAACGCACTATTTCTACTGCTGCAGGAGGGGTATCTTTTGGAATAAACCGATGCTTGTTTGCGCAAGAAGAAAACAAGAGCAAACACGTCAATACAGTCAATTGTATGGTATAAAACAGTTGTTTCATTTCTATTTGATTATAAATAGTATTTGTAATATTATGATTATCAATGATTTATAATCATACCATCTTTCATTTCTATCACGCGATCGCAGATAGCAGCAAGGCTCTTATCGTGGGTAACGATGATGATTGTTTGACCATATTTATCGCGCATATTGAGGAGCAATTGATGCAGCTCTTCTTTGTTTTTGGAGTCGAGACTGCCGCTGGGTTCATCCGCTAAAATAACGCTTGGTTTCATCATCATGGCTCGTGCAGCTGCCACCCGCTGTTTCTCCCCTCCTGAGAGTTCATTGGGCTTATGCGAAAGACGGTTTGCCAAACCGAGGTCGGAAAGCATTTTAGCTGCTCGTTGCTTGGCTTCTGACTCGTTTTCGCCCGCAATAAGTGCTGGCATCATGGTGTTTTCGAGCGCTGTAAACTCCGGAAGCAGTTGGTGAAATTGGAAAATAAACCCGATATGTTTGTTTCTGAAAGCCGCCAAATGCGTCTCACTCAGCGTGGCTACATCCGTTTGATCAATCACCACTTTTCCGCTGTTGGGGCGGTCGAGTGTACCGATAATCTGGAGTAGGGTAGTCTTACCTGCACCAGAGGGGCCGATAATACTTACAATCTCGCCCTTATTTACGTGCAAACTCACGCCCTTGAGCACCTCCAAATTGCCGAAACGTTTGTGTATATCTGTAATGTCTATCATCTTATTCTTTTGGTATTATGTTTTTTATGATTTGAATGGCTTCTTCTATGATATCGTCTTTGTCATTGCTCACAAGCGTTACTTCTCGATCAGGATCCACACCTTCTTCTATCGAAACGTAATCTCTGTCGGTCATTCTTACGCTTGACAGGCGCACCATCCAGCCGTTTGGCAGTTCATAACTCAGCGGCATTCCTCCTCCGCCTCCTGTCTTGCCGCCTATGATTACAGCATGGGGCGCATAGCGCATACAGCTGACAAACGTGTTGGTAGCAGAATAGCTTCTCCGGTTGCATAGTACTACCACCGGACGAAGCCATTTGACGGTCATATCCATCGAATCCACATACAGCGGTTCTAACTCCGAAAATGCATCGTGTTTGGGCCCCGTTTTATGTTGCCAATAGCCTACATGAGTGGTGTTTTTCATAAATGTAGAAGCCAATTTATACGCGTTCAAAAGACTTCCGCCACCATTGTTGCGTACATCGAGAATGATGCCTTTGCAGTCTTCAAAGTATTTAATTACGTAATACATATTCAGACTGCCAAAACTGTTGCTGAAACTCGAATAGCGGATATAACCAATCTGTTCGTGTCCCTTGATTTTATTGTAGGTCAAACCGCCAGCTGTCATGTAATCGTTGCCAATATAAAGGGGTAGGAGGGAGGAGTTGAAATTCAATGGATAACTATCGTACCACCCACTTGAGGCACTTACGTCAAAGGCTGAATAGAGGTTCACGTGGCCATCATGCAAGGAATCCAGCATCTGTGCCATTATTTTGAATAACTCACGCTGATCCTTTATGCTGTCAGCCTTCTCAAGGTAGATTGGAAGGACACCATTCCAGTCAATGCCTTTCTCCTCTATGAAGCAGTATTTCTCATCTATTATGCGCCAGAGTGCCTCTACATTACCCCGAGCAGTATTATCAAACTGTATATCTGGATCAGACACACAACTCATGAGTAACACACATAAAATCAATATGTTAACGATTTTTTTCAAGGCTATTATAATTTGGTTTTCGTAAGTTTATAATTAAAAATACAACCAACGCTCAGTGCTACCGACTGTCGTGCAAAATGACGTTTTTGATCGCCATAATGTTGGTATTCGTGTATGACTCCCAGTCGCCAAGTGCTTCGGATAAATTCAAAGTCCATCGCTATTTGTTGGCGCAAAAACTGCCTATTACCAGGGTGAGAAAAGCAAATACTGCCGTCAAGATTCACCTTTTCCGTTATCTCATAATAGCTCTCCCAATAATCGGGCAGCCACATTGCTCCCAATACATTGATTCTACCCTCGTAGAGCAGTCTGTAGGCCGTTTTGCGGCAACGAAAAGCATAACTGGCACCTACCATCAGGTTCAAGTCCAAACCTAAATCAAACGAAAGCGGTTTGTTGACGTTGGTAGATAGACTCTTCAGCATGAAATCAGCCCCGAGATAAGGACCTGCATAGAGTTCAACATGACTGTGTTGGATGCCAGCCGAAAGTCCGGTTTCAAACTGCCATACGGGATGTGCACCCCAGCCGCCTTGAAAACCGAAGAATCCGATGACGTTATGTTTTTGGCTTTGAACGGTATTGCCTCCAAACCCTTGAAGATTGCCCATGTGTCGCCAACGATAGGCTTGGTGAGTTTGCTTACGGAAATCCGTCCACCATTCATTGCCTATACCTACAGTCCACCCATCGTAGAGGAGCGGACTCAGATAGCTGTCAGCCAACCATTCGCCACCATAATGCAGGTATAGTACATCGGTTCGCAAAAGGTCGGCAGAAGCCGTTTTTTCTGCTCCGTGCGCCCACATACTCGTGCACGTGAGCAATATTAATAGTATGTATATTATTCGCTTCAAAAGGCTTGTTTTTTTAGGTAGGTTCGCAAATTCGCTTTAATACTTGTTACCCACAATTAATCATTAGCTTTTCTAATATGGGAATTATTAGAACCCACCTTTAGTAATAGAAAAGTTGAATGAGTAGATAGAGTGGTCAATTGGATTCTCTTTCATCCGTGTATTATAGCTCCAGCATCCTTCGTCCGTCTTCGAGCAGGGTGAAATGGATATCCACAGTATCATCCGGGAGCAATGGCTCGATCATCTCCGGCCATTCGATAAAGCAATACCGACCGCTGTAGAGATACTCCTCGGCACCGAAGTCCAGTGCCTCTGCTACCGATTTCAAGCGATAGCAGTCAAAATGGTAAATCTCTTCGCCTGCTCCATCTTCATACACATTTACGATGGCAAAGGTGGGACTGTTAACCACATCGCTGGTACCCATCGCTTCACAGAGTGCTTTCGTGAAGGTTGTCTTGCCAACACCCATCTGACCACGAAGGGCGTACACCCGTTTCTCCGGATAGATGGTCAGCACATCCTTAGGGCTGACTTCATGGCCATCGCTCAAGACCACCAATTCATCGTTTTCGTTTTTATCTAAAATATAAGTCATATTTGTTAATTTTCTTTTAAATATTCTTGCCAGATACCAAGGTTTACGGAAAATACGCGATTCTCACAGCGATATTTTGCCATGAAAATGTTCGTAAACGATTGATCCTCTGTTAGTTCCGCAGATTTTCTGAATATCCTCCAATTTTGCCTCTCTGAGTCGTTTTAGGCTCTTAAACGCCTTTAGCAGCTCTGTTTTGGTCTTTTCGCCTATTCCGGGTATCTTATCCAGTTCGCTGTCCGTTTGACTCTTACTTCGGCGTTGCTTATGGAAAGAAATGGCAAATCGATGGACCTCATCTTGAATTTGCGTGAGGAATCTGAAGACCTCATCCGTAGGTTTCATACCTATCTCTTTGGGCGGGAATCCGTAGAGTAGGGTATGGGTGCGATGCTTATCGTCTTTCACCAAACCGGCTATAGGAATATGCAATCCGAGTTGGTCTTCCACTGCCTCACGGATAGCTCCCATCTGACCTATGCCTCCATCGGCAATAATCAAGTCGGGCAGCTCGCCACTTTCCTCCGTGAGATTTTTATATCGACGATATACCACCTCGCGCATCGAGGCATAGTCATCGGGCCCTTCTACGGATTTAATTACAAACTTCTTGTAGTCGGATTTGCTCGGTTTGGCTTTCTTAAACACCACACAACCGGCTACTGCATCTTTGCCTTGCAGATTCGAATTATCGAAACTATCAATCCACGATGGCATCTTTTCCAAGCCGAGCATCTTCTGCAGTGCACCTAAAATGCGGGCGGCTCGTTGGTCAGGATTGAGCTTGTCAGCTTGCTTGAGGCGGTCGAGTTTATATTGCTTTACGTTCTGCATCGCGAGTTTGAGCAAGGCTGCTCTGTCGCCACTCTGAGGAATGGATATCTTCAGTTCAGCATCCGGAAAATCGGGAGCAAAAGGAACGATGATCTCTTTGTTTTTTGAGCCCAATTGCTCGCGTAGTTCGAGAATGCCATGCGCCAAAATCTCCTCTTTCGTTTCATCTACCAGCCTGCGATATTCGATGGTTTGTCCCTGAATGATGCATCCTCGATGGATACGAAGCATGCTGATATAGATATGCTGATCTTGCTCTTCATAGCCAAACACATCCACGTCTCTTACGTTGGTATTGGTGATTACGGTCTTGCTCTGGAACTTCTCTAAAATAAGATATTTCTCCTTGATGGCTTGCGCCTCTTCAAACCGCAATTCTTCGGAAAGCTTCTTCATCTGCTGCAGCATCTCATCTTGCAAGTCGCTTGCATCGCCTTTAATGATTTTTCGAGCATCATCGATATACGCTTGATATTGCTCTCGGCTCACGCACGACTCACATACGCCACAGCAGTTCTTGATGTGGTATTCGAGGCATACCTTATATTTGCCTTGCTCAATTTGCGTTTCATCGATCCGCTGCTTGCAGGTCCTAAGAGGGTAGAGCTGATGAATGATATCGAGTACCAAATCTACGGTGCCTGTCCAGCTGTAAGGACCGAAGTATTCGCCATGCAACTTATCGATAGTGCGCGTTTTGAATATCCTCGGATAAGGTTCTCGCGTAATGCAGATACTGGGATAACTTTTGCCATCCTTGAGGAGGATATTATAGTGAGGTTGATAACGCTTAATCAGATTATTCTCGAGTAAAAAAGCATCTTGCTCGGAGTTGACCACTATATATTTGATATCAGCAATATTGCGCACGAGCGCGTTGGTTTTAAAACTTTCGTGCTCTTTGTTCCAATAACTATTGACCCTTCTTCTGAGATTTTTAGCTTTGCCTACGTAAATAATCACCCCGTCCGAGTTGAAGTATTGATATACTCCCGGACTTTCTGGCAGACTCTTAAGTATGCCTTCTATATGCGGATTGGGTTTCATTATTTACGTTATTTGCAGATGATATTTTATTCCCATTACAGTTACGGGTAGGATATGATGATTCCTCCTATCGTCTGCAATTACTTGTCTGGAAAATGGAAAAGAGATGTTACTTCGATGGACGGATCAAACACTTTTCTACCCTCTAATCCATCGAGTTCGGTAAGGAAGTTTACGTAGATTTTCTTCACTCCAAACTTCTGGCAGAGCCTAATGGCAGCGAGCATGGTACCGCCAGTAGCGAGTAAGTCATCGTGGAGCAACACAATATCATCTTCAGAGAGTGCGCCCTTATGAATCTGAATCGTATCAGTGCCATATTCTTTTGCGTAGGTTTCTTCTATTACCTCTCCGGGTAGTTTGCCGGGTTTTCTGATTGGTACGAAACCAGCGCCCAATTCTATAGCTACAGCAGGTGCCATAATTAAGCCGCGACTTTCTATCCCTACCACTTTAGTAATACCCTTATCTTTATATAGCGCTACCATGGCTTCTTTCATCGTACGGAGCGCATCGGGGTTTAAGAATGCGGTAGTGAGATCCTTAAATTGAATACCCGGAATAGGAAAATCCGGAATGTTTCTTACTGTTTGCTTAACTTCTTCGAGTGTCATAGTGCAATATTTTACGTTTTTCTGAGGGTTAAATAATGTATAAAATGTTCCACGTGAAACATTTATCGTCCGAGTAAAACGAGCAATACGGAAATATCGTTTGGACTTACGCCCGGAATGCGACTTGCATCGCCTATCGTTTTCGGACGAATGCGACTTAGTTTTTGCCGAGCTTCGGTAGAAAGCGACTGTAAGTTGGCGTAATCAAAGTTCTCTGCGAGGTGAATAGTATCGAGCCGCTTGAGTTTATCAGCCGCTAATCGTTCACGCTGAATATAGCCTTGATATTTAATCTGTATCTCAGCAGCTTCCATCACCTCTTCTTGTACACGGCTGATGCTCGCTATCTGTTCTCTAAGTCCGCTGTGGATGGCACTGAGGTCGGGTAGGGAAATCTCCGGTCGAGCAAGCAAATCGCTCAAGTGGAGACTCTGCGAGGTATGTGTACCACCAATGCGGTCCATAAGCAGGTTGATATCTTGCGCCTTCATGAGCGTATGTTGGAGATAGTCTGTGAGCGCATCTTCTTCTTGATTCTTCTGTCTAAGGAGCGACATGCGGTCGGGTTTAACCAAACCTATATTATACGCACGCTCGGTCAGGCGCTTATCTGCATTGTCTTGACGAAGCAAGATGCGGTATTCTGCGCGGGAGGTAAACATGCGGTAGGGCTCATCTACTCCCTTATTGACCAAGTCGTCGATTAATACTCCTATATATGCTTCATCGCGCGCCAATACGAAAGGTGCTCCACCATGGGCTGCCTGATGAGCATTGATACCAGCAATCAAGCCCTGACCACCTGCTTCTTCATACCCCGTTGTGCCGTTGATTTGACCAGCAAAAAAGAGGTTTTTAATGGGCTTCGTCATGAGCGTATGATGGAGCTGAGTGGGGTCGAAAAAGTCGTATTCTATGGCATATCCAGGTCGGTAGAGAACTATGTTCTCTAAACCTGCTACAGTCTGCAATGCACGAATCTGTACGTCCATCGGGAGCGAGCTGCTGAATCCATTTACGTAATACTCGTTGGAATCTACTCCTTCTGGTTCGAGAAAGAGTTGATGCTGCTCTTTGTCAGCAAACGTAACGATCTTCGTTTCTATGCTCGGGCAATACCTCGGTCCGATACTCTGAATCTGCCCGTTGTATAGGGGCGACTCTGGCAATCCTTTGCGAAGCTCTTCGTGCGTAAGCGGATTGGTATAGGTAATCCAGCAGGGCATTTGCTTTAGCTTTCGGCTTACGGTATCGAGATAACTGAACTTATGAAAATCGTCTTCTCCCGGCTGAATAGTCATCTTGGAGAAGTCGATACTTCGCTTGTCAATACGCGCGGGTGTACCGGTTTTCATACGGTCGGCTCGGAACCCGAGCAACTTTAGTTGCTCAGTCAGCCCATAACTGGCAGGTTCGCCTATTCGTCCGCCTGCTATCTGGGTACGCCCGCAATGCATTCGTCCGTTGAGGAACGTGCCGTTGGTGAGCACTACACAGCGGGCTTTCATCGTTGCTCCAAGCAGGGTGCGCACACCCGTCACCGCCCCATCTTCAATCAGCAGTTCGGTTACAACGTCTTGCCATATCTGCAGGTTGTCAGTGCTCGTGAGGCAGTTTACCCATTCTTCGATAAAGCGCTTCCTATCGCTCTGACTGCGAGGACTCCACATAGCAGGCCCTTTCTTCCGGTTGAGCATGCGGAACTGGATAGCGGTCTTATCGGTGATGATGCCGAGTTGTCCTCCGAGCGCATCGATCTCTCTTACGATCTGTCCTTTGGCTATACCACCTATGGCAGGGTTACAACTCATCTGACCAATCTTATTCATATCGATGGTGATGAGCAGGGTTTTACTGCCTAAGTTGGCGGCCGCGGCTGCTGCCTCGTTGCCGGCATGTCCGGCACCCACTACTATAACGTCATACCTGAAATCCATGCTTCGTTTAAATATATATCGATTTCATCGAATAATTGCGCTTATTTCATTCCTCTTCTTCGAGTTGACGACTGACTCTTTTTCCATCGGTTTTCGCCCGAGAAAGAACTGGAGTGGATGGTTTTTATGTTTGGAAAAAACGCATCTTCAAAATGTACAATCTGCGGCTTATGTTCATACATCACAATGCTGATAATGTCAAATCGCCAGGGCTTATCGATTTTATTTATTTTTACGTAAGCCTGTGCGCCTGCAGTCAGTCGCATCTGACGCTTCTTATCCACCGCATCTTCGGGATTTCGATAGCCATTGGCGCTTCGTGTCTTGACTTCTGCAAACACGATAACCTCATCGTTTTCTGCAATGATATCGGTCTCCAAATCGCCAATGCTCCAATTGCGCTCAAGGATGGTATATCCCTTCCTTTGGAGCAATTCAGCGGCCATTTCTTCGCCTTTACTACCCAATATGTTGTGCTGATTATCCATGTGCCGAATTATACAATCTGCAAAAATACTACAAAAAATCCAAATCTGCAAACGAAAAACGTTTTTTCATAGAAAAAATGCACTTTTATTTGTAAATATCGAAAAAAATATGTAATTTTGCAGTCTCACATAGTATGAATACCTAATTTTAATAATCATGAATACGTTTCTTGTAGTTCTTCTGTTGGTCTTCGGTGTAGCCTTAATGGTGCTGGAGCTTTTCTTTATCCCGGGCGTTGGTGTAGCGGGTGTTTTCTCAGTAGTGAGTATGGCAGCGGGCGTTGGGTTGGCGTATATAAAGATCAGTCCGCTGGCAGGAAATATTGCGCTTATTTGCGTATTGGTGCTGCTCATCATCGCCATCTGGCTGTTCTTAAGCGGACGTACTTTGCAGAAACTTTCGCTGAAAACGGAGATTTCTTCAAAAATCGACCTTGTTGATTCGCTTCATATTCAGGTTGGCGATCAGGTTCTGACCTCGTCGAGATTAGCACCGATGGGTAAGGTTACGCTTCAGACAGGCGAGGAAGTGGAAGCAGAATCTTTAGATGGTTTTATTGACCCGAAAACTCCCGTTGAAATCGTACGGATTGAAGGGAATACTGTAGTGGTAAAAAAAATATAAAAGGCATTTTATAGAATAAATTTTTAAATAATTGGTTTATGGAAATTTTCACTATCGTTATCATTGCACTCGCGTTTGTGCTGTTTGTGATTTTTTTGTATTACGTGCCATTCTTGCTTTGGGTGTCGGCTCAAGTGAGTGGCGTACGGATTTCTCTTGTTCAGCTCTTCTTGATGCGTATTCGTAAAGTGCCCCCTCATAAGATAGTAGATTGCATGATAGAGGCGCATAAAGCAGGTTTAAATGATGTCACTCGCGATGGCCTTGAGGCGCATTACCTTGCGGGCGGACATATCGAGCGCGTGGTGCATGCGCTTGTGAGCGCCAATAAAGCTAAGATTGCGTTGCCTTTTGAAGACGCTACTGCAATCGACTTGGCCGGCCGTGATGTGTTTGAAGCTGTGCAGATGTCGGTGAACCCTTGCGTGATAGACACACCTCCGGTAGCAGCGGTGGCTAAGGATGGTATCCAGCTGATAGCTAAGGCTCGCGTTACGGTGCGAGCTAATATCGCTCACTTGGTTGGTGGTGCAGGTGAAGACACTATTTTGGCTCGTGTAGGTGAGGGCATCGTAAGCTCTATCGGTTCGGCTGCTTCGCATAAGGATGTGCTTGAAAACCCCGATTCCATCAGTAAATTGGTGCTCGCAAAGGGCCTTGATGCAGGTACTGCTTTCCAAATTCTCTCTATCGATATTGCGGATATTGACGTAGGTAAGAATATCGGTGCACAGTTGCAGATGGATCAGTCCAATGCGGATAAGAATATCGCTCAAGCTAAGGCAGAAGAGCGTCGTGCAATGGCCGTAGCCCTTGAGCAGGAGATGAAAGCCAAGGAGCAGGAGATGCGTGCTTACGTGGTGCAGTCAGAGGCAGAAGTGCCGAAGGCTATGGCTGAAGCATTCCGCAATGGCAACCTCGGCATTATGGATTATTACCGAATGAAGAATATCGAAGCAGATACGAATATGCGTGAGGCAATTGCCAATCCGCAACCCAAATCTGGTAAGAAATAATCATGAAGATAGCTCTTCTTCAGTATCCGGTCGCATGGGCGGATAAGGCGGCAAATCTCCGCTTTTTCGGCGAGCGACTGAGTGAGATTTCAGGCAAGGCGGATGTAGCCGTCTTGCCTGAGATGTTTACTACCGGTTTCTCAACTGACCATCCTGAGTTGGCAGATCCGATGGATGGTGAGGTAGTTGGTTCGCTCATGACTTGGGCTCGAGAGTATGGTTTGGCGATAGCCGGCAGTTTCATGTGTAGGGTAGGGGATAAACTCGTAAACCGCGGTTTCTTCTGTAAGCCCGATGGCTCTGCTGATTGGATAGATAAGCGCCACCTCTATGCGCATGGGGGTGAGGCTGCCTTTTTCTCTCCCGGCAAGGAGCGCGTGATTTCTGAATATAAAGGGGTACGCTTCTGCTTGCAGGTGTGCTATGATCTTCGCTTCCCGGTATGGGTGCGTAACCGCACAGGCTATGATTATGATATCCTTATCTATACGGCTGCCTGGCCGGAGATTCGTATCGGAGCATGGGATATCCTGCTGCGGGCGAGGGCGATAGAGAATCAATGTTATTTGGTAGGCGTAAACTGCGTGGGCGATGATGGCTTGGGCTTGCATTACTCGGGTCATAGTGTAGCTCTCGATACACGCATGCAAGATTTGGCAGGCTTTGCTGACAACGAAGCCGCTACTCGCATCGTAGATTTTAATATCCCGGCTCTACAGCATTTCCGCGAGGTACTGCCTTTATGGAAAGATGCTGACCCCTTTGAACTGAAAGATGAATGGGAATAATGCTTTAACCTGCAATTAATCATTATCTTTTCGAATATGGGAATTATTAGAACCCATTTTAAATAAAAATCCCGATGAAATCGATGATTCTTAATCATTATTGCGGAAAACGTATGGCTGTTGTACGTAATGGCGAAGCAACTAAGCTCTCTATCGATTATGTATGTTGGCCAGAGCGCTATGATGAGCGCCCGGAGGTAGTGGCAGAACTGAAGCACGATGGCGAGGCACTATGGATAAGCTATCAGGTCAGCGGGCAGGATTTGAGGGGCGAAGTGGCCGAAGACTTCGGCAAGATTTGTACGGATAGTTGTTGCGAATTTTTCTGTCGTCCGGCCGGAGCCATCGATTATCAGAATTATGAGATCAACTGCATCGGTTATCTTACGGCTTCAGAACGTAGGGCTCGTAAAGTAAACGTGCGCTATCGTTCTCCTGAGCAGATGTCGCGCATAGAGCGCTTTGCTCCACTTGGGCGACAACCCATAGGCGAGCGACCGGGGCTGCAACAGTGGGAGGTGGGTTTGCGTATTCCTTTTGACTTGCTTTTCTCCGATGGAATCGAGCCAATAGAGCTGGATGGGAAGAACGTTCTGCTGCTTGAGGCCAATTTCTATAAATGTGCGGATAAGGCTCTTCATCCGCATTACCTAAGCTGGAATCCTATCCGCCTGCCTGCTCCCAATTTCCATTGCCCCGAGTTCTTCGGACTGCTGATAATAGAACTTAAGTAGGTCCGCAAATTCGCTTTAATACTTGTTAACATCAATTAATCATTACGTCCCCAAAATCTGCCTTGCTGATAGACCGGTTGCATACTTATTGCAAACTTAATGTAGTCTTAATGCAGACTTTGCGAAAAATCCACCTCCGAACTGCCTTATTCAGTACACAGCCCATGGTTGACTGTCAACAAAATTAGAAAACCTTGGTGTAAATGTCGTCATGCTTGCAAGCGCGACCGCCGCTGCCGCTGTGAAGGCCCGTGACCCAGTTACCATAAACTTTACCCATAATCAATCCCT
>CAMGMU010000051.1 GCA_946059305.1 uncultured Bacteroidales bacterium | reverse complement strand
AGATAATATAGGGATTTATCCCGTCCTGCCAACAAACAATACAAGGACCGCAAGATAGCCTTGCGGGTGTTCCAGATGCGCCAAGGCGCGTTTAAAAAGAACAACGAGCAGAGCTCTATTCCCAACGGGCTACGCCCTATTAAACAACGAGCAAGCTCTATTTTTTTTGAATACAACGAGTAATTTTGTAAAATTTTGAGAAATTTTGTTCTTATAAATAAAAACAACCTGTCTATTTTGTTCGTTTAAAATCATGGCAAAGAAAGATAAGAAAGTGAACGCATGGCAAATTATAGTAGCCGTGTTTCAAGCCCTCGCAGCCCTCTTCGGCTCGCTCAAGAAGTCGCACGATATCGCTCATGAGGCTTCGTCAGAAGTGACTTCGCAAGATCCCTCTCGTCAGAAGGGACTTCGCTAACGGATTTCGATGAATCGAAATAAGGCAATCGCATTCATCAGGAAGATCGAAAAGACCTGCAGCTCTGCCGCAGTTGAGCCGACTTCCGATTCTGCTCTCCCCATTCGAGCAGAGCTCTTTGGGGTCCCCTGGGGCCTCTCCCCAAAAATCAGAGATTTCCGGGGTCCCCGAAAAGACGAACAAATTCTGCTGCGGATAAATAAGAAAATCCCATCGCGAAAGCGGTGGGATTATCTCGTTTAAATACTTCTGCAGCGAGCGTTACAAATAGTGCAGTAATGCTTTATTTGTCAAAGCGTTACACATTCTAGAGTATCCAAAGGGAAGATTAATCGATGTCGATTACCTGAAAATCTTTGTTGAAGGTAATCTCCAATCCGTTATTCAACTCTACTTCGTATTCATTCCGCTTTATTTCAAACTTACGGACCTTATACTCAGGGTACGTCTGCTGAAGATAGGTGTTGATTGCCTTGGGAATCAGCGCGGTAGGCACTGCTTCTTGTTTGCATTCTACCTCTGTTACGTTTCCGTTTTTGTCAAACTCAACTTTCGTGCCGTTGTTAAGCACTACGTCATAGTTTTTCTCGAGTAAACCAATCTCGATAGTGGCGAGTGCCACCTTTTGATTCTTAAAATGCTGCGAAAGAATGGTTTGCGCTTTCGCGGGGAGTTCTTTCACTTGGATAGGCTTGTCGTTGTCAGCAAAGGCCGGAACCATGAATGCTGCTAAGCAGATGGCCATCAGGATGGTTTTTAAAGATCTTTTCATAATTGTTGATTTTTTTAAATGTTATTAATAAATGATACGGCCAGGTTCTAAAAAATGTGGCTTTTATAGCGGACGGAATTTTAGAATCTACTCGAGTTCTATTTTTTGTTATTAGGCTACCATTGTGTGCGGATGGAGGGCGTTTCCAACGGACGTCCTGTGAGGATGACTAAATCACCCGGCTGGAGCACAACCTCGGCAGGCAGCACGGCAGACTCGCTCTGCTGTATGTCCGCAGCAAGGGTGCTACTGCTGCTGAGGTAGAAATGCCAATTGCCTTCGGGCAGGGTGAGCGTCTGCGGCTCGTCAGGGGAGAAATTGGCGGCAGCAAACACGTCCGTTCCCCATTGGATGGTACGCAGTTTGCGTCCGCTACTGATGCTTACCGCAGTAGGGTCGCCCGCAAAAACTTCGGGTAAGAGGCGCGTCCGTAGTTGGCAAACTTGCGCCACAGCCGTATAGGCAGCCATGCGGTGAGGGTCGGTGAAGTAGTCATACTGCTCCGGACGTGGTTTGGTAGCGCAGCGGTTGTCATTCGATGTACCATTAGGCTGCGAGGCAGATGAGTTGATAGAGAAATCATACCCAATCTCTTCATATTGCCATATCATGTGCGGCCCATTCAGCAGCACGTTGAATGCTACATTGGCTGCCACCCTACCCAGGCGAACCGAATCGATGGTTTTGATGGCTGTGTTGTAACCATATTTTTTGCATTTATACTGCATGCGCTCTTCATCGTGGCTCTCGCAATACGTTACGTAGCCATCTTTATTTGCATCTTGAAAACCATCGCCGTCTTTGAGCCAACCCATTGCCGTTTGGCAGTAAGCGTTGTTGGTGTTCTGCCAGCAGAGCATGCCGTTTTGGATTAGTTTCGGACGGTCTGAGCCCATGAAACTACCCCAATGTTCGAGGATGAAATAGGCTTCTGGATCGGCTGCGCAAACGCCATTTTGATAATAGTCAAGCAGGTTGCTGACGGCATTGTATGAGGGGCCGCAAAGCCCATGGCTCAAATCCATTCGATAGCCATCGATATGGTAGTTCTCAATCCAATAGCGGAGTGCACGCGTGAACATATCATGTGCGGGCGGGAAGTCGTGGTTCCAATCCTCATATACGTTGTCAGAATGCGGAGGCGTAACGTTGAACCATGGGTTGTTCTTCAGGTCGGCCCCATAGGGATAGAGTTTGTTCATGGGGTTCAGCCCGGTGGCGTGATTAAACACCATATCCATGATGACCGCCATTCCGCGAGCGTGGATAGAGTCAATCAGTTCACAGAAATCACGCTCCGAACCATACGCTTTGTCGATAGCGAAATAGTGATTGGGTGAGTAGCCCCAGTTGTAGTTGCCATCAAACTCGCAAACGGGCATCAGCTCAATGGCATTTACGCCCAACTGCTGAATATAATCGAGGCGGTCCATCACGCCGCGGAAAGAGCGTTCGGGCGTGTAATCATACACCCAGAGCTCATAGATGATGAGGTTGTTCTTATCCGGTTTGTTAAACGTAAGGGTGGCATTTGACCACTGATACGGCTGTTTTCCGGGCTGGAGCACGCTTACGTAACCCCCATCTGCACCTTTGAGCGGATAAGCAAGCAGGTTGGGCTGGAGCTTGGATGGTTCGTAGGCATCATCGGGGTGGAGCAACATCTCAGAGAAGAGGTCGGAGATCTGCTTCGTAACGCCATCCGCACGCATCACTGCATATTGAAAGCGATACTCTTTACCGGGTTGGAGCCCGGTGAGCGTAATCCAAAAGAACGCGCCATCGCGCTTCATCTGATAGTCGTGAGAGAGTTTCCAGTCGGTCATATCGCCTATCACGTACACGTATTGTGCCGGCTCTGTTTTGCTTCCTGCGTAGGTGCAAAGCGTTACGCGAGAAGGGTCGGAAGGGTCGTAATAGATGCCATTATAGATTCCCTCCGGACGCGCTTGTTCAACTGTGGGATGAGGGTCAAACCCCTCCCAAATGCCTGAGGAGGTGTTGTCCTCTCCGAAATACACGAAGATATCGCCGCCATCGGCCGTTTTTCCCTCACATGAGCCACCAGGGCCATCGTGGAAGACGAAGCAGAGGGCACGCACGTCCGTGCCTTCAGGACAGCCGTAAAACTCCGAAATAGAGGGTATATCGAGCACCCACCAGATGCTGTCTTTGTGTAGTTCGGGCGTGTTGGCTCCGCGCCATTCTGATTTGGTGAATTTCCAGTCCGATCCGTTTTTGGATTCAGCCGTCAGCAAACCGGTATGCGCAAAGCATTTCTCGGCATTGGCCATGCCGCCATTGCCTTTGGTAGGGTTGAAGTAGATAGCAATTGGACCCGTATAGCCGGAATCCAGTTTGGCAGGAATAGTGGAGATGAGCTGATCTACGCTGATAACGATACTATCTACGGGGTCAGGCCCCGGTGGAGTAATAATCGGCTCATCGTGGCAACTTGTCAGCCCCACCATCAAAGCTATGATACTGATACCAATAGAATATTTCTTGAATAAAAAAGCTTTCTTCATGTATTTTTCCAAATCAGTTATGCTCAAACTTTTAGACTCTTAGTCTCTTAGACTTTTAGTCTCTTTGTCTCGTTTATTTCACTCTTCTACCCATTGCGTCATAGAGTTGTCCGTCTCGTTCGATGAAGATATGGCCATCAATCATGCGCTTACGGGTGCCGATTCCTGAAGGCAGTTGCTCAGTCGCAGTGATGTTATCCGAGAGGAAGAGGGTATAACCATCTCCGTTCACCACTTGATGGAATCCCACGGGGGCAGTAAGGTCGCGAGCCGAACCGAGACGCACTATCAGTTGTCCGCGATGACCGGTGATAGTAGCCGAATAGAAGTTGATGCCGGCTGTTTCATCGCTCACTACCGACTCGGAATGAATACCGGCTGCTTTGCGCGCATAAATCATCTGACTGATTTCAGATTCAAACGCCTTGAAATGGGGCCAGAAAACGCAAGGGATACCCGGCATGGAGAGGATATAGGCATTGGCTTGAAGCACTTTGGAGCGGTTTGCCGTTTCGTAGATGTCGCAGTTGTAAGCGATGAATTGATTATCCTTGCTGTCAGAACGTTCGAAGGTGTCGTGGTTGTCAATAAACGTTACGGCATACTTCTGCAAGTTGCGGCCGCGGAGACTGTTGGAGGGGTTGCGTAGTCCAGTATAATAACCCTTGCCGAGTTGGTCACGGAGCACGTACTTGAGCGGGAAATCAAATACCATGGTGTTGTATTTCGTGCTTTTGAGATAACTCATAATCGCATCGATACCATCCCAATATTCTCCTACGGAAAAATACGGGTCAGTGGCCACATTGTATTGGCTCAAGAATCTGCCAGAGTAGCCCTTCACCATATCATAGCGGAAACCATCGAAGCCCATCTCGGTCTGCATCCATTGCAGGTACGCCTTGATCGCTTCCTGCACGTATTCGGAAGTGTGATCGAGGTCTCGGCAGCCACCATCATTGGTGCCTGTATCGCTACCGCCGCGGAGAGTGGAACCATAGCAGGTGGAGCCGCTTTGCGTAAACGCTTCATCGCCCGAACAGATATGCTCAGAAGTAAGTTGATAGGAGCCGAAGGTGCCGAAATCCTCGTTGTAGAAATCGCACCAATTGGATTTGTTGCCTCTATGATTCACTACGATGTCAGCTACGGCTTTTGAGCCTCCGCGGTGGAGTGCCTGAATGAGCAGTTTTAAGTTGGCTGCTGAGCCCCAAGTGCTCGTTTGGTTGCTCCATTTCTTGGGATAATAACCCACGCCATCAGCCTGTGCAGAGGGCGGGAACCATACGAGGGTAAACAGATTGCGGATAGTGGTGGTATCGGCCAGCAGATTTGCCCATTTCGTGAGTCCGTATTTGGTGCGGTTGTATGAATCCCAGTAGAAAGCTTGCAGCATCACGTCCTCCGATTCTGCGGGCACACCCGTTACGCCTATATTCGTAGTATCGATAACGTTGTTGCCATCGCCCGTAAGGCAGATATTCGTGCCATCAAATGTGATACGCAGGTTTTGCGTCTCTGTAGTGGTGAAGCATACGTTGCCATCGCCATCGCTGTTGCCCTCTATATTAGAGCAGTCTTGGCTGAAACGGGTGTATCCATAGTTGGTATTCCAATTGCCAACCGTTATCTTAAATTGATAATAGCCGGCAGGAACATTGGCAAATGCAGCGATATGGATGCCTGCAGAGTCCGTCATGAGGGTGCCCGATGGATTCCAATTCTTGCCATCGCACCACGGATTACCGGATGTGCCGTTGCCAGCCACATAGTAAGCCGCAGATGCATAAAAACTGATGATTGTCAAACAAACGAGTAAAATACTTTTCTTCATGTTTATTTGTTTTTAGGTGGGTTCGCAAATTCGCTATAATATGTTTACCCACGATTAATCATTATCTTTTCGAATATGGGAATTATTAGAACCCACCTTTATTATTAATATGATCAACGTAGATAGTGGTATCGATGACTCGGAAATGCACTTCTGCGCCATCATAAACGAGCCCATACGTTCGATTGGGGTCGTCTTGATAGGCGGGTCGAGGGTCTTGCGAGAGAATCTCCTCAAAAGCGGCTTTGTGGTTGGGGCTGAGCAAACGAAGTTCAGCTTCCGGTGCTTGCCAAACGACTTCAAGGCGATGGCTGAAAGGTGCTTGCGCGAAGCCATCGATGGCATCTGCATGGGCGTCGGAATAGCGGAGATAAGGCTTGATATCATAAATCGGGGTGCCGTCTAATAGATCAGCTCCACTTACAACGAGCACCAGCCCCTCAGCTGTATCTTCTACGCGCAGCAGCTTCACGGAAGTCAGCCCAATGGGGTTCGGACGGTAGGGGCTGCGGGTGGCAAATACGCCCATACGCTGATTGCCGCCCAAGCGAGGTGGACGAACAGTCGGGCTCCATGACTGCTCTTGCTGTTTGTTGGCGCTGAACCCCCAAAGCAACCACAAATGCGAAAAACCCTCAATGCCGCGGAGCGCTTCACGAATGCGGTAGTCCGGCTCAAACACTATGCGCGTGAGCAGCATCGACTCCTCTCTGCTTTGGCGAGGGATGCCGAACTTCTCCGAAAAACCATTGCGGGCGCGTGCGATAATATGTAAGGACGAAAGCGGCATTAGATAACGAATGAATAGTCGTTTGGGCAAAAAGAGAAGGGCATCTGCTCGGGAAACAGAATTTGCCTCTTATACAAAAAAAGAGGATGAAATCTGCTCGGGAAACAGAATTTGCCTCTTATACAAAAAAAGACTGCGTGAGCAGTCTTCTTTGTGGTGCCAACGGGAATCGAACCAGTGACACAAGGATTTTCAGTCCTTTGCTCTACCAACTGAGCTATGGCACCATTACAATCCAAAGAACTTGCTTCTATAAACACTACGCAATACACGGCTTTCTTCCGTCTTCGCTTCTGTTCTTCCGAATTGCGGGTGCAAAGGTACTGCTTTTTTTTGACATGACCAAATTTTAACGAAAAAAAATGCAAAAAACTACTAAAAAAAAGTTTTTTTCTTCAAGATTGGTGGTTTTTTGCTATTTCTACCGTGCAAAAAAACGGCCAACAGCCTGAAATGTGACAGACTGTTGACCGTAGGGATGAATCGTCCGTGCAACGTGACGAACTGCCATTCTTAGAGAAGAATCGGAGGGATTTTTATCCCACTACACCGCTGAAGCCCATGAATGCCATAGCGAGGAGGCCGGCTGTAAGGAGTGCTACAGGCGTTCCCTTCATGGCTTTTGGGGTGTCGGTAAGTTCGAGTTGCTCGCGAATACCAGCGAAGAGCACGAGTGCGAGTGCGAAGCCAAGAGCGGTGCAGAATGCATACCATGTGCCGATGAGCAGCGAAGGCTCTGCACCACAGGTTTTGTAGTTGGCACCTGCAACCTGGATTGCTACACCCAACACGCAGCAGTTGGTGGTGATAAGCGGGAGGAACACACCCAATGCCTGATATAGCGAAGGGCTCACTTTCTTGAGAATGATTTCAATCATCTGCACGAGAGCGGCAATCACGAGGATGAAGACAATTGTCTGCAAGAACTCCAGCCCGAAGCGCACCAGCAGCATCTGCATCAGGTAGGTGATGATTGTTGCTACTACAAGTACGAACGTTACGGCTGCACCCATACCCAGGGCGGTGTCAATTTTCTTCGATACGCCGAGGAACGGACAAATACCGAGGAACTGCGACAATACAACGTTATTAACGAAGATTGCGCTTACGAATATTAAGAAAAATGCCATAATTCAATGTTGTTATTTCTTGAGTTTATTGACGAGCGCCATGACGTAGGCGAGTGCGATGAATGCACCGGGAGCCAATACGAACAGGAGCATACCATACGAATCGGGGAAGATGGTGAAGTCAAAGACTTTACCTGTACCGAGCAACTCACGGATAGCACCGAGAATAGTCAGCGAGAGGGTGAAGCCCAATCCCATACCAATACCGTCGAGCGCAGAGAGTCCGGCGTTGTTTTTAGCTGCAAACGCTTCTGCACGACCGAGCACGATACAGTTCACTACGATAAGTGGAATAAACAGACCGAGACTGGCGTAGAGGTCGGGCAGATAAGCCTGCATACAGAGTTGCACGATCGTCACGAACGAAGCGATGACAACGATGAACGCGGGGATGCGTACCTTATCCGGAATGAGGTTCTTCAAGAGAGATATTACCACGTTGGAGCACAGGAGCACGAAGGTGGTAGCGAGTCCCATCGACATACCATTGATGGCGCTGCTGGTAGTAGCCAGTGTAGGACACATACCGAGCACGAGCACCATGGTAGGATTCTCGCGGAGAAGACCGTTAGTGAGCGTCTTAAATGCTTTGTTTGCCATAAAATGAGTCTCCTATGATTAGTTAGCGGGTTCAACATTGGGTTCTGCAACGATGTTTGCATCGGTGGCAACAGCTGTGTCAGCTGCGCAAGTGGTATCATCTGCAGTAATTGCGAGGCTATCAGCGGCCAACGTTTCAGCAGCCTCGATTGGAGTAGCGGAAGAAACGCCTTGCGCTTGTGGGGCATTGTTGGCTTCAGCATACGCGTTGTATGCCTTGTTGACTGCTGCAAGGAAAGCGCGACTGGAGATGGTAGCTGCCGTGATAGCATCTACGTCACCACCATCTTTTGATACCGTCAGATTGCTCTGAGCCGGGTTCAAACCGATAATAGTGCGCACATTTTGAAACCACTCTTGCATCTTCGATCCCAAGCCCGGGGTCTCCTGATGGTCGAGCACTTCAAAACCGGTGATGGTACCTGCGTTATCAAAGCCCACCATTACGTGGAACGTGCCGCCGAAACCATTTTCAGCTACCTTAACTGCTGCACCTGCAAACGTGTCGCCCTGATGGGCTTTAAAAATCGTAATGCCATCAACTTCGAGAGGTTCGGCGATATTGAGCCCTTCTACCTGCGGCAGAACGGCGATGATGGCAGCCTGCTGCTTGGCAGCATTGGTAGCTGCAATCGTGTCTTTGGTGAGGCTGTAAATGCCTGCCAGAAGACCGGCTGCTACGAGCGTGATCAGCGTCAGCGAGAGCAGCATGTTCGTAAGACTGGATTTAAGTTTTGCCATATCTGTGGTCCTCCTTATTTTTTAGCCACCTTTTCGCCAAAGCGCTTGGGGTGAATATACATGTTAAGCAACGGGGTAACGGCATTCATGATAAGGATTGCAAACGACATACCTTCAGGATATGCGCCCCAGCAGCGGATAATCATTACGATCAAACCGATGCCGATGCCGTAGATAATCTGCCCGAGCGGAGTCATCGGTGAGGTGACATAGTCGGTAGCCATATAGATTGCGCCAAGCATCATACCGCCTGCGAAGAGAGTAGTAGTAAGGAACGCGCATATGGGCATGCCTGCGATGGCAGCAAATATGCATGCGAAGATGCTGACAGTAGCCAGAATGGATACCGGAATATGCCAGGTGATCGTCTTGGTAGCAAGCAGATAGATGAAGCCAATGAGGAGAGCGAGTGCACTTACTTCTCCGAGCGAACCACCAATCATACCTGAGAAGCTATCCCACATTGTGGGCAATGATTCGAACAGGGTGTTGTCGCCTGTCTTGATTGCATCCTTGAGTGTGGAGAGCGGAGTAGCCGCCGTTTCTGCATCGAGATAGCTGCCGCTGAAGCCGATTGGGCGCGGCCAGGTGGTCATCTGTACGGGGAAAGAGATGAGTAGGAAAACGCGTCCCACAAGGGCAGGGTTAAATGGGTTTTGACCCAGACCGCCAAACGACATCTTGCCTACGCCAATGGCAACGAGCGCACCGATTACAACAATCCAAAGCGGAAGGTTACACGGCAGGTTGAACGCCAGAAGAAGGCCCGTCAAGACGGCTGAGAGGTCGCCGATATGGCTGTTTTGCTTCATGAGGAACTTCGTAATAAGCCACTCGAAAAGCACGCAGCTCAATACCGAGACGGCCGTAGTAATCAGCGCGCCCCAACCGAATGCAATCATCGCTACGATGAACGCCGGCATGAGGGCTATGATTACGTTGAGCATGTTTTTGCGCACCGAGTCGCCACTATGGACGTGAGGTGCGGGAGCAACGATAAGTTTCATGTATGCTTTGTTTTTTATGGATTTAACTATTTTTTAGCTTCTGCCTGTGCTTTGGCGGCTTGAGCTGCCATCTGACGAGCGCGGATGATACCGCCCACCTTGCCTTTACCCAAGCGGATATAGTCGAGGAGAGGACGATGGCTGGGGCATGTGAAGAGGCAGCAACCGCAATCGATGCAGTCCATGATATTGAGCTCTTCCATGCGCTCCCAGTTTTGTGCAGCAGAGAGTTTAGCGAGCAGATACGGCTCCAAGCCCATCGGGCAAGCGCTCACGCATTTCGCACAACGGATGCAGTTTTCGGGCTCTTGGCGAACGCTCTCGCAGTCTTGCATAAAGAGCAGACCGCTCACGCGCTTGTTGCACGGCATCTCAATGTTCTGCATGGCGCGTCCCATCATCGGGCCACCACCGATAATCTTACCCGTGTTCTCGGGAATGCCTCCAGCGATCGCAATCACCTCAGAGAGTGGGGTGCCGAAACGCACTTCATAGTTGCCGGGGTTCTTTACCGACTTGCCGGTGATGGTCATCACGCGACTGATGAGCGGCTTGTTTTTCTGCACAGCCTGATAGATGGCATAGAGGGTAGCCACGTTGTCAACCACCGCACCTACTTCAATAGGCAGGCATCCGGAGGGAACCTGACGGCCGATGCAGGCGTCGATGAGCTGCTTCTCGCCACCTTGCGGATATTTGAGCGCAAGCGGCTTTACTTCGATACCGAGATGGCGGTTGGCCAGTTTGGTCATGTGCTCGATAGCATCGGGTTTGTTTTTCTCGATGCCAATTACGGCTTTCTGAATGCCGAGGGCTTTTAAAACGAGCTGGATGCCTACGATGATCTCCTCACCGTGCTCAAGCATGAGTTGATGGTCACATGTGAGGTAGGGCTCGCACTCTACGCCGTTGACTACCAGCACTTCTGCCGTTTTTCCAGGAGGCGGCAGCAGCTTCACGTGGGTGGGGAAACAAGCGCCACCCAAACCTACGATACCTGCGGCCTGAATCTTATTAATTATCTCCTTCGGCGCGAGCGAGCAGTCCGTTTTGAGGGTGTCCGTACGGTCAATTTCGGGCAACCATTCATCGCCCTCTACGTCTATGAAAATAGCGGGCATAGGCATACCCCAAGCGTCGTTTGTTGTGTCGATTTTCGTAACGGTTCCGCTCACAGGGCTGTGAATGGGAGCGCTTACGAAGCCGCCTGCTTCAGCCAGCACCTGACCTACCAGCACTTTGTCGCCTTTGTTGACAATAGCCTTAGCGGGGGCACCGATATGCTGCACCAGCGGAATGATTGCTTTCTGAGGCAGGGGAACGGCAGTAATCTGCTTGTGTGCCGAAAAAGCTTTGTTGTCGTGTGGATGAACACCACCGATACGGAATGTATTACTCATATTATCAATCCTTTCAATGCAGTTAATTATTTATTTTGAGCCATTTTGATCATATTGGGGAATGAAGCTTTGGGCGTTGGCAGCGCCTTAATCTTAGCTGCACACTCCGGATCAAAACCTCCCTTGCTCTCCGTTGCTCCTTCAGCAGCGGAAGCAGCGGGCTTAGCAGCGGCCGGAGCGGGTTTGGCTTTCTTCTCCAAGAGCGGCATGTGGATGCCATGGATAGCACCGGTTGGACATACAGCTTCACACTCGCGGCAGAGCGTACACTTGTCGGCATCGATATAAGCGAGGTTATTGGTAACGGTGATGGCATCGTTGCCGCAAACGGACTTACACTTGGCGCAACCGATACAGCCGTTTTTGCATGCTTTGCGGGTGACGGCCCCCTTGGCTTTGTTCGAGCAGAGTACGACCATACGCATACCATCATCGCCTTTCTTGCGAATCTCGATAAGGTTACGCGGACAGGCTTTAGCACATGCTCCGCAGGCTGTACATTTGTCGTCATCTACCTCTGGCAGGCCGGTTTCAGGATTGATTTGGATAGCGCCAAACTGACAAGCAGCCACGCAGTCGCCGCAACCGAGGCAACCAAATGCGCAGTCGGTCTCGCCGATATACATGCTGTTCATGATGGCGCAGGTGCGCGTGCCGCCGAAGACAGAGGTGCGCGGACGAGCTTCGCAGGTGCCGTTACAACGTACGACTGCCACTTTCGGCTCTGCTGCCGATGCAGCCATGCCGAGGATCTCGCCCACTTGAGCCATCGTGGCGTTACCGCCTACAGGGCAGAGCAGACCATCGAGAGAGGTGGCTTTCACGCAAGCTTCGGCCATGGCGCGACAACCGGCAAAACCGCAACCGCCGCAATTGGCGCCCGGCAATACCTCTTGCACCTCATCGATGCGAGGATCTTCCTCTACCTTGAATTTTTGAGCTACGAGATACAGCAGCACGGCCGCTACAAGGCCCGTAAGTCCCAAAACGAGTAAAGAAATGAGAATTGTGTTCATTGTGTTGTATTTTTTGTGTTTATGGATATTTTCGGTAAAGATGTCTGTGTTGCTGCTTACGCCCTGATTGTCTCAGCGTTTTTGAGCAAAAAAGCGGTATTCCTGCTTAAATCGGTGGTCAAACAGATGCAGCAGCAGATAATAAGGTGCCAGCGCAAGGAGGGCCAACGTGCCCACCAAGGCTTCGTTGTGAATCCACCGCGGCAGCAGCCACACGAGGAAAAGGAGCAGAAGAAATGGTAAAACAAACGCCAGCGCCACGGCTTTCCAACCGAGCTGCTTGCGCACCATTACTTCCACGGCATCGCCCACCTGCATCGGCTCCATCGCTTCAGCTTCCACTTCTTTGACCATCGTCTCTGAAGCCGTACACATCGACTTCGCTTTGCAAGCCGAGCAGGCCGCCTTTTGAGTAATTTGTACGGTCACACGCATAGGGCGCACCGACGAGTCCGCGCGCACGACTATACCTTCGTGAGAAATTTGTTCTGCCATCTAATTATCGGTCTCCAACTCTGTGAGGAGGCTAAAATTCGGGATAATCAAAGTTTGCCCCATACTAAATCACGATGCAAAGATAATGCTTTTTCTCCAAACAAACAAAAAAAATAGCAATTTCGTCAAATTTTCTACAAAAAATTCGTTTGTTCCGATAATTTTTACTACCTTTGCACAAATTTTTTGTCAATTTGCGTAATTTTTATTCCAAATATGCCTAAACGACCGACACGTGCGGCTGCCGCTAATCCTGACAGTCGCCAGAAGAAACAGACTCCAATAACCGCCTCTGGTTTTTTCTCAGAATCGAAGGCGGTGCTCCAGAGTGAGCGCTTTAGAATTGCAGTGGGCTTCGTGGTAGTCCTCTTCACTTTGTATGCCTTTGTAACGTATATCAGCTATTTTATTCATGGTGCTGACGACCTCTCCGCTTTGGGAAGCGATCTTAGAGGCCGAGAATTGCGCGAGGCTATTGGTAATATCGGCGGTGTGCTCGGTGCGCGGATGCAGCTTTTTTTTGTTGACCACTGTTTTGGTATTCCATCGGTAGCGCTTATTGTGCTTTTGCTGATGACTGGACTCAAGCTGATGAAGGTGAATCTGAAACTTTGGAAGGTGACCCTCCATTGCTTTTTCTGGCTGATTTGGGGCTCGTTAACTTGCGCTTTTGTGCAGATGGTTTTCGGCTTCGACGCTTCAGCTTCTTTCCGCTGGGGTGGATCACATGGCGAATCTGTTATTACGTTTCTTATCAATAATATCGAATGGGTGGGAGTGTTGCTTATACTCCTCTCTGTCATCATCGTGTATTTCATCGGTATCAGCCGAAGCACCATCCCCGCGCTTATGCGTGTGGGTAATTGGATAAAAGGTATTTTCAGGAAAAAAGCTAAAGTTGACAAAAACGATAGCAATAACGATAGCGATAACGAAAGCGATGCAGATGCTGCTAAAGCAGAGGATGAGACTACGGTTATCGACTTGACGGATGAGTTTGAGGAGACTGCAGAAGAGCCTGCTGAAGAAACGACGGAAGAGCCACCGTTCGTAATCGAAGGATTGGAAATCGTGCAGGAGCAGCACGAGGATTCTGACCCTATTGAATCGCAAGAACCTTTGCAGCAGCCCAATCAAGAGGAATCTTTGGAACCGCAAGAACCACAAGAACAACCCAAGCCCTTCTCTATCGAGAAGGTTAAAGATGTGGATATGGTGCACAAAGACCCTGAGACCTTGTTGGAAGAACTCGGTCCGTATGACCCACGTAAGGATCTTGAGCATTATCAGTTCCCTTCACTCGATTTGCTCAAGGTGTATGACAACGAGTCGGCTCCTATAATCGACCAAGATGAGCAACGAGCGAATGCCAACCGCATCGTCACCACGCTCCGCAACTATGGCGTTGAGATTGAGTCGATTAAGGCAACTGTGGGCCCTACTGTGACCCTTTATGAAGTCGTTCCGAAAGCCGGTGTGCGCATCAGTCGCATCCAGGGCTTGGAGCAGGATATCATGTTGGCGTTGTCGGCTGTAGGTATCCGTATCATCGCCCCGATGCCGGGAAAGGGAACGGTGGGTATAGAAATACCCAACGAAAAACCGCAGATTGTGTCAATGCACTCTGTGATTGCTTCCAAGCGTTTCCAAGAAGAGAAGAAAATGCGTTTGCCCATTGCCCTCGGCCGAACGATTACCAACGAAATATTCATGTTTGACCTTGCCAAAACACCCCACTTGCTCGTGGCGGGTGCTACCGGTCAAGGTAAGTCGGTTGCCATCAACGCCATCATCACTTCGCTTCTCTATAAAAAACATCCGGCAGAAATGAAGATGGTGCTTGTTGATCCTAAGATGGTGGAGTTTGCGCCTTACAAACCCCTCCTTCGTCATTACCTTGCCGCTATGCCTGATACCGAGGAAAATGAGGTGATCATCACGGATTGCTCCAAGGTGGTGGACACGCTCAACTCGCTCGTAATCGAGATGGAAAACCGATATAAACTCCTGATGGATGCGGGTGTGCGCAACCTTGAAGACTACAACGATAAGTTTGTCAACCGAAGGTTGAATCCGGAGAAGTTGGTGGACGGAAGTCTGCACCATCAGTATCTGCCGTATATCGTGATTGTGATTGATGAGTACGGCGATTTCATCATGCAGGCAGGCAAACAGGTGGAGACGCCTATCGCCCGCATCACGCAGAAAGCACGTGCCGTGGGTATGCACATGATTCTCGCAACACAACGTCCGTCCGTGAATATCGTTACGGGTGTTATCAAAGCCAATATCCCAACGCGTATTGCGCTTCGCACGCAGTCAGTAGTCGATTCGCGTACGGTGCTCGATGCCAAGGGAGCCGACCAGCTGATTGGTAGAGGTGACTTGCTCTATTCCGGTAGCGGCAACATCACTCGCGTACAATGTGCGTTTGTGGATACCCCCGAAGTGGATGCTATCGTGGAGCATGTGGAGAAACAGCAGCATTACTCGATGCCGTATGAGTTGCCGGAGTATGTGGGCAATGAAGGCGAGGGTGGAAATAGCGCTCCCGGGGCGGTGGATCTGAAGAAACTTGATTCTATGTTTGCGGAAGTAGCCCGCTATGTGGTCACGAATCAGCAAGGTTCGACCTCCGTGCTGCAACGGAGGTTTGAGATTGGTTACAACCGAGCGGGTAAACTCTCTGACCAACTCGAAGCTGCCGGCATTGTTGGACCAAACAAGGGCTCCAAAGGAAGAGAAGTCCTCGTTTCTGACCTTATGGAACTTGAAGTCAAACTCAAAGAGCTTGGACTTGCATAACGAACTGATTGAAAAGCGTTTATAGTCAGCTTTGAAGAATGGATAAGACTTGTTTTTACGTACCATATCGATAGAAATCATGCGTGTTCGCTCCATCATCATATTGACCATCATGATGCTCTCTATGGGCTTTCCTCTTGCTGCCCAATCGCATTCTGACACTCCCTCCAAACAAGGGGAGAAGGAGGGTGTACAGCCTTCTCCACAATCGATTGCTCTGCAGTTTCTGGATAAGGTAGAGAAGCAGTTGCTCACGGCTGATTACACGATTGAGCTGCTCGCTGGCACACAGCGGCAACCCGTAGGAAGCGGTAAACTGCAGATGCTTGGACGCTGTTTTAGGCTGAACATCCTTTCTACCGAAGCGGCATTTGATGGTGAGACGCTCTACATGTATCAGGAGGAAACGAATGAACTTACGCTCTCTAATCCTACCGAGGAGGAACTGCTGGACGTCAACCCTATGCTTTTCGCACGCGCACTCCTCCGCAATTCGACGGTTCGTTTTGCAGCAAATGCCAAAAATAATACTGCGAACGGAGAGCTGTCGCTCGACTTCCTACCTACCAATAAAGACGCTGGTATTCAGCGCTTTGTGCTCAAATTAAGGAAAACCGACCTTGCTCCTCTTGAGATTCAGATTCGCGAGCAACAGCAGCAAACAATCATCCACTTTTCTCGCGCTTCGTTTTCGCCAAAAGCGTCATCCTCTGCTCTTTTTCAACTCGTATATCCTTCCGCTTGGCTAAACGACCTCCGTTGACGCATCTTCTGCTTAAGCTACAGCTTTTAATCTGCCGCAGATGTAGCTGCTGCTAACCATGTTTACACGTACTTTCTACGTAGTGAACACATAGAGTGTACGTAAAATTACGTGCGATGAACGTGCGATGGAGGTGCGATGGACGTGCGATGAACGTGCGATGAACGTGCGATGGACGTGCGATGAACGTGCGATGAACGTGCGATGAGGATGAGGCATCTTGATACAACATTACGATGATTTTATACGATTTCGGGCCACATATTGATGCATTTACAAGCGAACGAGACGATATCGTTTCGCAAGATGTCTTGCTGCCGAAACTCACACATTCGTGTAATGTGGAGGTAGTAAACGAGCGGAAAATGTTTCTCGATACGGATGCGCTGATTACGCAAGTTCCGGGGTTGTGGATAGGTGTGTATTCCGCCGATTGTGTGCCGATTTTGGTTGCGGATACCCGCTTGAAGGTGGTAGCTGCAATACACGCTGGATGGCGGGGAACGGTAGGAGGTATCACCCGCGCTACGGTGGAGCGAATGACAGCCGATTTTGGTTGCCGGCCGGAAGATTTGCAGGCTGTGATTGGGCCGAGCATCTCGCCCGAAGCGTTTGAAGTGGGGGAGGAAGTGGTAATGCTTTTCCGCCAAGCTGCTTTCCCCGAAAGCATCATCCGCCACCAATCATCAGTAGCATGCGTAACTGCGGCATGCGAAACTGCAGCAGGTGAAACTGCGGCATGTGAAGCTGCAGCAAGTATAACTGCGGCATGTGAAACTGCAGCAAGTATAACTGCGGCAAGTATAACTGCAGCAAGTATAACTGCGGCAAGTATAACTGCGGCATGTGTAACTGCAGCAAGCATAACTGCGTGCGAATCTAAGGCAAGCGACATTGCTGATATTCGCTCATCGTCTTTCTATATCGACCTTTGGCAAGCCAACCGATGGCTGTTGACCGAGGCAGGGTTAAGAGAAGAGCATATTCAGCTTACGGGCTTGTGTACCTGGGGACTTCCCCATCGCTTCTTTTCTGCCCGCAGAGAGGGCTACTCCTCCGGACGAATAGTGAGTGCAATCTGCATAAATCGATGATATTCAATTTGTTTTAGTGACATCCACAAGAAGGTAATGGAGTAATATATCTTGTTTTATAGCGATGCTTTGTACTTCCCAATATAGCCCGAAGCCTCCTCAATGAGTCCTCGGCGCTCTTCAATGAGCTTCAGCGCTCTTCAATGAGCCTCAGCGCTCCTCAATGAGTCCTCATCGCTCCTCATCGCGTTAGCGGAATATTGGCAGCAGAGCTGCAGCAGCAAAAGCTGCGGCAGTTCCTGCAGCCTGCTGCCTATCCGGAGTGCGAGCTCCGGCGTATTGTTTGTTGGCTGCTGATAGTATCTGCAGAAATCTGAAAGATTTACTTCCCCACAGCACCTTCTCCAGCAGGTGCGGCACCTTCTTCAGCAAACTCAGCAACCTATTCAGCAAACTCAGCAACCTATTCTGCAGGTGCGGCACCTCATTTTTGGAGGTATATCAAAACAAAAAAATGCAAAATTAACGTTAACAAGTTAACATTGGATTATCCTATCCTATGGGCGGGAATAGAGTGGAAGCTTTTGAGGGAAATTTGCGTTTCTTCGAGGAGGCAACACTTGTTACCTCCTCGTGGTAGCAAATTTCGGGTTGTGATGGCTCTTTGTCAAAACCTATAGTAAAAGCCAACAAAAGTGTTAACTGTTAACGCGTAACGGCATTTGTTTTTGCTTTTTCTGGCTTAACTTACGATAGACTTTGGTCAAACGTTACGACCCGGGCGAATCGTAAGTTAAGCCCCAAAGAGGGATAAGGAGACTCTTGCAAATCATCCAAAGATCAGAATCCTCAGCATTTCGTACAAAAGTGGCCGATGGGCGTAACGTAACGCGATGTTACGCAAAAAACGCAATACCCTACACATAATAGTTCGTTACCAATATAAAAGGCTTGGGGAGCCACTTGTGCGGCACTCATCGAGCTTGTTTCGTACTTCTTAATAATCATTAATCACTCTTACGGAAGTAAAGTAGCCTCTTTCTCATAAAAGCAGATTATTAGTATATACTTTTTTCCGGATAAGACATTTGTTTTAGTGACATCCACAAGAAGGTAATGGAGTTTTATAAGTAGCAGTTACTTTTTTATAATACCTTCTTTTGTAGTTGGTCTTACAAAATATATAACTTAGACACGTTCCGTCTAATGTAAGAACCCAATCTTCTCCTGGATATAATACTAACTTATTGTTAACAAGAACTCTTTTAATATCTTCAGTTAGTACATGTTGTGGATTGTGCCAAACAAACAAAACATTATTCCATTGAACATATTCTGTTGGTATATGAGATGGAGGGATCTTCCCCATATACATGTCTAAATATTCTATCGGAAATTTATCAGATTCATCTATCCATGGAATCATACTTATAAAAAACCAATCTGTTGTTGTAAAATGGACATATACATTTACAGCGACTACATGACTAAGATCTTTTCGCCTTTTCAGCTGTTTACTATAATCGGCAATCGCGATGTTTACTGCTTCTTTGGGTATCTTTTGGCATTCTATAAGTTTATAGTCATAGTTCTTTATGCTATGACACGAACAAAACATAAGTATTACTATGAATAAGAATAATGGTCTTTTGTCAGTATCTAATAGGTTTTCCATAATTGTTCAATATAAAGAGTTGAATACCAGGGTATAGGCGAGTTAAAACGTTTCTACATGGAATGTCAAAATTCTCTGATGGCGTTGTTGCAGCATCATAGGTGTCAGCATGTCCATGAGTGTGGAAATGCTGCAATACCTTATACGGAGCAAAATCCTTTATAATAGTATTACTTTTGTCAATCGAATTATCCTTATAAGGATTGAATAGAACAATCTTCTTGTTCTTTTCACTTGGTGCTTCTAATACAAAACCCGAAATCTCTACACCAGCAACTTCGTCCAGAATAAGAGCAAAATTAAAATAATCATTAATTGTTGGACCTCCATTATTATCTGAAATGAAGGTGCGACCATCTTGCTTTATTTTCAGCCCATCGCGTAATATGCCTTTAACTATCTTGTCATTATTTCCTCTATGATCCGTATAAGTCCGAATGCTACCATCTTTCTTCAGTCGTGGCTCATATTCTCCTGTTTTTCTGTTATATCTAAACTTCCCGATTTGATCAAAATTATCGTCTGTCTTTTGATATAACTTCATCTCTCCTGTTTCTTTATCATAGCGATAAATATCCCTCCCATCCGGATCCACAAGCATGATGGGATTGCCATTGCAGTACAAATAAGGC
>CAMGMU010000050.1 GCA_946059305.1 uncultured Bacteroidales bacterium | reverse complement strand
ACGAGAATCGCAGCAGACTGCTGCGATATCAAATATAAGCAATAGCCGCTGCAATACAGCGAAAGCAGCGAAGCGGAATACAAGCGGAATACAAGCGGCAGCATAGAATACAGCGAAAGCAGCGAAGCGGAATACAAGCGAAACACAAGCGGCAGCATAGAATACAGCGAAAGCAGCGAAGCGGAATACAAGCGGAATACAAGCGGCAGCATAGAATACAGCGAAAGCGGCGAAGCGGAATACAAGCGGAATACAAGCGGCAGAATGGAATACAGCGAAAGCAGAGAAGCGGCGAAGCGGAATACAAGCGGCAGCAGCTGATTCTGCTGCCTATCCGGAGCGCGAGCTCCGGCGTATTGTTTGTTGGCTGCTGATATTATCTGCAGAAATCTGAAAGATTTACTCCCCCGACTGCTCTCATAACAATCAAGAGTGCGCAGTCCGTGAGGATAGCGCACTCAGCTTTTGAAAGAAGCGCTGCGCTGTTTTTACAAAAAGTTCACAAAGTTCACAAAGTTCACACATTTTAGAGTAAGGGTAAACGGCATATGGCAGCCATTTCTTAAAATTTGCGGCATATGGCAGCCATTTACTGGAAATGGCGCCATAGTTGGGAACTTTATCGCATAAATGGCGGGGAACCAACGGGAGGAGTTTTGCGGTTGCCACCTTTCTCTTCCATCTCTTGCATCATGCCGGCCATGCCCTTGGCTTTGTTGTTGCCCATGCGGTTGAGCTTATAGGTGAAGGTGAGCATCACGTAGGTAGGCAGCGTATTATATTTCTGATACGTTACGTAGTTTTCACCCACCACCTGCCGAATATTCTTCTTTTGATGCAACAGGTCGTAGGCTTTGAGCGAAAGGGTAGCGTTTCCCCACGTTTTATCGATAGAAGCGTTGAGGATAATCTCATTCACATCGGTGAGTCCGGTATAGCCATAGCGGGCAGTGTAGCCACAATCAGCCGCAATCTCCCATTGCCGGGGCAGATGAAACATCACATCGCCCGTAACCGACCAATCGATGGCATTGGTGACAGAGCCTGCGGTAAGACTGTTTTGCGTGCGGCTATAGCTTACTTTGCCATTCAATCCAATATCCACAATGTTGTGCGTAAACCGCAATGTCAGGTCCTCTGAAGCGGTTAAGTTGCCGGTTAGGGATCGGGCACCAAGCATCAGTCCATTGGTTTGCTCCAATATTTGCGCAATCTCAGCAGCATTGCCCTCGCGGTTGATATAGGCTACGCGCTGGTTGTATCCCACCGCCGTTCGGGTATGAAATTGCAGCATCTTATGGCAGAATGGCGTGTTGTACATGAAGTCAGCCCCAACATAAAACGGCAGCACATCAGCATTAACCGTTTGCTGGTAAAGCTTACCCGTCTCATCATAAATCGAGTTGTTCACAAGCGCATCTTGGGTAAACGAAGCACGGAAGCCGGTCATGATCGAGGAGAAACGTTCTTCGTTGAAACGAGAATACATAGCAAAGAGGTTATGCAGGAATGCAGGCGCAAGGCCGAGATTTCCTACAGTCTCCTGCATCGCGTTGGAGTTGTTTCGCACCGGTTCCATCTGCGTGATAGAGGGTTGCTGCGAGTTGCCTCGGTAGTTGATGCGCGCAAACTCCTTTTTGCCAAATTTATAGCGGAAACGAATGGTAGGCGCAAAATTGAAGCGGTTGACCATCGTATCGCGATTGAGCACGCCACCGTAATACGTGAGCGTATGCGTTTGCGAAGCGATACCGCGAATACCGGCCGTAAGATCCGTCTTCTCGGTCTTGAGGCGGTAGTTCACTTCTAAGCGTTCTTCATAAAAATCATTCTTCAGATTATTCGAATAAACGGAGTCAAACGTATAGTCATCCGCGAGCGGGTCGAATGAATATTGATCTTTCTTAGAATTGCGGTTGCTTCCGCTGAAATTGCCTACAAATTCCATCAAATGTAACACTTTCTCGGTCTTATGAATGGGCTCCACATACGAGATACGCGCCGAATATTTGAGATTATTATTGTCTGAAAGCGTATGCTGATTGACGCTTGTTTGCCCGAGAAGATTATTGAAGGCATAGGTGTCCGTAAAGCCATCAGTATTGGAAAACGAGAGGTTGATTCGCGTAGTGATTGCTCGTCCAGGCTTGAGGAACTTATGGTTGTAGATAAAACTCGAAGAAGCAGAAATCACGCGCGATGAATCCAGCTTATTCTGATAGCCATCGGAGATAGTGACCGCTCCCTGCGCGAGCGAATCGCGGGTGTAAGCATAATCAGAATGGGAGCGCGAATTGGAGCCGGTGTAGGAGATTCTCGGCTGAATTTGGAGCTTGTTGAGCGAGTCAATCTGATACTCAAGTTCGAAGCGGGCATTCACGTCCATACCTTTTGAGCGTTTATCCGCATTGTCGGTATTAAGATACGTGAGGTCACCAGCATAAGACGTTTTTTCGCCCTCGGAGGTAGTGTAGTTATCCGAATGGGAGATAGCCGCATCGCCGCCAAAGAGCAAGCTCGTCTTGCTATCTTTTTGATTAATACGCGAGGTGAAATCTATATTGGTGTTTACGCCGAGGTTCTCCGCCCGCGTGATGCCCGAGTTGGCATCCATACCCCAGGTACCACGTCCGCGACCCATACGAATCTCGTTGGTGTTGTTCACGCTTCCAATCACGGTTGTCTGGCTCTCGCCAAAAAGAATATTTGTGAATATCGAAGCATTGTATCGGAAGTCCTCACTGAAGAACTGCCCTGCTTGCTCGGATGGCGTGCCGGTATAGTTATAATGGAAAAGCTTCTCCTGATCATCGCCCAAGAGGTCGGTACCGAGCGCCCCCGTATATTTGCCAAATAGGCCTTTCTTGCGGTTTTTCTTGAGGGTAAGATTGATGATGTGCTCAGAGTCATCGTCTTCAAACCCCGTGAGTTTAGCCATTTCTGATTTCTCATCAATAACTTGAATCTTATCAATCATGTCCGCGGGAATATTCTTGGTAGCCGACTGCACATCGTTGCCGAAGAACTTCTTCCCGTCGATGCGCACTGCCGTGATGGACTCTCCATTAACGGTCACATTACCTTCTTTATCCACGGTCACCCCATTCATTTTCTTAAGCACATCTTCCACCATCGCATTTTCTCCCACATTGTAGGCAGCGGTGTTATATTCGATTGTGTCACCTTTAACGGTCATCTCCGCAGCGTGCCCCTGCACCTGAATTTCCCCAAGAGCGAGCACGTCTTCTTCAAGCCGAATCGGGCGCAGCGTGATATCTTTTCCGGAGAGAGTACAACGCACTTTCTTAGGCAGGAAACCTACCGAACTGATGATGATGGCATAGGCGCCATCCTTAGCGGTGAGCACAAAGCCGCCCTGCTGATCGGTTTGCAAACCTTGCACCAACGTAGAGTCAGCGTTGTGATACGAAAATAAGCGAACGGTGGCCATATCTACAGCCTCTCCCGTGGTTTGATTCAGCACCTTGCCAGTAATCGTATGGGTTGCCGCCCATGAAGGCGCCCAAGAAGAAAACGCTAACAATAATAACAGTAACAAAAAAGTGGGTAATTTTTTCATATTATTAAAAACATCAATTTGCTCAAAAAAATAGCAAAAAACATGCCAAAAATTTCGATATATGGAGTTTTTTTCGTAATTTTGCATCGTTTTTGGCAAGAGATGGTCAATATAGCTATTCTTAATATAGTTATCACAATATAGTTATCACATGAAAAAGAAGAAGAAAATCTATGTTATAGAAATAATCGCAAGCCTGGTAGTCGCGCTCTTGCTTGCATTGGCGGGTAATCAAACCTACCGACTGATAGGTAGCAATTTCGTAAGCCGCGATGGAGCGTCTCACTACATTTATGTATATCCTCAAACAACGCTCGATTCACTCCTAATCAGCCTTCAGAAGGATTACGTCATCGGCTCTGAGCGCTCGCTGAAGCTGCATAGTAAGCTGATGAAATGGACGAGTGCCGAACGGCCATTTGTACGTACGGGCCGCTACCTCGTCCCTGCGGAAACGGCTGACCTTCAGCTCATTCGTATGTTCCGCAGCGGCGACCAAAAGCCCATCCAGCTCACGTTTAATAATATCCGCACGCGCGAACAACTGGCAGCACGATTAGGAGCGCAACTCATGATTGACTCCGCTTCAATCATCAGCAAGTTGGAAGACGATGCCTATTTGCAGCAGTTTGGATTGCGCAAAGAAACAGCCGTATGCCTCTTTCTGCCCGATACGTATGAGATGTGGTGGGATATCTCTGCTGACCAACTTTTCCACAGGATGGCAACCATTCATGATTCGTTTTGGAACGCCGACCGGCTGAGTAAAGCCGAAGCACTGCAGCTCACTCCAGAAGAGGTGACCACGATAGCCTCTATCGTAGAAGAAGAGACGAATCGCGACGAGGATAAACCCATTATCGCGGGGCTCTATATGAACCGCTTACGCATCGGAATGCCCATGCAGAGTTGCCCTACCATAAAATTCGCATTGCAGGATTTTAGTCTTCGCAGAATCACGTATGAGCATCTGAAAACCGAATCGGCCTATAACACGTATATCCACCCAGGGCTACCTCCCGGACCCATTCGTATTCCGCAGAAGAAAACTATCGATTTTACGCTCAACCCTACCCCCTCTAACTTCCTCTATATGTGTGCTTCCACCAAGTTTGATGGCACACACCATTTCTCCTCTTCATACGCTTCACATGCTGCTTACGCAGCAGCTTATCAGCGCGAACTCAACCGACGCAAAATCTACCATTAAAATAGTGAATAATTTTAGGTGGGTTCAAATAATTCCTATATTCGAAAAGATAATGATTCATTGTGGGTAACAAGTATTATAGCGAATTTGCGAACCCACCTTTATTTTCAGCCTTTGTCAATCCCGCAAAGGCTTTTTTCATGCGCCATCGAACTTATAGATTTGCGGTAAGCCGATGGCGACATATTCTCAAATTGCGTAAAATTTCGGATGAATGATTGCACCGTAGCAAAGCCTATAGCCTCTGCTATATCCTGCTCGCGCAGATTGGTATCGCGGAGCATCTTCTTGGACTCTGCAATGCGGAGCGAGGCTATCCACTGGCGAAACGGCACACCGTAATGCGAATTGATAAACGTACTGAGATAGGTGCGGTTGGTACCCAACTGACGAGCCAAATCCTCTATCGTCAGTTCAGCTTGCAAAAAACCTTTGTTTTCTATCCAACGCGAGAGCGACTCAATTAAATAGGCATATCGATCCTTCATTTCGCTCATGGAAATCTGCTCCACCTCCCTAATCGGATAGGTAATATCCTTTATCTCGACATCTTCCTCTTCAATTAACTCTGGCTCTTTCGTTGACGAACCGAAGCGGAAATACACCATGTGGCGATCGTAGCATACGAAAATATACATCCAAATTGCAGCACCCAACAAAGCATAAAGACTATGCACCAGCACAGGGGCATACAAAATAGCAGTCCACCCCATTCCAAAAACTTGAATAATGCTGAACAAGAGAGGCGTCCAAAGGATATATTTGTCATAATCATCCGAATAATACGCATCAAAAGCCTTGCATTTAATCTTACAAGCATAATAGACATACGCCATAACACATGTCGTATCAATCACATACCAAGCAGAGGCAATCGTAAGCAACGCAACGCGTGCATTGGGCGTAACATCCGCATGCACCACCGCTAACAACAGTATTCCACAAAGCCCCACACGCAACAAACTTATCAGCACATTTTTGAGCTTCATATAATGCTTATCAAACGCTGGAGAAAAGCCCAACGCCAACATTTTGCTCACAAGATACGAAGCGAAAAGCGAGAGGCTCTCTACCTGAAACATATCGTTTTCGTCTTTCACCACCAGTTTGCAAAATACGATGTCCAAGCAAACAAGCATGCCCGCAGCGGCCATCCATAAATTGGCTTTGCGCATCGTAGGCCCTATTTCTGAAGCCACACTGCGCATCGAACCAACGAAGTGACCTATGCTGCAGAACAGTGCGATGATAAACATTCCGGCACTGCCAAGCGGAAGAAGGAATTGGACCATATATTATTGAATATAAACCGTTAGCGTAGTGTCGCACACCTGCAAAATATGCTTCATAAACGCCTCATCAAGCGCCACACAACCGCCCGTGTATGATTTGTTGCCCTTACAATGAATAAATACACAGCTACCCAAACCCGGTTCGCATGCTTGATTATAGGTCGTAGTCAGACCATAATGATATTCCGGAGCAAGCGCATGCATATTCTCCCCCGTAACAGCTACCTTCACGATTGCCGTATCAACAATTTGATTGTAATATTCCCCTTCGCAATCCACTCCTACCATGGTAGGCGTCACGTCGATATATGGAATGTGCGTGCCGGGGTTGGGCAGAATGCCGAAAGCGGAGAGAATACCGAGGTAGCCTAAAGGGGTACGTGCATCGCCCTCACGCATTTTTCCAACGCCCATTTTCCCAACAAACGCATCAGCGCTCCGGTCGAGCTGCCAACCAACGGGCGTATGTATGTAAAAATCGGCTTGCGCAAACGAACTGTCAGAATGCGTAATAACCAACACCTGATTGCCCACAGAATCTTGGGCAAAAGGTAATTCCTGAATGGTGCTGCTGCGCTTGCATGAAGCAGTAAGCAGCATGCAGAAAAGTGCGAAAAAGAAGAAGATTTGCTTCATAATCATTTGGCTCATAGAGCATTTTATAGGATGAAAAAATGACGGAGCGTTTCTTTTACGACCTCAACCACCTGAATTATCGAATCAGATGGAGGGTCATATAGCACTCCTTACAATGGGTTACGATGCGAAAAAGATGCTGTCCTTGGCGGAGAAAAGCAGGTACACGACCATCGCTATTCACCTGCTTCTTGCAGCGCCCCATCTCGTAGAGAATGCAGTATTTGCAAGTCATCTCAGGTGGGTTTTCCGTTTGATGGTCATGGGCTTTCTCAGCGTACGCATGTGCCTTCTTTAGGGCATCCTGCTTATCGGAGGAAGGGCCAGAAAGGCATGCTTCGGCATTTGCCCAATGCACATCCTTCGTATTGCCATATTGCTCCTCACGCTTTTGCAAAAAGCGCTCCACCAGTTGCCTACGCCAATCGTTGAGCACCGAGGCAGAGAGGAAATAGGGCTGCTGCCAAACGACCTCCACGGCTTCTGCTTCGAGCCGTGTGCCGCCGAGTTTACATAACTGCTGGCGCACCATCGCTTCAGCACGATTAGCATTGGAGGCTGGCTCTTTAGCAGCCTGCACGCGAAGCTCGGCTACTGTTTCGTCAGCCGTTGCTGTCAAGAGAAAACCATCATCTGTTTCCTCAAAACGAAGCGACACGGGCAACAAGCGAACAGCCGCATCTTTGGCGCTCAGTTGCCTCTGAAAAGCTACATCGAGATTGCGATAGAGCGCAGTACCTGCGGGGATGCGTACCCCCGCATGTTTGCTGAGCGGCCAATAGAAGCCCTCATTTCCAAAGCATAATCCATCTCCGTTATGCAGCTCCACCTCTGGCAGAAGACCCGCCGGAATGGGGGCTTTGCCAATATATTCGCCAGTGGACTTAGGCGTGAGCATGTTCACGAGCGAGGCGGGGCGACCATTGGAAAAATACGTTGTGCTGCCGCGGTGAAATGTCTTATTGGGAGCGGGTGTAAAGCCCAAGCGCACCTTACCAACCGACGCTTTTTCACACAGCCTATCCAACATTAGGCGGTAATAACCTACAATATTTTTTACATAATCGGCATCTTTCAGTCGGCCTTCAATCTTGAAGGTAGTGATACCCGCCTCCAGCATATCGCTCAGGATAGCACTGCGATCCAAATCATAAAGCGATAGAATATGTTTCTGATGGAGCATCTCCTCTTGCTGCTCGTCGAGCACATCATATAGCAAGCGACACATCTGCGCACACTCTCCACGGTTGGCCGAACGGCCGCATAGTCGCTCTGACATATAGCACGCACCAGAATACGATACGCACAATGCACCATGTACGAATGCTTCCAGCTCAACGGTAGTATGCCTGCGGATATCAGCCATCTCTTCAATCGACAACTCGCGTGCCAGCACCACCCTGCGGAAACCCATTGCTTCGAGCTCTTTGACTCGCGCCAAGGTGCGGTTGTCGCATTGCGTTGAGGCATGCAAACGGATACCGCCATCCTCGCCCGAGAAATCGCCCGTTTCAAACAGCATACTCGCCAGTTTCAAATCCTGAATGATGATGGCATCCACGCCAATCTGCTTATACGCGTAAGCCAACCGCACCGCCTCCTCGTATTCGTGAGCATATAGAAGCGTATTAAGCGTCACCAGCACCTTGGCTCGGAAGAAATGTGCATAGCGGCATAGTGCTGCTATATCCTCAAGCGAGTTACCCGCTGCCTTACGCGCACCAAAACTTGGACCACCAATATACACGGCATCCGCACCGGCATCAATCGCAGCACAACCAACTGCCAAATTCTTAGCCGGCGCCAATAATTCAATATGTTGATAGCTTTTCTTCATCTTTTCTACTGCAAATACCGGCAAAATACAAAAATATCCTAATAACGTCCATCTTTCGCATTCATTCACCATTTCTTACGGCATACACCCACGATGAGACAAAGCAGCATCCAGAGCGGATACACAAGGGTCAGCAAAGCTCCCCACAGCCATGCTTTCAACCCGCATTTTTCGGGATAAGCATATAGCTTATGATGACGCTCTACCAGAAGCATATCCGCCACCCATTTGATGACGGCCCAACCCGGAAGCAAGTACACGAACAGATTGGACAAGACCGTCCATCCGCCCGCGATTAGAATATCTCTATCCTGATAAGCAGGCGCTTTCCCCGCCCAGCGAGCACGCTGCTTGAGAAGAACCCCAATCGAGGATGGGGAAAAGCACGTGGCCGTAAGCTGGGCAGGACCGGCCACAATCTTTTTCCCTCTGCGCTTCATCTCCTCTAATATAAACATATCATCGCCGCTGGGGATATCCTGACGTATCGCCCCCACGCACTCTTCCCATGCCGACCGACGAACAATCATATTAGCACCTGCACACAAAACCGGATGCCCCTTTTCTGCGGCAAGCATCGTGAGCGACTGAATAGCGGCATACTCGAGGGTGAGCAAACTGCGGAGAACAATATGCTCTGACTCCATCCGTAGCGGGAGGATGATTAAGTCGGCATCGGGCAGCGAAACAGGCATGGGCGGAGGCTGGATATCTGCATCGCATAGCCAAACGAATTCGCTCTCCATCAGCGGCATAGCTTGCATGAGCGCATGCTTCTTTCCCCTGCCCGCATCGGTTTGAATACGGGTAAGCAGTCCGTCTTGAAAAACCGGCATCATATCGCCTTCTCGCAGAGCAACCAAACGCTCGCAATCGAGTAACTCAGAGAGGAAAGCCGGATAGGATTTAGCGATACAGGCTGTATTATCCACGCGAAATCCTGCAGCTAAAAATGCCATGGCAATCCTATGGTCGGCATACGTCTTCACTACCGCATGCGGGTCTTGAGAGATGGCACGAAGCCCCTCTTCTACAGCCGCAATGCGGTCGGACTCCTTCAGCCGGAGCGTCTGCAATCCGGAAAATACGGGGCGCAAACCGAGCACGTGACATGCCACCGCAGCAGCAGGATAGAGATCCGGACAAGAGGAGAAATCCCATGCAGTAAGATTGCGGCTCTTAATCTTCTCGAATAGTGTCCACGCGACCTTATCGCCTTGCTCGGAATCCTCTCGGAGTTGGCTGAATATTTCCTCAGGAATGGGCAATCCAAGGGCTTCGCGTTCCAGCCAAAACGCAGCTGACGACCAATCTTTCTCCACGTCTTCCAATCGGCTTATACGTCCTGCCTGAAAGTCGCGTATCACGCTGCGCGTAAGGTCGATATACGGCGATTGCACATTGGTTTCTACCGCTATCCCTGCCAATAGCAACGCCGAGATAAACTGCGTAGAAGGCTGCGGAGCACACATTCGCAAAGGTGTTTTATCAAGCGGCTTTCCAATAATCCGCAAAGGCGGAAAACCCTCTTCGCCCAGATAGCGAATATCCGCTCCAATCTTACGCAACGCCTCCACCAGCTGACCGATGGGGCGCTGCATCATTCTTTCGCAACCCGTGAGCGTGAGTTCCAACCCTTCCTTCTGCGCCGCAAAAGCACAAAGGAAACGCATCACTGTGCCCGCATTTTGGCAGTCGAGCACGTGCGGGCGAACAGACTGCATAGTAGCAAGATGCTCCGCCATCAGCCGCACATCATCAGGATACTGCGAGAAAGCGGGCGAGGCAATAACCTCTGAAAGGTCATCACCTCGCATAGCTTTGCAAATCAGCAGCCGATTGGCAATGCTCTTGCTGATAGGTAAGCCGTTTTTCACCAGCTTAATGCAGTTTACTCATTGATAGTAGGTAGATTCGAGTAGTCTCTCGAGTAGCGGAGATGCTGCTCAGCATACCCTTCGGTATAATCCAACCGTACGTCGATAATCTTACCTTCTTTATCAAAAACAGGGGTATAAATGGGGTTCACAAAGCCCTTATACGGCGCAATATGAAGCGGTTCATAACGGTCAAGCATCTCGCGATGAAGCGCGGGATCAACCTTTACGGCGTATGCATCCACGAGCTGGCAAGCACGTGCATAATCGCCGGTACTTACCACTTCCTGAATGATAGCAAGCAGCTCGCCAAACAAACGACGAAGGCCCTCATAATCATTCACTTGCATATAATGCTTACCATCGCGCTCCACGATTTCTGCCTCGGGTGCACCCGGGGTGGCGTGTGCGAGTACCCAATTAGAAATAAGCGCGCGGTTGCGCATATGCGACTCCTCTACATTCTTACCATATTCAATGCGCACGAGCTGCGTCATGGCGCCATTCATCATCTGATTATAATACTGGCTCTTATACGCCTCCAAATCAGGCGCAATACCGAGTTCTACGAGCTTGGGGTCAGCCATATAATAAAGCGAGAAGAGGTCAGCACGCGTCTCTTCAATGGTAGAGCCATGTTCCTTAAGCGCATCTTTGGAAACGCCCGGGAGCATTTGACCCGAACCATGACCAAGGCACTCATGCAAATCTACGTGTACATCGCTCATGTGTGCACCATATTTCTTCGCGCACTCGCGCTCTACGTCAGAGAGCATGAACTCCTCGTTGAATCCATTGCCAAGCGAAGCCTGATTATATGCTTCAGTTAGGTTTTCGATAGTAACGGATTTCGAACCATACGACTTACGAATCCAGTTGGCGTTCGGCAGATTGATGCCAATTGGGGTAGCGGGATAGCAGTCGCCTGCGAGGATGGCTGCCGTAATCACCTTGGCACTCACACCCTTGCACTCGGCTTTCTTAAAACGCTGATCAATAGGCGAATGGTCTTCAAACCACTGCGCATTGTCAGAGAGGGCTTTGGTGCGCTCTGTAGCGGCCATGTTCTTGAAATTAACGAGCGACTCCCAGGCTCCGGTGATACCGAGCGGATCGCCATACACTTCCGTAAAACCATTCACGAAATCCACACGACTATCGAGGTCGCGCACCCAGGCAATCGCATATTCGTTGAACGTCTTGAGGTTGCCTGTGATATTATACTCTATGAGTTTCTCAATCACCAAACGCTGCTGCTCGTTCTCAGCATATGGCAGCGCTTTCTGCAGGTTCTCCACCACTTTCTGCAGTGCAGCCGAATAGAGTCCACCTTCTTCAGCCTTGAAAACGCGTTCGATTACGTTGCCTTCAGCATCCTTGGTAAGCTTGCTGTTGAGACCAATCCACATCGGCTCGGGCGAGTTGTCTTTATGCGCCTCATAGTAAGCCTCAGCCTCTGCCTGCGTAACGTTTTCATAATAGTTGCAAGCCGAAGTCATACAGAGGTCCTGACCCGTTTCAGAGTTCACTTTCTTAGCCAAATAATCCGGGCAGAACATCACGCGGAGCAAGCCTTCTGGAACCTCCACATTCGCCTCTTGGCATGCCTGAGCAAACCACTCTTGAGAGCATTCGGGAAGAATCTTATCTTCCGAATAATGATGATGAATACCATTGGAGAACCATACACGCTTCAGATAGGTCTCAAAACCGAGCCATTCAGCTGAAGTCTTATCGCCCTTATAATTGAGATACAATGCTTCGCACGTACGGCGAACCTGCAAATTATATTTGCAGTTTTGGTCAAAAAGAATATCGCGGCCCCAGAGCGCAGCTTCAGTCAGATAATATACGAGTGCCTTCTGATCAGCAGTAAGGCTCTCGAAATCGGGCACACGATAGCGGAGAATGCCCAGGTCAGCAAATTGTTCTACCATATACGGAAAATCTTGAGGTGAAGGAGTAACATTTGATTGGGTCTCCTTTTGACCGCACGATGCCAAGCAAAGCGCAGCCGCAAATACAATAGCAATTCTTTTCATGTGAATATTATTAAAAACGGTTAAGTACTGTTTGTATTAATTCTTTTACTCGAGGTTTGTAATCGGTATTGGCAGCCTCCGCTTTTCGCTGAGCAATCACGCAGCACACGGTCATCGCCTTATGCCCCATATGAAGCGCCAAACCGGCTATACAGCTGCCCTCCATCTCGTAGTTGGTGATGCGTTGTCCCTGATAGCGAAAAGCAGATATTTTCTCGTTGATATCGGGCACAGCCAACCCCACGCGCAACACACGCCCTTGTGGGCCGTAAAAGCCATTGGCAGCAATGGTGCAACCGCGCATCATATCATCGGCTGCAATGCGGTCAACCAACTCTTTATCAGCCGCTACCACATACGGTACAGCGGCCTTTTTCGGATAACCGATATAATCTACCAACGCCTCTTCGAAACCCAAATCTGAGAGCGCATCACGACCTTCATAAAAAGCCAATACACCATCAAAACCAATGGACTTTTCAGAAACGAGGAAGGTTCCAAGTGGGATATCCTCTTGCATGCCTCCCGTAGTGCCAATGCGGATAATCTCCAAATGGCGCGGCTCAGGATGCTCCGTGCGAGTAGAAAAATCGATGTTCGCAAGCGCATCAATCTCGTTCATTACAATATCGCAGTTGTCCGTTCCGATACCGGTAGAGATACATGTGATTCGTTTACCTTGATAGCGTCCCGTGATGGTATGAAACTCGCGGCTCTGGATATCGCATTCAATAGAGCCTTCATCGAAAAACGAAGCTACGATATCAACGCGATCCTGATCGCCTACGAGAATAATTTTATCCGCCAAATGTTCTGGACGGATATGCAAATGAAAAACAGAGCCGTCAGCATTGATAATCAACTGACTGGCGGGAAAAATACGTGCCATGGTAATACAATGATAATTGAATGAGATAGTATCCTTCTTTACGCCTCACCTCCTGCGGCCATCGGAACAGATGGAGCAGCTGGCGTGTTGAATTGAATTTGCCCGAACTGCATTTCATACTTCTGAACATTATCTTGAAGTGCCAAAAGCAATCGCTTGGCATGTTCGGGCGCCATGATAACGCGAGCTTGCACATTAGCAACATTATTTGGACCGGGTAAAACCGAGGCAAAATCGAGCGTGAATTCCGAAGAAGAATGACCAATAATAGCTAAGTTTGCATACTTACCGCCAGCGATATCCGGGGCGATATTTATGCTTATTTGATTCTTTTTATCCATAATTCTGTTATTTACCAATTTGTATTTTTTCTAAACATCTGCTTGATAAGCAAATACGCATTTACGAGTGGCAGCCAAATATCGAACCACAGCACTTCTATTCCAAATCCTTTCACCATAAAGATAGATGCGGCTCTACTCATCATAATGATCTGCCACGTCAGTCTGCTTACGAACAACACCGCAGCCACACCACCGATTGTGGGCGAAATCCATCCTAATCCCGTCAGCACACCCACCGCAATCATGAGGGCGTACCAAAGGCCTCGGCTAAACGGCTCGATAAAGAGTCGCAGTTTCGTGAACCACTTATAATCAGGCGCTACCGACAAATGTCTTGCTTTCTGCACCCGCCATTCTCTAAACGTGCGCTTAGGAATACTCCAAGTATAAGACATAGGCGTCAGAACGACCTCTGTATTGCGCGCATTACATACTTTATTGACAAACAAATCGTCGTCACCTGCACGAGCAGAAAGCAGTCCGGCAAAGCCACGGTTCTTGAAGAACGTCTCTTTCTTATACGCTAAATTGCGCCCTACACCCATATATGGATGTCGAGACATTGCCATACCAAGATACTGCATCGCATTGAAGATAGTGTCGTATTGGATGCGACGGTTGACGGCATGATGTTCTTGGAAATAGCCCCCATAGCCTATTACCAGTTCGGTTTCAGGCTTGCTGAAACCCTTCATCATTTCCGCTATCCACTCCGGCGATTCCGGACGACAATCAGCATCCGTAAGCAACAGATAATCGTATTTGGCAGCCTTTGCGGCCAGCGTCAAAGCCAATTTTTTAGAACTTCTCACCATCGCATCAGAGGGGACAAACGTGAGGTGCAGGTTCGAGTATAGTTGCTGATAATGGTCCAAGACAAATTGGGTATTGTCTTCAGAGGCATCGTTGACAACGATCACTTCAAACGTAGGATAGCGTTGACAGAGCAACGCAGTGAGATAATGCTGCAAGTTATCGCCCTCGTTCTTAGCGCACACCACTACCGATACGCCGGGTTGCTCATTGTTCTCAGGTTTCTCCTGCACCAACTCCAATCCCGCTTCCCGAGCTGCTTTCTCGGCAGCCTCCAGCGCTTTGCGCGCTTGTCGCTCCTGACGTTTAGGATTCCAGCGAAAACGCTGTTTCTGCTGATGCCTCACGCGCCGTTGCACGCCCGCCATGTACCGAATATAATAGTACAACTGATACACGAACACGGCCGCCAAAGCGCCCAACAGACACCAGTCGAGAAGGGAGAAAGAGAGGAGAGATTGAATTGTCATAATGCCGATAATCATTTGAAATCGGGGCGACAGAAAGTCGTATATACTGCTTGTTCTGCAGGTTGCTCACGAAGGTAACGAGTGAGAAAACGCACGTTCTGCGCTCTCAATTGCTCAACCACCATGGCACCTACGGCTAAAGCGCCAGCTTCGCGCAGATGCGTATCATCAATCTTGCCTTCAGGATACTTCTCACATTCGCCTGGCTTCACGTTCATGAAGTATTTCTTCGACTCTTGATCACCAAGCCTACGCAGCCACTCAGCCGTAATGGTCTCCATATCGAGTAGCGGCACGCCTGCTCCAGCAGCAGCACGTTTGGCAGCTGCAGGATACCTGCCATGCGTCATCTCCAGTTCGCCTTCTGCATTGAACTGGCGACGGCAGATGGGCGTACAAACCACCACCTGAACACCGCGTTCCTGAGCCTGACGAATCATCCTGCGCAAGTTAGCCTCATACTGCTCCGGAGAAGAGTACCGCTTGGGATCGGTATATTTGGCATCGTTGTGACCAAACTGAAGAATCAGCGCATCGCCGCGATGCATTCTCACCAAAACCGAATCCCAGCGACCTTCATCCACAAACGATTTGGTACTCCGGCCGTTCATCGCATGATTCTCAACGCGCACGTTAGAATTCAAATACGTAGGAAACACCTGTCCCCAACCACGCTCTGGTGAGATAGCCAATTCCGTCTTGTCAGCCATCGTGGAATCGCCCACCATAAATAGGGTCGGCGTACGCTTGCCGGCAGCAATTAAGACACAACACAGAATGGCTGCTGAAAGCACGGAAAATAAGTTCAATTTTTTACGCATAGTTCGTCAATTTTATAAATTGTGCTGCAAAAGTACGAAAAAAAACTGATTCTTGCAAACAAAAAGGAACTTTTTGCGATTTTTCTTTGCTATTTCAACAAAAAGCAGTACCTTTGCATCGATTTTCGAGAATTATGCGCCTTTCTGTTGGGCGATTATTATCGAATAATACATATTACCCAAATTTACTTAATTTACTTAAAATCTCACTCTCTATGTTGATTGAAGCTAATCCGTACAAGGTATTCGCTGGTTCACAAGGCGGCGCGCTGGCAAAACGCATCTGCGAATACCTCGGTTGTGAACAAGGCAAAGTAAACATTGAACATTTCTCGGATGGTGAATTTGCAGTTGCGTTTGAAGAAACGGTTCGTGGTATTTCCGTTTATCTGGTGCAATCCACCTGCCCCAGCACCGACAATTTGATGGAGCTCCTCCTCATGATTGATGCAGCGCGTAGAGCAAGTGCCTACAAGGTAATCGCAGTCATCCCTTACTTCGGTTGGGCACGCCAAGACAGAAAAGACAAGCCGCGCGTTAGTATCGGTGCTAAACTCTGCGCAACGATGATTCAGGCTGCCGGAGCTGATCGCGTTATCACACTCGACTTACATGCTGATCAGATTCAAGGTTTCTTTGACATCCCCGTTGACCACCTTTTTGCATCAAACGTATTCGCTGAATACATTGCATCGCTTGGTCTAAAAGACTTAGTAGTAGCTTCGCCCGATGAAGGCGGTACCAAGCGTTCGCTTAAGCTCTGCAAAAACCTCCAGCGGAAACTCAAACAAGAAGTGCCGATGGTTATCTGCTACAAACAACGCCTCAAGGCCAATATGGTTAGCGAAATCCGCGTATTGGGTGATATCGAGGGCAAAGACGTGGTGCTCTGTGATGATATATGCGATACGGCAGGTACGCTCTGCAAAGCAGCAGCTATCATCAAGCAGAACGGTGCTAAGAGCGTAAGAGCCGTTATCTCCCATGGAGTACTCTCCGGACCCGCTATCGAACGAATCGAAAACAGCGTCCTCGAGGAACTGATTATCACCGACTCCATCGAGTTCGACCAGAGCCGATGCTCGAAGATTAAAGTACTCAACACCGAGTCTATCTTTGGAAAGGTTATCACCGCTATCCAAACCCATACATCTATCTCTGAGAGCCTCTAACGGTCTCTGGCAGGATGCTGCCACAACGTTCAGGCTAATGACTCTGGTGGGAACATTCACTCACCCTACTAATGAAACGAACAACACTCATCTCCCTGCTTCTGGCTGCAACGCTTATCGGTTGCGGTCAGAAGCAGCAGAAAACCGCTGAAGCAACCCTCTCGCCAGCGGCTTTCTCTGCCGATAGTGCGTATGCACACACCGCGACCCAAGTGGCGTTTGGAGCGCGCGTCCCGGGCTCAACCGCCCATCAGGCTTGTCTCAACTACCTCGCTTCCACCCTCGAGCGATACGGATTGGAAGTAACTATTCAAAGAGGAGCACTGCCCGATTATGAGGGTAAAGACCAAGCCATCGCCAATATTATTGCCGCCTACCGGCCGGATATTCCCTCCTCTCGCATCCTGCTTTGCGCACATTGGGACTGCCGACCCTGGAGCGACCAAGAAACCGACCCTATTAAGCAGCAAACGCCCGTCTTGGGCGCTAACGATGGCGCCAGCGGAACTGCCGTATTGCTCGAAATTGCACGGCAGTTGCACATCCAGCAACCCCAAAAAGGCATTGACATCATTCTCTTCGATGCCGAAGACAAAGGCGCTCCGGAATGGTACAAGGGACCGGACAGGGGAAACACATGGTGCCTCGGAAGTCAACTTTGGGCCGGAGAAAACGAGAAGAGAAGCACTCAGTATGCCTATGGCATTCTGCTCGATATGATTGGCTCACCCGAAGCTGTGTTTTACAAAGAATATTTCTCATTACAATACGCTCCCGAACCGCTTAACCACGTATGGAACACAGCAAGACAACTCGGATTTGCCCGTTATTTCCGTTTTCAAAACGGAGGAGCCGTGACCGATGACCATTATTACATCAACACCATCGCTCATATTCCATGCGTCAATATCATCCATTACGATGCCCAAACAGGCACCGGATTCCCCCAATATTGGCATACCAATTGCGACGACATGTCTAACGTCAGCCGTTCCACCCTCGATGCCGTGGGAAAGACGGTTTTGACGGCCATCATACAATGATGCATCATTCAGTCGATGCATCCTTTAGAAACCCATTCAACTATGCTCAAAATTGAAAACTTGCACGCCTCTGTAGGAGGCAAAGAAATAATCAAAGGACTCAACCTGCATATCCGCGAGGGAGAGATTCATGCGCTCATGGGCCGCAATGGCGCCGGCAAATCCACACTCTCAGCTATCCTCACCGGCAACCCCGCTTATACCGTCACGGAAGGAACCATCACCTTCCGAGGCAAAGACTTGCTCAGTATGACACCTGAAGACCGTGCTCGAGAGGGGCTCTTCCTCTCGTTTCAGTACCCCGTGGAGATTCCCGGAGTGAGCATGGTCAATTTCATGAAAACGGCAGTCAACGAAAAACGCAAGTATCAAGGCTTGGAGCCCCTCAGCGCATCACAGTTCCTCAAACTCAAGCGAGAGAAAGAGGCTCTCGTAGAAATCGGATCGAAGATGCAGAACAGGTCTGTCAATGAGGGATTCTCCGGAGGAGAAAAGAAGAAAAACGAGGTGTTTCAGATGGCAATGCTTGAACCCTGTTTGGCTATCCTCGATGAGACCGACTCCGGATTGGATGTGGATGCGCTTCGCATCGTAGCCGAAGGGTTCAATAAGATTCGGAAAACCAAAGAAGAAGCTGAAGCCATCGGACAACCCGCCACATCGGCCATCGTCATCACACATTACCAACGATTGCTCGAATATATCCGTCCGGATTTCGTACATGTCCTTTACAATGGCAAAATCGTAAAAACAGGCACGGCTGAACTCGCTAAAGAAATCGACGAGAAAGGCTTTGATTGGTTAGAAAACTGACAGCATGACTACGCTTGAATTACAAAACAACACGCTTGAACTGACACTGCCAGCCGGCCAGTATGCCCATTACCTGCTGATTAATCCCGCAGGCGGCACGCTCCGTATCTGCCAGAAAGCCGGCAGTACCCTCTTGCTGCATGTAATCACCATTGCGCCCGACACTTGTGGACAAACGGAGATCATCGTTGAGCAAGCCGAGGAAGCATGCACTACACACATCTATGGGCTAAGTCTGCTCAAGGCTCAGCAAGAGCAAGAACTCGTCACCCGCGTTTGGCATCAAGTCGGGGGTGGCAAGTCTGACCAACTACTGAAGTTCGTCTTGGCGGATACCGCACGCGGCTCGTTTTATGGAGAACTGAAAGTGCTACCAAATGCACAGAAAACCGAGGCGTATCAGACCAACAGAAATATTCTTCTTTCGCCTACCGCAAACATGAAAACCAAACCGCAATTGGAGATATACGCCGACGATGTCAAATGTTCGCATGGTGCCACCACTGGTCAACTTGACTCCAATGCACTCTTTTACATGCAGCAACGCGGGCTCTCGCTCTCTCAGGCGCGTCAGCTACTACTTGCCGCTTTCCTCGATGAGACCCTCAAGGGTATTCCCGAAACCGAAGCCGACCACTTCCGCACGCTTATCGCAGAGAATCTGTAGCGAGTGCCGAATGCTCAATTCGCTGCACTATTGATTTTGGAACAGCCGCAGGCTTCTGGAACGCGCGAAGCGCTAATGGAACGCCGCGCAGCGCCATACCCTTACTCTAAAATGAGTAACGCTCACTGCGTTCACTGCACTGCGTGCTGCTCGCTTTGCTCGCTGTTTGTAAATTGTAAAATACAGCCACCCCCGCAGCATGGTACTACGAGG
>CAMGMU010000049.1 GCA_946059305.1 uncultured Bacteroidales bacterium | reverse complement strand
GTCTATGGTTTCTACTGTTGGGATAGCATACGGAATAGTCGTAAAACTCAGTTCTACGCCATAAGATAGACCCCAACCGTTCTTCGCATAAGCCCTTACGTAATACGTAACGCCATCTTCCAAATCCGGCACATTAATAGTACATGTAGTAGAAGTATTATATGCCGTAGTTCCAGAAAATTCAATTCGATTGTCTTCATAATCCACAGTAGGATGAGTGCCATAGCACACCCCCCATTCAGGAACAATATCCGTTCCCCAAGCATGCAACGAGATGCTCACAATGGCATTGTTGCGACTATAGGAAATAATTTGGTCAGTACAAACATCCGCATATTCAAAGGGCTTCGTTTGGAACGCGCCAACTCCCTGTATTGCGTCTGAATTGAAACCAACAATCTTGAACTGACAATCATAATCAGTTCCTGCTTCTAACCCGGTCAGTTTACAACTGCAGATGCCATTGCTGAAGGTCATCTTTTGCTCACGAGGATTATTCATTCCAACGTTTGAATAGCAAAAATAATACTCCAGATAATTCTCCATCCCATTTGGAATATCGCACATGATTGACACATCGGCCGTGGTATAATTTGGCGTAACGTAGCTTTCTACCTGCATCGAGCCTACCGTCGGGATTGATTCCTCTTGCGTGCATGCACATAGTGCAAGCGCAAGCAATATTATCATATAATGAGCGAATTTCATATCATTTCTTGCTTTTGTGATTGATCGTATAACCTATACCAACTTCTAATTCCAAATACTTAAACCCAATTGTAGCAACGCCAGCACTCAAGGTCAACCCTCTAATGCTGCCCATTACGCCCGCTTGAGCGGCTACACCATGATAATAAGTAGGATTATAGCGAATCAGTTGTCCTCTGGTTGTTTCCCAAAGCGAATAACGCCACCCATAGCCCGCACCCAAATACAAGGCCAGCATCGACTTGCGCCAATGGTTGCCCGTAAGATCCACCAGCAAACCGGCAGTGACCAGCATATGGCTCTGTTTGCGATAGCCAGAGTAAAGAGGCAACATTCCATTGACGAGACCTCCTTTGTCGCAGGATAAGTTATTTGTAGGTTGCGTAAACGAAAAATTGCTTCGGAAACTTGCATACCAACCAGCATATTTATACTTCTGGCCAATCAGCAAACCACCCGAGTGCTGCGGAATGGCGCCATAGCCATATTGAGCAGTAAAAATCGTTCGATTATCACCCTGTGCAGGTGCAGCAGATATTGTAAAACAGACATTGTCAAAAACAAAATCGTTGTAGTCCTCTAATACGTTCCAAATAATTTTACACTTGTTGCCTGCTGTTACTTCTCCTATGGCACCTTCAAGATGCTCCATTTTTAGCGCCTTATAACCCGAAAAGGCTGACACACTCACAACAGCATCCGCATCCAAATCATACGTTATCTCGATGGTTGTGTCCACCTGGCGAACGGCCACATTCTGCACGTTTTGAGCAGAGGCAATGGCCGACAAAAGAAGCATACAAATAATAACCCAATATGGCTTGAAACTATGCATATAATGATTTTCTACTAAATTCATTGATAGTGATACATGTGTTTTGTTTACAGAAATATCATCGTTTCGTTGGTTGCCCAACAACCTTTTTTTGCAAGCACACACACTACAACTCGCGAAGCATGGGATTCGTTTCGAGAGTTGACTTTTATGTAAATCTCGCAAAACACGTCGAAAATATCAATCTGACATGCAGAAACTTACTAAAAGTTGTTAGGTGGGTCCGCAAATTCGCTAAGGAATATAATCTTGTTACCCACCAATAATATATTTTTCGGAAGTGGGAATTATAAAACCCACCTTATATTATGTCTTCCAATAGTATATATTCCGTAAAATCGATGCAAAGATACACATTTTTTTTCAGTCGAGCAAATATTATCCCTATTTTACTGCATTTTTCACTCAAATCCCCCCCATTTTCTCTCCCTCTACTGCATTTTTCACTCAAATCCCCCATATTTTCTCCCTCTACTGCATCACTATCGCCATCGTATTCCTCCGTCTATGAACCAATAATGTAAGGTGGGTTCGCAAATTAGCTGTTTAGATTTTGGACGATAGGGCGAGGCAGAAAAGAATGAGAAAATACCATCCTCAATATGCATAATTATGCAAAAGATGATTATTTTTAAGAAAATATAAACAAAGTGATACTTTTTTTACTAAAAATTTGGTAGATTAAAAAATTTATCGTAATTTTGCTGCCGATTTAGTTAAGCAATCCGATTAATTCAAGAAAAACACATTATTTTGATACTCTATTCTTGTTTTAATCGGATTATTTTTGATTAAATAAGTTTTTCTTGTACACTTAACCTTATTACTTAGCCTTAAGTAGTAAGTAAGGATTTTTGGTTGGAAAAAGCCTGAACCTTAACTTCTTTTTGCGTTACAATGTATTGCATTTCCCAGATGCGTTGCAATTGTAATATGCAAATATAAAACCGACAACATCGAGTCTTGCGAGCCCACACGGGCTTGCATGCTTTACTCGTAAATCACTTTTCGTTTGACGTTCATCATCAACGCATTACACGTGCATCTAGCTTACATCTAGCTTACATCCAGCTTACGTGAACGTGCGCTGTAAGCTATATGTAAGCTAGATGCACGTAGGCAGAGAGGAGGATGCGGGGAGAAAAAGGGAACGTTTATCGGATAGAAAACAGCGGATTATGGAATAAAAAAGCTTCGCAAGAGGATGAATCCTTGCGAAGCATACAAAAAAACGGCATATTCGAAATACCTTTGTAGAAAAGGCGAATTGGTTTAGATAAAGTAGGATGGAGGAAGGTATTACCATTGGATGGGTGCGGAATGGTGGCGGATGAGGTATTGGTTGGCTTGGGCGAAATGTCCGCATCCGTCGAAACCTCGATATACGGAAAGTGGGCTGGGATGGGAGGTGGTGAGCACGAGGTGCTTACGTCGGTCGATAAACGCACCTTTGCGTTGCGCATAACTGCCCCAAAGCATGAAGACAAGGTGTTCGCGCTTCTCGCTCAAAGCTCGGATAGCGGCATCGGTGAGCTCTTCCCAGCCTTTGTTTTGGTGGCTTCCGGCTCGATGTGCTTCCACCGTGAGGGTGGCGTTGAGGAGCAAAACGCCTTGCCTAACCCACGGCCGAAGGTCGCCCGAGAGCGCCCCATTGGGCAGCAATTGCGATTGCAGACAACCGGCTGGCAGCATGCCTGCTGCCTCCTCCCGCCGAATCTCCTTATAGATATTCACGAGCGAAGGTGGCACCTGTACGCCTTCCGGCACGCTGAACGAGAGCCCCATCGCCTGCCCCGGCTCGTGATACGGATCCTGACCGATAATCACCACCTTGACCTGCTCAAACGGACAACTGTCAAACGCATTAAAAATGAGCGAAGCCGGAGGAAAAACCTGTTTAGACTGATATTCCTTGCGCACAAACGAGGTGAGCAGTTCAAAATACGGCTTATCGAACTCCGGTTGGAGCACCTTGCGCCATGATTCTTCGATGCGAACTTCCATTGAATTTGAATTGAGGTTGTGTTCTTAAGGTGGGTTCGCAAATTCCCACTTAAGAAAAACGATTCATTATTGTGGGTAAACAGCTAATTTGCAAACCCAGCTTAAAAAAATTCCAAAAATTGGCGCAAAGGTAGTACTTTTTTTGAAAATATCAAAAAGATTGGCGTTTTTTTTGCTCAATTGAAAAAAAAAATGTATCTTTGCAGCGAAAAATGGATAACCACTAATGAAAAAACTTCTGCTCATAGACGCTTACGCGATGATTTTCCGTGCATATTACGCGTTTATTCGTTCGCCTCGCATCAATTCGAAGGGCGAAAACATGTCGGCTGTGTACGGTTTCTGCATCACGCTTGAAGACCTTAAGAAAAAGGTGAATCCCACGCATATAGGTGTAGCATTCGACCCCCACGGTGGCACGTTTCGTCATGAAGCGTTTGAGGCTTACAAAGCGCAACGCCAAGAGACGCCTGAAGATATTCGCAAGGCAGTACCGATTATAAAAACCATCCTCCAAGCGATGCGTATTCCCGTGCTCGAAGTGGCAGGTTTTGAGGCTGACGATGTGATAGGCACGTTGGCTCGCAAAGCCGAAGCGGAGGGTTTTGAGGTGCTGATGGCCACACCCGACAAAGACTACGGCCAATTAGTGACGGAGCATGCCCATATGTATCGTCCGCGACACACGGGCGGCTTCGAGGAGATGGGGCCGGCAGAGGTGTGCGAGAAATACGGTATCGAGCGCACAGAGCAGGTGATAGACTTGCTCGGACTGATGGGCGATGCCTCCGACAATATCCCCGGCTGCAAGGGCGTGGGCGAGAAGACTGCGGTACAGCTCATCCGGCAGTTCGGCAATATAGAGAACCTGCTGGCGCATACCGATGAACTCAAAGGAGCGCTCAAGCAGAAAGTAGAGAGTCAGGCAGAAGACATCCGTTTTTCGAAGTTCCTTGCTACCATCCGGCAGGATGTACCGATTGCGTTTGACGCCAACGAACTGATAGCCGAATCGCCTGATTTAGAGCAACTTAGAGCTATCTATACAGAGCTCGAATTCCGCAGTTTGCTGAAACAATTTGAGCAGAAGGCAGGCTCTCCGTCAGCCGGACAAGTGGCCGGACAGGTTATCGGACAAGCAGCCGGAGGAACTGTTCGGGCAGAAGAAACGAGCAAAGCCGCCAAGAAAGCCAAAGCGTCTGACGGGCAATTGGATTTGTTTGGCGATAGTGCGTTTGCTCCTGCAACTGCCGTTTTCAGCAACGAAGCAAATCAAGGTTTGACGGAGGAAGAAACCACGGCCATCACGCTGGCGCATTACCTGCTTCAGCCGGAGATGGCGCACGATATCGACTACCTCTGCAGCATCTATCGAGTTGGGCCCGAGGAGCTGCTTCCGAAGCTGACAGCCGAGTTGCAACAGTCGCCTGAGCTCTATAAACTCTACACCGACGTAGAGCTCCCGCTCGCGCCCATCCTGCGCAAGATGGAGAAGAGCGGGGTGCGTTTTGATACCGCCATTCTCAAAAAAGCATCCAACGAGATGCATGGTGAACTGCTCGAGATCGAACGCGCAATCCAGCAGGAGGCCGCGATGGCAATAGGCGAGACGCGGGCTCTGGCGCTCAATATCTCTTCGCCCAAGCAGATTGGCGAACTGCTGTTTGACGTGCTCCAGCTGGATGCGAAAGCCAAGAAAACGAAGTCGGGCCAATACGTCACGTCAGAAGAGGTACTCGTTGCATTAAAAAGCAAACACCCCATCGTAGGGATGATCCTCGAATACCGCGAGCTGAAGAAGCTGCTCTCCACGTATATCGATGCCCTTCCGCTCTTGATCAACCCGCAAACGGGCAAGATACATACCACATATAATCAGGCTGTTACGGCTACCGGACGATTGTCGTCGTCGAACCCCAACCTGCAGAATCTGCCCATCCGAAGCGAACGAGGCAAGCTCATTCGTGAGGCGGTGGTGCCCGACCCCGGTTGCCTTTTCCTCTCGGCCGATTATTCGCAGATCGAGCTCCGACTGATGGCGCATTTCTCCGGCGATGAACACATGATTCAAGCCTTCTGCGAAGGGCAGGATATCCATGCCGCTACAGCTGCCAAAATCTTCGGTGTACCGATAGAGTCGGTAAGCAACGACCAACGCCGGCGAGCCAAAACGGCTAATTTCGGCATCATCTACGGCATCTCCGCCTTTGGTTTATCGCAACAGTTAGACTGCCCACGAACAGAAGCCAAGCAGTTGATTGACGACTACTTCGCAGCCTTCCCGGGCGTTGCACAATATATAGAGGAGCAGAAACAGCGGGTGCGCGAAACGGGATATGCCATTACGGCTTTTGGCCGCAAGCGATACCTGCCCGATATCCATTCGCACAACGCCACCGTACGTTCGTTTGCAGAGCGCAATGCGGTTAACGCCCCCATCCAAGGTACGGCGGCCGACATCATCAAGATGGCGATGGTGAGGATTGCACAACGCATCGAGGAAGCCGGACTCAAGGCGGAGATGATCATGCAAGTGCACGACGAACTGAATTTCAACTGCCCCGAAAACGAGGTAGAGCGCCTGCGCGAGATTGTGGTCAGCTCGATGGAGCAGGTGATGACGTTGCGCGTGCCGCTGATTGCAGCTTGTGGCGTTGGCAAAAACTGGTTGACCGCACATTAAAGGTGGGTTCTAAAAATTCCCACCTAAGAAAAACTATTCATTATTGTGGGTAAACAGCTAATTGGCGAACCCACTTAAACGGGGATTTTTCCATAAGTCCCTCACAATAAACCAATTATCAGATGGCAGAAAAGAAAGATAAACTCATAGAAATCAAGCCCTACCAAGCGCATGCCGTATTGGTAGGCGTAATCACTCCACAGCAGCCGGAAGAGCGCACGAAAGAGTATCTCGACGAACTCGCGTTTCTCTCCGATACCAACAAAATCATTCCCGTGAAGCGGTTTGTACAGCGGTTGGATATGCCCAATTCGAACACGTATGTGGGCGAGGGCAAGCTGCAGGAAATCAAACAATGGATAGAAGAGCGCAACCGCTTGTATCGACCGGCAACCGCCAAGGAAGCAGCCGAAGCGGGTGCCCATTCCGCTGAAGAAGCGGCCCTGCTCCACCGCAAAGGGCGCGCTGCTGCCGACTCGATGACGGAGGAAGAGAAAGAGCGGATGCCGTATATCGACGTGGTGATTTTCGATGATGAGTTGTCACCTCGGCAGATTCGCAATATCGAGCGCGAGATGGGTGTACAGATCATCGACCGAACGATGCTTATCTTGCAGATTTTCGAGCAACGTGCGCAGACGGCTTCGGCCAAGACACAGGTGGAGATGGCTCGACTCGAATATATGCTCCCGCGCTTGACGCGTATGTGGAGCCACCTTGACCGTCAGCGAGGCGGTGGGGGCACCAACCGCGGTACGGGCGAGACGCAGATTGAGGCCGACAAACGACTCATCAAGAACCGCATTGCCCTCCTCCGAGAAGAGATCAAGCGTATCGACCGGCAGATGACCACCCAGCGGCAAAACCGCGGGAAGATGGTGCGGGTAGCACTCGTGGGCTACACCAACGTGGGCAAATCCACGATGATGAACCTCCTCTCCAAGTCCGATGTGTTTGCAGAAAACAAACTCTTCGCCACCCTTGACACCACCGTTAGGAAAGTGACAGTAGAGAACCTGCCGTTTCTCCTATCCGATACCGTAGGCTTCATCCGCAAGCTGCCCCACAACCTCGTGGAGTCGTTTAAATCAACCCTCGACGAAGTGCGAGAAGCCGACCTGCTTATCCACGTAGTGGATATCTCCCACTCCAATTTCGAGGAGCAATACCACGTGGTGGAGCAGACTATTCAGGAGATTTGCGATGTTGAGACAACCGTCACGAAGAAAGAAAAAGAGGCCGAACCCAAAGGCTACGACCCGAATGCCGACACCAAAAAATACAAGGTGCACACGTATCAGGAGCCGAAACCGGAGATCCTCGTTTTCAATAAGATAGACGCGTTTACCTACACCCCCAAAGCCGAAGACGACCTCACGCCCATGCGTCGAGAAAACTACTCGCTCGAAGAGCTGGAGCGCACGTGGATGGCTAAGATGGGACGCGACTGCATCTTCATTTCTGCCAAAAAGAAAGAGAATGTAGAGGCGCTCCGAGCACTCATCTATGAGCGCGTCAAGGAGATTCATATTCAGCGTTATCCCTACAACGATTTCCTTTTTCAGCACTACGACGAGGGCGACTATCAGCAGTAATTTCAGAAAAATTGCACTTTTATTTGCATATTCCAAAATTAATTTGTAATTTTGCAGACCATTTGAAAAATCATTAATCTCAAATACAATACTATCATGAACAATGAATTAGACGCCGTAATGGCGAAAGCGCAACTTTGGCTTGGCGACCTCTACGATGCTCAGACGCAGGCAGAGGTAAAAGCCATGATGGAAGCAGACGACAAGACTCCGCTCGTAGAAGCATTCTATCGCGACCTTGAATTTGGAACAGGCGGCCTCCGCGGAATCATGGGCGTAGGCACCAACAGAATGAACAAATACGTAGTAGCAATGGCCACGCAAGGTTTTGCCAACTACCTGCTGAAAGTGCAGCGCGAAGGTGGTTTCGAGAACCTGCAAAACGACCAGGTAGCTGTAGTAGTGGGTCATGACTGCCGCAACAACGGCCGTTTGTTTGCTGAGACCGTAGCCGACGTGTTTGCCTCCAACGGCATCAAGGTATATCTCTTCGAGAGCCTTCGTCCTACGCCTGAGGTGTCGTTTGCTATCCGTCAGCTCAAAGCGCAAGGTGGCGTAAACGTGACCGCATCGCACAACCCCAAAGAATACAACGGCTACAAAGCATATTGGGAAGACGGCAGCCAGGTGCTCTCTCCGCACGACACAGGCATCATCAACGAGGTGAACAAAGTGCAGATGGCTGACGTGAAGTTCGGTCAGAACCCCGAACTCATCATCACCATCGGTGGCGAGATGGACTGGGATTATCTGCAGGCTGTGAAGACGGTGATGATTGACGAAGAAGTCATCAAGAAGCAGGCCGACCTGAATATCGTTTACACCCCGCTCCATGGCACCGGTCGCGTAATCATCCCCGAAGCACTCCGCAGCTGGGGCTTCCAGAACATCCACGTAGTGCCCGAACAGATGACCATCGACGGCAATTTCCCGACTGTCGTTTCTCCTAACCCGGAGAACTCCGAAGCGATGACGATGGGTATGAACCTCGGCACCCGCCTCAATGCCGACCTCGTGATTGCATCCGACCCTGACGCTGACCGTTTGGCTATCGTTTGCCGCAACGACAAGGGCGAATGGGTAATCATCAACGGCAATCAGACCGCTATGATGTTCTCTTGGTATATCATTGCCAACAAGAAGAAATTGGGGCAACTCAAAGACAACGACTTCCTCGTAAAGACCATCGTAACGAGCGAACTCATTGCTAAGATTGCCAAGAAGAACAACGTTACCCTCTTCGACGAATACACCGGCTTCAAGTGGATTGCTTATCGCATTCGCGAAGAAGAAGGCAAGATGAACTATATCGGCGGTGGCGAGGAGTCGTTTGGTTTCCTGCCGTTTGATAAAGTGCGCGACAAGGATTCACCAGCCTCTATCTGCCTCATCTGCGAGATTGCTGCTTACGCTAAGGAGAACGGCATGACGCTCTATGAGCTCCTTATGAATATATATAAGGAGTATGGTTTCCAGAAAGAAACGACCATCAATGTGGTTCGTCCGGGCAAGAGTGGCGCAGAGGAGATTCAAGCTATGATGAAGAACTTCCGCGAGCATGCGCCTGAGCAGATTGCAGGCTCCAAGGTAGTGCTCGTGAAAGACTATCAGACGCTCCGCCAGATTACGGCTGAAGGCGAGAAGCCGCTTCAGATGCCGGCTACTTCCAACGTGCTGCAGTGGTTTACGGAGAGCGGCTTGAAAGTGTCGGTTCGTCCGTCGGGCACCGAGCCTAAGATTAAGTTCTACATTGAAGTGCCGGTAGAAGGCTTCACGGGTGCAGCTGACTACGATCCGTTCAACGCCAAAGCAGACGCTATCGTAGCGCTCATCAAGAAGGACCTCGGTCTGTAATGATATCTCAATACGCTTCATATAATCGCTCGGTACTGCAATTGGCGGTGCCGAGCATTTTAGCGAATATCACCATCCCGCTCGTGGGGATAGTGGACGTAGCCATCCTCGGGCATATATCCAATGCGGCTGCAGTGGGCGGAATAGCCATCGGCACCATGCTCTTCGACCTGCTGTATTGGAACTTTGGATTCTTGCGCGTAGGCACCTCGGGGCTCACCGCTCAAGCCGTAGGACGAGGCGAGCACGAGGAAACCGTACGACTACTCAGGCAGTCGGTCCTTACTGCTTTCATAGCAGCTGCCGGCATCTGGTTGCTGCAATGGCTGTTCGTAACCATCGTGCTATGGTGCGTGCCTTGCTCCGATGAGGTGGCGGCCTTTGCGCGAGACTATTTCTATGTGCGCATCTGGGCTGCACCCGCCACCCTCGCGCTCATGGCACTCAAGGGGTGGTTTATCGGTATGCAAAACACCGTGGCTCCCATGATTACGGATATCGTAGTCAACGTGGTGAATATGGTGGCCTCGATAGTGGCCGTACGCTATCTCGACAACCCCATCATGGGCGTGGCATTGGGCACGCTGATTGCCCAATATACCGGCTTGCTTACGGCTGGGCTCATCCTTGCAATAAAGTACCGCAAGCTGCTCGCGCAAACGGCATGGAGCAAACTCAAAGACTACCTCCCCGACCGCTCGTTTTTTATGCTCAACATCCGCCTCTTTGAGCGCTCGCTCGGATTCATGGTGGTGTATGTGGGCTATACGTATATCGCATCCTTATATGGCGATGAGGAGTTGGCGGTGAGCAATATCCTCATGAAATTCTTCATGCTTTTCTCCTATTTCATCGATGGCTTTGCGTATGCAGGCGAGGCACTGGCCGGCAAGTTGGGTGCCAAGCCAGATGGTGGCTGGTCAAGAAACGCAGAAGTGGACAAGGTGGTAGGCGTGCTGTTTGTGTGGGCCATAGGTATCGGATTGCTGTTTTCGGCATTCTACTATGGTGGCGCCAACTGGCTGGTAGGCTTAATCACCACCGATGCTGCCCTTCGCTTGGCAGCTACACCTTATTATATATGGCTCGCGCTGATGCCCATCGTGTCAGCCCTCGCGTTTATGTGGGATGGCGTTTACATTGGCGCTACCGACGGTTTATCGGTGCGCAATTGCATGCTTTGGGCAGCAGCAGCCTTCGCGCTTTCGTATGTCTGCTGCTATACCCTTATTGGCATTCAAGCGCTCTATCTCGGCTATTTCATGCACCTGCTCGTGCGCACCATCTACCTTACGGCAAGATGGCCGAAAATGGCATTCTCTAAAAAACATACTATATAGTAGGATATGGATAGTTATCAGCTCGCATCTTCTTACGTACGCCACACCTCTCGTTGCGTCTTCCTTACCGGAAAAGCCGGCACGGGGAAGACCACGTTCTTGCGTAACCTACACGACGAATCGCTCAAGCAGATGGCCGTAGTGGCACCTACCGGAGTAGCAGCCATCAATGCGGGTGGAGCGACTATCCATTCGTTTTTTCAGATTCCGCCCCAGCTCTTTCTCCCTACGCAAGAGGCTCGACGTACATTGTTTCAGGAGATGCAGATGCGCAAGCAGAAGATCCAGGTGCTCCGCAACTTAGAGTTGCTCGTGATCGATGAGATATCCATGGTGCGAGCCGATTTGCTCGATGCTATCGATGCTATTCTCCGCCATTATCGCCATCGCAATCTGCCTTTCGGAGGAGTGCAGATGCTCTTCATTGGCGACCTTTTTCAACTCTCGCCGGTAGCTCGGCAGCAGGAATGGGATATCCTCCGGGAGTATTATCAGGGGCCATATTTCTTCCAGGCGAGGGTTTTTCAGGAGATTGCACCCATATATATAGAGCTCGACCATATCTTCCGCCAAGACAATCAGCAGTTTATCGAGATCCTCAATCAAGTGCGCAATAATCAGCTTTCAGCGGCAGCACGTGATTTGCTTAACACACGCTACCGTCCAGATTATGAGCAGACCGATGATGATTTTCATATCATCCTCTCTACCCACAATCAGAAAGTAGATCAAATCAACGAGCGCGGCCTCGCCAAACTGCATACCAAATCGCACACCTATCAAGCCGCCATTGATGGCACGTTCCCCGAATCCATGTACCCGAACGATGCAGAACTCACGCTCAAAGTGGGAGCACGAGTGATGTTCGTTAAAAACGACAGCTCGCCAGAGAAGCGCTATTTCAATGGCAAATTAGGCATAGTGACCGCCTTGGATGAGGATTGCATCACCGTAACATGCGAAGACCAAACGATAGCCGTAACGCCCGAAGAATGGCAGAATCTGCGCTACGAGGCAGGTAGCACGACCGAGACCGTGAATGCTGTACGCGTGGGTTCATTTACGCAGATGCCCCTCCGCCTTGCGTGGGCCATCACGATTCATAAATCGCAGGGCCTGACGTTTGATAATGTGGTCATCGATGCTGCCGATGCGTTTGCTGCCGGACAAGTGTATGTGGCGCTCTCGCGTTGCCGTACGCTCGAAGGAATTATTTTGCTCAGCCGCATCCCCGAACGTGCACTCTCCAATGCCCAAGAGGTGCTGCATTATGTGGAGACGCAACCCGCATTGCCTATGGTAGAGAAAGCGCTACCCGATGCTCAAACCGATTACCTGACGCAGATTCTTACCTCCATCTTCGACTTTCGCGAGCGCATTCGCAGAGTCGATCAACTACGAGCCATCACCAATAAAGAAGCGGCCTATTCACAACCTTCAGCCGACTTCCTCCTACACATAAAGGGCGGACTGGAAGGGTTACAAACCATTGCAGAGACGTTCCAAAACCAGCTCCGGCAAATTATCTATGCCGAAGCGCAAGGCCAAGCACTACCCCCAGACAAATCCTTACCCGCCAGAGTAAAAGCTGCATCGGATTACTTTGCACCTAAGGTGGGCGAACTAATCGAACAACTGCGTAATTCTCCCTGCACTACTGACAACAAAGAGTCAAGAGCAGAATTTGAGGAAGCCATCAACGCACTTTACACCGACCTCTCGCGCCAATGCTACCTGATGCAACACATGGCAAAAGAGCCTTCTATTCGGAAATATCAGAAAGAACGGCAACACTTCATTATTCCTAAGGTGTATATTTCTGCCAATCCCGAGCAAACAACCGAGGAAGATATTCCGCATCCAGCACTCTTCAGAATGCTCATGGCCCGCAGAAAGCAGATTTCTACCGAAGCCGGAGTTGAACCCTGGAGTATCGGCACCAAAGCGCATATCATAGAGATTTGCAAACGGCTGCCACTACGCAAAACCGAACTGATGAAGATCCCTAAGTTTGGCAAAAAGAAATACGAAATATGGGGCGAAGAGATTCTGCAAATGGTAGCTCGCTATATTCGTAATAACCCCGACCTCCTTGCCATCCATTCGCAACTTCCCAAGCGCCTCCGAGGAGACTATCTCTAATCTGAGAGAAGTTGTCGATATACATTACGCTGAATAAGGGATAGTGGACGAAAGGAGACAGCGTAAAAGTGTGGAAATACACAAAAAAACGCTGAGAAATGGCGTCTTTTGCGTGAAAAGCTTGCATATTTCAGAAAATATCCGTAATTTTACAGCGTAAAAGTGTGGAAATACACAAAAAAACGCTGAGAAATGGCGTTTTTTACCTGAAAAGCTTGCATATTTCAGAAAATATCCGTAATTTTGCAGCGTAAAAGTGTGGAAATACACAAAAAAACGCTGAGATTATGGTATTTAATCGCGATTTGTATCTAAAAAAACTTATCAGTGCCAGTAATAATGATATGATTAAGATTATTACTGGTGTGCGTAGATGCGGTAAGTCTTACTTGCTCTTCCAAATCTTCTATAGCTATTTGCGGGCGCAGGGAGTGGCCGAAGATCATATTATCGGTTTGGCGATGGATGATAACCACAACAAGGCGTTGCGCAATTCCGACAAACTGTTGGCGTATTTAGATGACCACATCGTAGAAGACGGCCAGACAGTATATGTTATCCTCGATGAGGTGCAATTGGTGGATGATTTTGTGGGGGTACTGCTCAGTATGACCCATAAAAAGAATGTTCAAACCTATGTGTCGGGTAGTAATTCCAAGTTCTTAAGCAAGGATATTGTGACTGAGTTCCGAGGGAGAGGATGGGAAATACGCGTGCACCCATTGAGCTTTGCGGAGTATTATGAAGGAGTAGGAGGCGAGAAAGGACCCGCATTATTTGATTATTATACGTATGGCGGTCTGCCTGCCGTAGCGATGCTGGAAACGCCCGAAGAGAAAGAGGCCTATCTGAAGAATGTATATCAAACGATATATCTTAAAGATATAATCGAACGTAACCACTTGCAAAACGAAGAAGGATTGGAAGAAATCTTCCGTGTACTGGCTTCCTCAATGGGAAGTGCCGTGAATCCGACTAAGATAGCGAATACGTTTATGTCGGAGGCGAAGATTAAGATATCTTCTAATACGATAAAGAAGTATATTGAACATCTGAAAGATGCTTTTTTGGTGAGTGAGGCATTGCAATATAATATCAAAGGACGTAAATACATAGGCGCTGATAGCAAGTTCTACTTCGAGGATCCTGGTGTAAGAAATGCAATCTTAGGATTCCGTCAGGTGGAGTTCAGTCACTTAATGGAGAATGTATTATACAATGAACTATGTGCGCGAGGTTATACTGTGGATGTAGGAAGGATTGAGACCTACGAAAAAAATAAGTCGGGAAAGACGGAACGTAAGGTTTTGGAGGTTGATTACGTGGTGAACCGCGGTTCGCAACGTGTTTATATCCAATCGGCTTATATGCTACCAGATGAAGCCAAGATTACGCAAGAGATTCGTCCATTTAAGTACATCGGAGATGGATTCCGCAAAGTCATCATCTCGGGTGATTATACGCGAGGCTTCTATAACAATGATGGCATTTTTCGAATAGGCATCTATAATTTCTTAACTGATCCTTATTGCTTGGAATAAGCCCAAGAGAGGCATCAATTATTCTCCCTACTAGCATTTATCAGGATAGGATGCGAGCGATAGCTATCACCAACATACGGGTTTACGGACGGTATCCCATAACGAAACACCCGCGGCCTTCTCGGTCGCGGGTGTTCCATTAATAGTAGTTAGTAAAGTAGTAGTAATTAGTAGTAAAATAGTAGTAGTTATGCCTTATTTCTAAGACGCTGCAAAATTACTGCTTTATTCGAAGATACATGTCCTATTCGCGCAAATAGGAGTTCCTATTTAAGCATTTTGTTTTGGAATTTTGGAAATTCGAGTTGTCATCGCTCGGTTTTTACAAAATTCCAATTCACACGCAAAACAGGGTATGAAACTTCATAAAACAGGATAATTTTGATAAATATCGGTCAGAAATCGGGCTTTTTGCAACATTTCTTGCACATTTCCGTTTGACATTTTATATTTTTACAACCAGACAATCCGAGATAAAAGCGCATTTGCAAAAATTAAGAATAGCGTTTTGAGCATTTTTCTTTCGTTTTTTCTTGGATATATTGGATTTTTTGCGTAATTTTGCAGCATCAAATCATTTCAGCTCTACAAATTGAAACGCTCCAATCGATTTGGCTACGTAAATCCACAACTAAAATTCATACACTATTCATCATGAAAAAGTTTGCTGTAATTTTGCTGGCAACATTAGGAATGATTGCCTGCACGAAAGCTCCGTCATTAGTAATCACCGCCGATGGCAATGCAGAAGCCGAAGGGTATGCTTACCTCTCCATATTGGGAAGCGACGGGAAGCTTGACTCCGCGCTTATTGAAGACGGATGTTTCCGCATGGAACTCCGCGATTTGAATCCAAACGAGGTGTATTGCCTCTCTATCCCGAGTATTCGTATGCGCGAATATATATTTGCAGAAACGGGTGAACTCCATTTGGATATGAGTACCGACCGTCTGACAGGCACGCCTCTTGCGCAGGAGCTCTCAGAGTTTCTCATGATGCTCGAAAATCAGGAAACGTTCGATGCCTATGACCTGATGATGAAAGAGGCGTATGCCGAACACAAAGAAGACCTGATGGGTGCAGTCATCCTCTATTATATGGGGTATGATATGCAGGCTGAAGATGCGTTGGCCTTGTATGAGAGCGCATCTGAGCTCGCAAAGAACACGGCCTTCATGAAGCAAGCAGCTGAGACTTGGCGCGTTCAAGTCAATTCCTCTGTAGGCCATCCGTTTATAGATATCGAAGTTCCTTATGAGGGCAAGATCCAGCGCCTGAGCGATTATGTGGGGAATGGCAGAAAACTCACGATCGTTGATTTTTGGGCGTCATGGTGCCGTCCGTGCAGAGAAGAAATCCCTTATTTGAAGGAAGTATATGAGCGCTACAAAGACCAGGGCGTAGAGGTAGTAGGTGTAGCTACATGGGATGAACCGGAAGCAACGTTCAAGGCTATCGAAGCCTTAGGCATCCCCTATCCGCAAATCATCAATGCACAACGGATTGGCTCTGACGCATACGGCATCCAGGGCATTCCCGAGATTCTGCTCATAGATGCTGATGGCACGATTCTCGCTCGCGGTTTGCGTGGTGCAGAAATAGAGGAAGCCATTATCGAGAACTTGAACTAACACAAGCGCAAACACCCCAATAAGATGGCACGTATCATAGGCATCGGCGAAACCGTATTGGATATCCTCTTCAAAAACGACCACCCGCAAGCCGCCATTCCCGGAGGAAGCACGTTTAACTCCATCATCTCGCTCGGAAGAGCCGGAATGGACTGCTACATCGTTACAGAAACAGGCGATGACCATATCGGAGACCTCACCTGCAATTATCTGCAACGCAATGGCGTGCGCGATACGTTCGTGAGCCGGCAGCAGGGGATGAAGTCGCATCTGTCGCTTGCTTTTCTCAACCAGCAAAACGATGCCCAATACGTATTTTATAAGGATCACGCGAGCGTGCGCATGCAAGCGCGAGAGCTCCATTGCCAACCGGACGATGCCTTGTTGTTTGGTTCGTTTTTCTCCATCAATCCTGCTATACGTCCGGCCGTAAAAACGATGCTCCAGGAGGCGCACGATGCCGGAGCGACACTCTATTACGACATCAACTTCCGCAAACCGCATATAGCCGACTTGCCCCAAGTGTATGATGCCATCATGGAGAATATGGCGCTCTCTTCTATTGTGCGCGCCTCTACCGAGGATCTGCTTACGCTTTTCGGCACCGACCATTGTCCGCTTTGGCAGCAGGAAAACGGCTTTCAACTGGCAAAAACGCTCTGTATTGCGGATTTGGGAAGCGCAGATGCGGCCATCGTAGAACAGGCCGTAAGCAGGTTGTATCAAGGCCTCATCCGCCACTATTGTCAGCGGTTTATATGCACTACCGGGAGCGGGGCTGTTTACCTCTTTACGCCCCAGTTTTATCAGACTTTTACCGTTAACAGAATCCCCACCGTGAGCACGGTGGGCGCGGGCGATAATTTCAATGCAGGCTTCCTCTACGGATTAGTCAGAAACGGGTTGAACATCTCCGAACTGACGGAACACGATTGGGCAACCTGCATTGAAATGGGCAAGCGCTTTGCACAAGACGTGTGCCAGTCGTATGAAAACAGCATCTCCCCCACCCTTGCCCATTCGCTGTGTTAATCACCTATTTTTATTCATCGTTACTTCCGCAAATCGGTAGTTTGGGGTCAGACCAAAATTTTAGGGTCTATGTTTTCGAGAAAAGAGAATTGCGTTTTTTGCGTAACATCGCGTTACGTTACGCAAAAAATATAATAGGTGGGTTCGCAAATTCCCACCTAACTGTAAACTGTAAGAACTGTAAGATTCAAGATTCGTCAGATTAGTGGTTAAAAAAGTTGTCTCAGTTTTAAGTGTTTTATTCTGATTAAAATAAAACCTGTAAAACTTATAAAACCTTTATATCCGTATAATAGCCGCAGGCGCGTTATATAGCCGCAGGCGCGTGGTCGTTTAATATTTTTGAACACACGCCTTGGCTATTGAACGCGCCTTGGGCTAATTTTATAAACAACAAACCGATTGGAAGGGTTAAATACGCGCTAATTTAATTCCGTCAACGGGTACCCTATAATATTATTTTAGCCAGCCTTCGGGTTGGCGTTTTGCTCATTTGAGACCGTTTTTAGCGTCTCTTACTATTGTTTATATCCTTCCATTCTTTGCCTCATTCCTAGACGAGCGATGAGCGAGAGACAAAAAACGCACAAAATAGCCTTCTCTCTTGCATATGTCAAAAAAAAGCAGTAACTTTGCAGCCGAAAGTTGCAAAGACGAGAATATGACACCCAAGACAATAGATAATATTTATTTGTATCGGATAACCCACATTGGAAATATTCCGCATATATTGTCTAATGGCATTGTCCATAAATCCTCTCCGTTAGCCAATCCCAATTATATTGCAATAGGAGATGTAAGTCTAATAGATTATAGAAGTAATAAGAGCGTCAATATTGATGGACATAATATCATCTTAGGTGATTATATTCCATTTTATTTTGGAGTGAGAATGCCAATGCTTCTTGTTATTCAAAGCGGGTGGAATTTTGTCGAACATATTCGCCATCCTCAAGAGATTGTATATATTGTAGTCTCTTTGAGTAAGATAATACAATCGGGGTATACGTTCTATTTCTCTGATGGGCATGCTACAAATTCCCTGACGGATTTTTATTCAGCAAGAAATGTTGCCCAACTTCCTGATCTAATAGATTGGAATGCTGTATCAGAAAAATATTGGAGCAACGAAGACGATCTTGATTTAAAGCGTCGTAAGCAGGCTGAATTCCTAATAAAAGAAGATGTCGCTCCCCACAATATCGTCGGGTATGTATGTTATAATACCGAAGCAAAACAACAATTAATAAACATGGGCGTTAATCCAGAGATTATAAAAATCGCCCCTCAAGCCTATTATTGATATGATACACTACACTAAAGGAAATATTTTGGAATCTCCGGCAATGGCGTTAGTGAACACCGTCAACCTCGTAGGTGTGATGGGGAAAGGAATAGCTTTGCAATTCAAGACGCAATTTCCGGATAACGACAAGTTATATCAAAAAGCCTGCAAAACAGGTGATATTGCTATCGGCAAATTGTTCGTGACAACCCAGAGTACTATTTTCGGGGCAAAGTTAATTATCAACTTCCCGACGAAGAATGATTGGCGAAAACCTTCAGAATACTCATACATTCAAGCAGGACTCCAAGATTTGATTCGCGTAATTGAGCAGTATCACATCACAAGTATTGCTATCCCGCCGTTGGGAGCCGGAAATGGGGGACTTAATTGGGTAAAAGTACGGGAAATGATTGAGCAAGCTTTGGCAAATATAGATGTGGATATTACTGTTTATGAGCCGAATGCCGTTATTGTAGAAAAAATGAAAGCAGAGCGCATCCCATTAACTAAGGCTCGTGCTTTATTGCTCTATGTATTATATGACCTGGTTCGAAATGGAGAATTCGTTTCTGAATTTTCAAGTGAGAAAGTCTGCTATTTCTTACAGCGGTTTGGAGCACAAAATTTGTTTAACCTAAAATATACTCCGCAGTATTATGGTCCGTACTCCGGCAAAGTGCGTTATGTGTTATATGCGATGAACGGCAGTTATATTATGGGGTATAGTGCAATGGACAAGAAACCGTTTGAGGCACTGTCGCTGGTAGCTGATGCTTATGAAAAAGTCAAAGATATTGTTGAAGGAGATGAGGAATTGAAAGCGATTGCAAAGAAGACAACTGATTTCTTAAATGGCTATTATTCTGATTTCGCATTGGAGTTGTTGTCGTCCGTTGATTATATAATGAACCTGCATGGAGAGCTCTCATCCGAGGAAATCTACAAATATTTGTCGGAATGGAATCATCGCAAGAGCGTTCTTTTTAACAATCTTAAATATATCGAATCAGCGAAAGCACACTTGACTGCAAACTTGGTTTATGCAAGTTAAGGTGGGTTCGCAAATTCCCACTTAAGAAAAACTATTCATTATTGTGGGTAACAAAAATGCATTATT
>CAMGMU010000048.1 GCA_946059305.1 uncultured Bacteroidales bacterium | reverse complement strand
ATTACCATCGCATTACCATCGTACACAAATGCTCGTGTAATACAAGAGATTTGCCTTGTAGGTGCTAACGTCCAAAATTTTCCGTTTTACAGGGCCTCTAAGAAAAGGGTTAAAAAGCAGTACCTTTGCACTCACATTCGTCAGCGATGGACACACAAACGCGATGAGGAGCGATGAGGACTCATTGAGGAGCGTTGAGGACTCATTGAGGAGGCTTCGGGCTCTATTGGGAAGTACAAAGCATCGTAATAATAGTACCCATTTTTTGTCTTATCCTGAAAAAAGTAGACACTAAAAATCTGCTTATATAAGAAAGAGCTACATTACTTCCGTAAATCGGTAGTTTTGGGTCAGATCATTTTTTGGGGTGTCTATGTTTTCAGGAAAAGACACCATTTTCGTATGTAGGTAATGTTGATAAGATTTCTTTATTGTATGAGGCTACAATGGTTGATGGAAAGAATCAATCGGAGGGAGAGCTCACAGTCTCTCAACAGATTATTTTTATAAACAACAAACCGATTGGAAGGGTTAAATACGCGCTAATTTAATTCCGCCAACGGGTTAAAAAGAACATTCAAAAGGCCTCTAAGAAGAAAGAATTTTATTAAGGCTCGTAATACGCGCGATACACAAAAATTCGAAAATTAACGTTAACGAGTTAACACTTGCTTTTTCCGATTTGCTTCGCATGCTCGAATGGTCTCTGAGGACTCGATTTTTGCTACCACACGAGGCCGCAAATTTTTCCTCCTCGAGAAAACAAATTTTCCCTCCGGAGAGGCAAAAACGCTACACGAAATTCTTTGGAAATTACGGGGTAACAGTTAACGCTTTAGGTTCTGCGCGTTGTCTACTTTTTTAGGAGCAGGGGGCTGCTTTCTCTCTACTAAGCACAAAAAATGCTGCCAATCGTTCGATTCGCAGCATTTATCTGGGTGGCAGATGGGGCACGATCCCACAACCTTCGGAACCACAATCCGACGCTCTAACCAATTGAGCTACAGCCACCGTGTACGCGATCAATATTGTCGCTGATTTGCTTTGACAAAAAGGGGGTCCTTTTCAAAAGCGAGTGCAAAGGTACTGCTTTTTTTTGAATTGACCAAATTTTCAACGCATTTTTTGTGAAAAAACTGCATTTTTGCCTTTTTTGAAATCGAAATACACAAAAAATTGCCTATCTTAGAAAAAAATCAGTTTCATATTTGCTCATGTGGAAGTTTTTTCGTAATTTTGCGCTGTCAAACGATTATCGCCATGGAAACGCTTATCGGTTTGGGCTATTTGGGCTTGTTCATCGCCTCATTTTTGGCGGGTTCATTCGTGCCGTTCTCGTCGGAGGTGGTGCTAGCTGCGTTGGTTCTGAAGACCGACATGAACGTATGGTGGTTGCTGGCGGTAGCTACTGCCGGCAATTGGCTCGGTGAACTCACGTGTTATTGGATTGGGCATTTGGGAAAAATGGAGTGGATAGAACGTTGGACGAATGTAGATTCTAATAAGCTTCATCAATGGGAGGACCGCATCAAGCGATACGGAGTATGGCTTGCATTTTTCAGTTTTGTACCATTCTTAGGCAATGTGATTGCCGTTGGATGTGGTTATTTTCGATGCAGTTTCTCCCTCTCAGCTCTACTGATGCTCATTGGCAAATTCCTGCGGTATTGGGTGATAATATATGGCATGATCGGGCTGTTTTTTTAAGTTTTCCGATGCTAAAATTGTAAATTAACGATTAAATATTTGATTTATGACGTACGATCTTGAATTTGTAGAGAAGCATGTTCTTCCGGGTTGGCAACTTAATCCCAACGAGAAAATTGTAAATGGTATCATCAAGGGTCTGAACCGCTGCAATGGCGAGTGCCCCTGCGCGAATAAATACAAAGGCACACCTGATGCTATGTGTCCATGTAAGGGGTACCGTGAGGAGGACTACTGCTGCTGCCAGCTTTACGTGAAGAAGTGATGGTGTGAGTCCCTAAAGATAGTTTATTACGCCAGTTAGGGTGTTTTGCCCTATTGAAGGGGCGTATATATCCATTATTTAGGGCGTTTTGGCATACTTTTTGCAAAAGGCATGTGGTATGCATTTTATTATGAAAATTAAGTTACAAATACTCCTGCTTATGGCAGGAGCAGTGTTTTTGTTGAGTCCATCAGCTACTGCTCGCGAGAAACATGCAGTGCCCGATAGTATGGTGGTGCGCACTTTCGAAGTGAATGGTGCATCGTTTCAAATGCGCTATGTGGATGCTGGTACGTTCGTGATGGGCGCTACTCCGGAGCAGCGCTCTGATAAGGTATCGTCGGATCGACCTGCTCATTGTGTCAGCCTCAGTCATTATTATATAGGTGTGCAGGAAGTGACGCAGGCACTTTGGTTAGCTGTGATGGGTGAATGGCACAGTCCGGAGGAGTGGAGCGATCCGCAAGCTCCGGCCAATTGGCTGAATTGGTATGATGCGCAACTGTTTATCCAGCGATTGGATAGCATCACAGGCTTGTCTTTCCGTTTGCCTACGGAGGCCGAATGGGAGTACGCAGCACGTGGTGCACAGTATTCGCGCAGTTTCCGTTTTGCAGGAAGCGATCGCTCCGAAGAAGTAGGATGGGGACTGATGAATGCAGGCCATCATGTACACCCCGTGATGCAGAAGAAAGCCAACGAGTTAGGTTTATACGATATGACGGGCAATGTGAGCGAATGGTGTTCGGATTGGTTTGCTCCATATTACATGGCTACCGAACCGAATCCGCAGGGGCCTGCAGAAGGCGAAGAGAAGGTGCTTAGAGGTGGCAGTTGGGATAACTGTGAAGATAATCGTCACATCTCCTATCGTCTTCATCGGGCGCCAGATTACATGTTTTCTGATTGCGGTTTGCGTCTTGCTATGAACGTGGATATTCTCACGAAAGAGGCAGAAAAAGAACCGGAAATGACTATGCGTGTGAAGGTTGGCAAGAAAGTTGTATTATTCCGCTACGTGGCGGCAGAGAAACCCTTTTATGTGGCGGAATCAGAGGTTACTTGTCAGCAATGGAAAGAGGTGATGAAAGACGAAGATATGGAGAAAAACAAACTCGTCTTGACAGGTGTGAAGCGTAGCGAACAAATGGAGTTTGCCGAGCGAGTGAGTAAGCAGTCGGGGCAACCGATGGGTATTGCTACAGAAGAAGATTTGGCAGCAGCCAAGGCTGCGGGCGTGTTGGATGAAGGCTCGTTTGTAAAGGAGGCTTCCCGGCAATATAAGAAATCGCTCGCAGAGCAGGTTAAGCGCCGCAATGCGCTCAAAAACGCTGCTAAATGGGGTGAATTGATAGGGGTACGAGTGTCAGTTGGAGACGATCCTGTTCTCAATGAATTGAGCCAAAATCCTGTGGAGGAAAGGCCGTTTAGATTGGTATTGTACATACGATGATAAGCCCAAACTTGGCAATGTCTATTGCTACTTCTGTCAAGGCTGACTTTGCGGAACTCATTATTCTGCTTATGCGAATAGCAAAAAAAAGAGAAACAAGCTTGTTTCTCTTTTTTGTGTCCCCCGAGAGGCTCGAACTCTCGACCCACTGATTAAGAGTCAGTTGCTCTACCAACTGAGCTAGGGAGACGATGAAAATTGCATCTTTCTTAAATGCTTCCTTTCCGAAAGCGGGTGCAAAATTACTGCTTTTTTTTGATATGGCCAAATTTTTTAAAGAAAAAATGTAAAAAAACGTCATTTTTTGTGCCTTTTTATCGAAATTTGTGCTTTTTTGCCTAATATGTTTGGCAATTTCGGCTTTTTTTAGTAATTTTGCAATCTCGTACGCGCGTTCGTGTGCGATGCGCAATATAAGGATAGCGGTTTAGTGCTGCTGAACGTTGAATAGCTTACAGTTTTTTTAAATTAAATAATCATGGAATTTAAGTATGCTCCAATGTTCCAACTCGGGGAAGACAAAACCGAGTATTATCTGCTGACGAAAGACCATGTGTCGGTTAGCGAGTTTGAGGGTCATCCTATTTTGAAAATTGAAAAGGAAGGCCTAACCAAGATGGCAAATGCTGCCTTCCGCGATGTAAGTTTCATGCTTCGTCGGAGTCATAACGAGCAAGTGGCTAAGATTTTGCGTGATTCGGAAGCCAGCGCCAATGATAAGTATGTAGCGCTCACGTTCCTTCGTAATGCCGAAGTGGCTTGCAAGGGTCAGTTGCCGCTTTGTCAAGACACTGGTACTGCCATCATCCATGGCGAGAAAGGCCAGCAGGTTTGGACTGGCTATTGCGATGAAGAGGCGCTCTCGCTCGGCGTTTTTAAGACCTATACAGAGGAGAACTTGCGTTATAGCCAAAACGCTCCCCTCGACATGTACAATGAGGTAAATACGAAATGCAACCTCCCTGCGCAGATTGATATCGAAGCAACAGAGGGCATGGAGTATCATTTCCTTTGCGTAACCAAAGGTGGTGGTTCGGCAAATAAGACCTACCTCTATCAGGAGACCAAAGCACGTATTCAGAACCCCGGCACGCTCATTCCATTCCTCGTAGAAAAAATGAAGAGCCTTGGTACTGCTGCTTGTCCGCCCTATCATATCGCTATCGTGATTGGTGGTACATCGGCAGAGAAAAACCTGCTCACCGTGAAGCTCGCTTCTACCCATTACTACGATGAACTCCCCACTACTGGCGATGAGACCGGTCGCGCTTTCCGCGATATTGAGCTTGAAAAACAACTTTTGCAGGAGTGCTACAAGATTGGCCTCGGTGCGCAGTTCGGCGGAAAGTATATGGCACACGACGTACGCGTGGTGCGCTTACCCAGACATGGTGCTTCGTGCCCCATCGGTCTCGGTGTAAGTTGCTCGGCAGACCGCAATATCAAGTGTAAAATCAATAAAGACGGTATTTGGATTGAGAAGATGGATTCCAATCCTGCCAGCCTCATCCCTGAAGAACTGCGTGCAGCAGGTGAAGGCGATGCTGTAAAAATCGACCTCAATCAGCCTATGACTGATGTTTGCAAGATTCTTACCAATTACCCGATTGGTACCCGTCTGTCGCTCAACGGCACGATTATTGTAGGACGCGATATTGCGCATGCGAAGATTAAAGCACGCTTGGATGCAGGCGAAGGTATGCCCGAGTATCTGAAGAATCATCCGATTTACTACGCTGGTCCGGCTAAGACACCAGCCGGTATGGCTTGCGGCTCAATGGGCCCCACCACTGCCGGACGTATGGATCCGTATGTGGATGAATTCCAAGACCATGGTGGTTCGCTCATCATGCTCGCTAAGGGCAATCGCTCTATCGATGTGACTAACGCCTGCAAGAAACATGGTGGTTTCTACCTCGGCTCAATTGGTGGCCCCGCTGCAATCCTCGCTCAAGAGAATATCAAGTCCATCGAGTGCGTGGAGTATCCAGAGCTCGGCATGGAAGCTATTTGGAAGATTGAAGTAGAGGATTTCCCTGCTTTCATCCTCGTAGATGATAAGGGTAATGACTTCTTCAAGCAGCTCAAGCCTTGCGCCGGTTGCACCATCCTCTAATTCGTCTCTGCTTGTAGGTGTGGGATTGCTTGATATACCGAAAATCGGGTATCCGGCACTCTGCTTGGCAGATTGGCTCGAGGCGCATTTTATAATCCCTTGCTTCCTCTAATGATGAGGGTAGGGTGTACGAAAGATTATGGATAAAAAAATGACCCTTTGGCAGCGCTTGCGGGATAAATACCGCATCGTTGTCTTGAATGAGAAAACGCTCGGAGAGACGCTACATATGCGCCTCTCCCTGCTCAATCTCATTTTGCTTTTTTCGGCAATGACGCTGATTACGCTCGTGCTTTTTGGTTTGCTTATCTGGTTTACGCCTTTGCGCAATTACCTCCCTGGTAACACACAATCGATTCGCGAACAGCTTGTAGAACAAAATGCACGCATGGATTCGCTGCTTGATGTATTGCATTTTCAGGATGAGTACATGAGTGTTGTCAAAAGCGTTATTGCAGGTGAGATAGAGCCTGATTCGGTGAATACGGGCATCGATTCTATGTATATCGTGAATCGCGAGGAACTTCTCTCGGAGGGAAGTGCGGTAATCGATGAGTTTATGGCGGATTATGAAGCGCGTAGCAAGCAGAATCTCTCGCTGTTTGATCAAGCGGCTTCGCAGAGCGCCATGCACATGCTCTTCCGTCCCGTATCGGGTGTAGTGGTGGAGCATTTTAACCCCAACGGATTCCAGGGCGTGAGGATAAGCGCCACCAAGGATCAACACGTGGATGCCGTGCTCAACGGCACCATCGTGAGTGCGCAGTATGCTGTGCAAGACGGCTGGACGATGATTATCCAGCACGATGCCGACTATCTGAGTATCTATAGCCGGATTGCTCGGCCGCTCCACCGCGCAGGCGAATATGTGCGCGCTGGCGAGACAATCGGTTTGGCTTCTGGAGAGACCCTCGTAGGGTATCAACTATGGTGCTCAGGAAGGGCTCTTGACCCAGAGTCTGTAATTTCATTCTGACAAGAAGGCTATTAACAATCATGGCAGAAGATTATTTAGGTATTAGTAAAGACGTTGACACTATTGACAATCCTACAGCAGAGATTGCTGAGTAAAGTAGAAAATTCGATTAATTGTTATATATAAACCGACAAAATGAAAAAACTTGCAATATTAGGATCTACCGGTTCGATAGGCACGCAAACCTTAGAGGTGGTTCGCGAACATCCGGAGCGTTTTGAGGTGTATGCTATATGTGCGCACCGATCAGTAGATAAGTTGGTGGAGCAGGCGCGCGATTTCCGTCCGGAGGTGGTGTGCATAGCCGATGAGAGTTTGTATCTCGAACTTAAGCAAAAGCTCCAAACGGCTCTTGGTGCGGATGCAGAGATGATGAAAGTGTGGGCAGGCGCTGATGCGATAGCGGAGATGGTAACGATGCCATCGATTGATATCGTGGTGGCTGCCATGGTAGGGTATGCGGGCTTGCGTCCAACGATAGAAGCCATCCGCGCAGGCAAGACCATAGCTCTCGCCAACAAGGAGACGCTCGTAGTGGCGGGCGAACTCATCTGTGCCCTCGCAGAGCAGTATCATGCGCCTATTCTACCCGTGGATTCAGAGCATTCGGCTATCTTCCAGAGCCTTGTGGGCGAAGACCGGAGCGAAATCGAGAAGATTCTTCTTACCGCCTCAGGAGGACCTTTCCGTACATGGACGCTCGACCAAATCCGCCGAGCAACAGCTGCTGACGCGCTTCGTCATCCGAATTGGGATATGGGTGCGAAAATAACCATCGACTCGGCTTCGATGATGAATAAGGGTTTTGAAGTGATTGAAGCCAAATGGCTGTTTGGCGTGGATGTGGAAAAGATTGAGGTATTGGTGCATCCGCAGAGCATTGTTCATTCGGCGGTGCAGTTCACGGATGGTGCCGTAAAAGCGCAACTCGGTGCGCCGGATATGCGTTTGCCTATCCAATATGCCCTCACTTTTCCTGAGCGACTCGGTGCCGGATTTCCGCGGCTCGACCTCTTCAAGACCGCCAACCTCACGTTTGAGAAACCCGATATGGAACGTTTTCCAAACCTTCGTATCGCTTATGAAGCCATGCATCGAGGAGGCAATATGCCCTGTGTGCTGAATGCTGCCAATGAGGTGGTCAACCTCGCCTTCAGAGAAGGAAAAATGGGCTTCCTCGAGATGAGCGATGTTATCCGAAAGACGATGGATAAGACCGCTTTCGTGAGCGAACCATCCTATGAGGATTATGTGACTTCTGATGCCGAGGCTCGCAGGATTGCTGCCGATTTGGTAGGCAGATAAGATAGTTTGAAAGATAATTCATGTTGATATGACGATACTGATTAGAATACTTCAATTGATTTTGAGTTTGTCGTTGCTCGTGATGATTCATGAGCTCGGACATTTCACCTTCGCCCGCATTTTTGGCGTTCGTGTGAATAAATTTTATATGTTTTTCAACCCCCAATTCTCGCTCATTCGCCTCAAGAGAATCAATGGCAAATGGCAGGTGCGCTTTTTCGCGAAGAACGTGAAGGAGAATCAGAAGGTGGCGCTGGATGCTGATGGTAATCCGCTCCTTTGGGAAAACGACAAAGACGAGAAAGTGCGCAAGCGTTTTGAGGGCAAGAAGCCGCTCACGGATGAGGAGTGGGATTCGATAGAGCAGGACTTCAATTTCGGTCGTCCGATTCTGCGCAGGCAGGGGCATCCGAAGTTCACCTTGATAGAGGAAGAAGACTTGCCGCTGCTGGCTGACGACGATTGGCGCAAGTACCCCGAAACGACAGAGTTCGGTATTGGCTGGGTGCCGTTGGGGGGCTATTGCGCGATTGCCGGTATGGTAGATGAAACGACCACGGCTGATCAGCTCGGCTCTGAGCCGAAGCCATGGGAGTATCGCGCACAATCCACATGGAAGCGTCTGCCGATTATCATTGGTGGTGTACTCGTGAACTTCATCGGCGCCTTCATCATCTATTCGGCTATCCTTTGCCATTGGGGCGAGAGTTATCTGCCGCTGGAGAACGCTACCTACGGTCTTCAATACTCCGATGAGATGCTCGCAGAGGGCTTTCAGCAGGGTGACCGCATCGTGCAGGTGGGCGAACGGGTGCCTGAAACGCTCTCCGATCTTGTGAATTGGATGGTGATTGAGGGCGAACATAATATTCGCGTGTTGCGCGATGGCGATACCCTCTCATTAACCCTCTCGCAGGACTTCGATCAGAAGATTCTGGCGGCAGGTGGCGCACGATTCATCGATTATCGATTCCCCTTTGTAGTCAACGAGTTGTTGCCGGATGGTCCTGCTGCCAAAGCGGGGATGTTGCCCGGAGATAGCGTGATTGGCGTCAACGGCAAGATGATGAGTATGTATCAGGATGTGACGGCTGAGATTCAGAAGCATCCTTGCGACAGCATCACCGTGATTTATGATCGTGCAGGCGAACGTGGGTTTGCACGGATGTTTATTGGCGATGAAGCGCGTATTGGGGTAGGAGTGGTGATGCCCGAGCAATATCTCGAACTGCGCCATATCAGCTATGGATTCTTTGAGTCGATTCCGGCCGGGATACGCTTTGGGTGGGAAACGCTCAAGAATTACGTGAAGCAGTTCCGACTGGTGTTCACGAAGGAGGGGGCCAAGTCGCTTGGCGGCTTCGGTGCAATCGGAAGTCTCTTCCCCGCTATGTGGGATTGGCATCAGTTCTGGTTGATGACCGCTTTCCTCTCTATCATACTCGGATTCATGAATATCATCCCCATCCCGGGCTTGGATGGCGGTCACGTGCTTTTCCTCCTTTGGGAAATGATTACGGGCAAAAAACCGTCTGATAAATTCCTTGAGATAGCCAATAATATCGGATTTTACTTGCTTTTGGCATTACTTATCTATGCCAATGGTAATGATATTTTCAAACTGTTTCAGTAGTTCATCATAATAGTCAGTATGCTGCTCTCATCTGCAGTTATCTGCTATCTACGTTCATTTAGCTCATGATACGTATTCATCCTTCTGCTTTCGTTGACGATGGTAGCGTCATCGGCGAGGGCACTACCATTTGGCATTTCTCCCATATCATGCAAGGCTGCACGATAGGGGAGGATTGCAATATTGGTCAAAACGTGGTCATCTCTCCGGAGGTTGTAATCGGGCGCAACTGTAAGATTCAGAATAATGTGTCGGTTTATACGGGTGTGCGCTTGGAAGACGATGTGTTTTTAGGTCCGAGCATGGTGTTCACCAATGTGCTCAACCCTCGTGCAGCTGTGAGTCGGAAACACGAGTATCGCCCCACGCTCCTTTGCAAAGGCGCTTCTGTAGGGGCGAACGCCACCATCGTGTGTGGCCATACGCTCGGAGAATATTGTCTGATTGGAGCAGGAGCCGTAATCACCAAAGACGTACCGGCTTATGCACTTATGGTGGGCAATCCTGCACGACAACAAGGGTGGGTGAGCCGCTATGGCGAGAAGTTGACGTTTGATGCAGAAGGTATAGCTATTTGTCCGGCTACAGGCGAGAAATATCGCCTTGCAGACGGGAAAGTCATCCTTTTAGAGGCCTAATGATAGCAATTTTGTTGCAAAAGCAGAAGTGTGACGAAATAAAAAACTTACTTGCTGTAAAAATGCATGCATTGATTGTCAACGAGTTATGCTATTTTTGAGAAGAAAAACTTATGCAAGTCTCCCGATTTCGTCACATCTATTGCATGACACAATTTTTTTTAGTAATTTTGCAGCGTTTAATCAAAACGGAAAAATTATGAAAAGAACACACACACTTATTATGTGTTTGCTCATCTGTTGGAGTGCGTTGGCGCAGTCTCGCCACACCATCAACGGCTATGTGACGGACTTGGAATCAGGCGAACGACTAATTGGTGCCTCCGTGTATGACACCATCTCGCACCAGGGCGTGATTACCAACACTTCGGGTTTCTATTCGCTAACGCTGCCGGATGGCCCTCATGCTATTCAAGTGAGCTATGTAGGTTATGCGCCTTCAGAGGTGAGGTTTGTAGAACTCAAAGCCGATGTGCTCATAAACTTAAGCGTGCAATCCAACACGCGCTTGCAGGAAGTGGAGGTGATTGGACATCAAAGTATCTCCGGTCCGCAAAGTGCACAGATGTCGGCTATTGAAGTACCCGTTGAGCAAATCAAGAATATCCCGATGATAGCGGGTGAGGTGGACGTGCTCAAAGCTATTCAGTTGCTGCCGGGTGTGCAATCGGGTCAAGAGGGTAGTGCGGGCTTGTACGTACGCGGTGGAGGTCCCGATGAGAACCTGATGTTGCTCGATGGCGTACCACTTTACAACGTCAACCACCTGATGGGCTTCTTCTCCGTGTTCAATGCGGATGCTATCAAAAATGTGACCCTCTACAAAGGCAATTTCCCTGCGCAATATGGCGGCCGACTCTCATCCATTATCGATGTGCGGCAAAACGATGGCAATACCGAGAGTTACCATGGAAATGTCTCTGTAGGTCTCCTCTCGGCCAAATTCAATGTAGAAGGCCCTATTCCCCATATCAAGGATTCTACCGGCACCACAACCTTCAATGTGTCAGCTCGTCGCACCTATTTCGATGCGCTTGTATCACCCATCATGACCTTGACTACGGCTGCTATTCCTGATGTCCCCATGATGAACGGAGGTGCGTATTTCTATGATGTCAACGCCAAGGTTACCCATACGTTTGCTGACAACGACAATAAGCTTTCCGGATCGTTCTATATGGGGGATGATGCGGTATATGCCAATATGTTTGATATTGAGCGTGACCCGCAATACTATTACCGCACGAAGTTTGGTTTCCACATGAATTGGGGTAACCTCCTCGCGGCTGTAAATTGGGAGCATCGGTTTAATGCCCGACTCTTCAGCAATACACAGCTCTCTTATACCCGCTACCGCTACAGTCTCAAGCAATCGATGGCGTATGAGGATTATTATGAAAACGACAGCTCGGAGTTTGATCAGAAAATGACGTACAGCTCTTCGCTTCGCGACCTGATGCTGCAATCCAATTTCTGCTGGACGCCGCTGCCGAACAATACCCTCACCTTTGGTGCGGAATATACGTATCATAATTTCCGTCCGGAAGTTAATTCGTTTTTCCTCTTTTCGTCAGAAAACCTTGATGATTATCTCCCGGTTGGCGGGGTTACATTTGACTCCACGATGACTGATGGTACGCTTCATGGACACGAGGCCGCTCTTTATATAGAAGACAGTTGGTCGCCATGGAAATGGCTGAAACTGATAGTAGGTGCTCGCGGTTCGCTTTATGCCATCGATGGCAAGGTGTATCCTTCTATCGAGCCTCGCGCGAGCGTGCGCGCGTTTATTAATAAGGATATTGCATTCAAAGCATCCTATTCGTATTCTACGCAATACGTGCATCTGCTCACCAACTCTTCGGTTTCGATGCCTACCGACCTCTGGGTGCCGGTTACGAAAAACATCGCCCCGATGCACTCTATGATTGTAGCTGCCGGATTGAGTTATAATATCTGCAATCAGGTAGAAGCATCGGTAGAGGGCTATTATAAACGTTCGGTTAATCTGCTCGAATATAAAGAGGGTGCTTCATTCTTCGGAGCGGCTGAAACGTGGCAAAACAAAGTGTCGCTTGGAGATGGATGGAGCTATGGCGTAGAGCTGCTGCTCCAGCGCAAAGTAGGCCCTGTAACCGGATGGATTGGCTACACGTGGAGCCGAACGATGCGTCAGTTCGATCGCCCTGGTGAGGAAATCAACGGTGGCAAGCCGTTTCATGCTAAATACGACAGAGAGCACGACCTCTCTATCACCCTGCAGTATCAGATCAACCGCCGAATCGACCTTGCCGGCACGTTTGTGTATGGAACTGGTACGAGAGGAACGCTCGTTACGCAGTATTTTGCGGACCCCGTTAACGGAGAGGATATTCAATATATACCTGAGCGAAACAACTACAAGATGCCTGATTACCATCGCTTAGACCTCGGCATCAATTTCCATTTCCCGCATAAGTACTCCACTTGGGGGCAGAAAGAGCCTACTCGCAAGCAGAAACGCAAGATTTGGAACAACCCGGAGCGAATGGACAAGCATCTGCGCACCTTGCAATCCGGCAAATATGCGTGGTGCAAAGACGCAGAGCATTTGCTCAATATCAGTATTTACAACGTCTATTGCAGAGCCAATCCGTACATGGTGATTCCGCAATATTATAGCAATCAGAATACCAACAAAATCGAACTCACGCAGATTTCGCTTTTCCCCATCTTGCCGAGTATCAGTTATACATTTAAATTTTGACCTGTATGAAACGCATATATATTCTTATTCTTTCGGCTCTACTACTCAGCTCGTGTGATTTTTTCTATAAGACCATCGAATATAAGGGCGAGATCGAACAGGAGCAATTGGTGCTCACAGCCAACCTGGAAGCAGGCAAAACGCCACGTATCTTCCTCAATTCGAGCAAGTTTTTTGCAGATGCCAAGCAAGAGCCCATCCCCTCTGCTTCTACGCCGAATAGTGATAGTGCCTATTGGACAGGTGTGCAGCGTAATTGGGTTACGGATGCCGTGGTGGAGATGCAAATCAATAACGGCGAATGGCAGATGCTCACCTGTGTGCCCGATACGATTTTTTATTACAACGATAATAACTATACTCTCTGGAATCAATTAGCGTATTCCTATCGGAATGACTATGTGTTTCAGCCCGGTGATTCGGTGCGCATACGAGCTTCGCATCCCAATTTTCCCAATCAAGCCGCTGCTGCTCAACTGATTCCGCATTTTGCGGGTTCGGAAGTTTATAATAAGAAGTTCTCCAAGGCGAAATGGAATATTAACTTTTTTGAGTGTGACGTGTTTATGCCACCCTATATGGGCAGCGAGGGCACCATCTTGAATTTCGTTGAATATGCATATTGGCGTAATCATATAACGTCGATATATGCTGGATATGACGAGAACTCCCAACCCGTATATAAGGATACTCTTTATGATGAATACGGAATTACGAGCTACATCTATAGTCGCGGATTGGGGTTTGAGAAATACGAAAATGTCAATTGCTCCGTAAGTTCTGGCTATTGGGGTGCGCGCTCGAATGGATTGTATCATAATGTCAATACCTACGGAACCGAAGTGTCGTTTCCTATCAAAGCATGTTACCATCCGTATACAAACAATGAAAATAGATCCTATACTATAACGGATTCGATTGTGGTAGAGGTGAAGGTGGTTTCACAAGATTACTATCGCAATGTTGCATCGATGTTTGCTGGTGATTATTACTATAACAGTGTGCCCGACTTCTGGCAATCCGATTCCGATAGCGAATTTGAGGATATGACGGATATTATTGAGGAGATTCAAGACGCATTTAATGAGTTGGGAAATCTGGAAGGCATCCAAGTGTTTAGCAATGTGATTGGCGGTTTCGGCCATGTGACCGCATCGGCTACGGAGCGTATCGTTGTAGTGCCGGAAAATAATTAGATGGCATTTCCTATAGTTGGACCTCGATGGCATTTCCTATAGTTGGTCTTCGATGGAATCACCCGTAAGTTACTTATAATCTTGCTTTTAGTTAATACGATTACGAATATGAAAATACAGAATCTTTATCTTCTTTTGGCGGCAGCATGTAGTGTCATGCTCTGCTTTTTCTCGCCGGTATACTTCTCTTCGGAGGAGGATGCTATGCATTATTTCACCATGGATTTTGCGTCTATCAACGCGCGCACGTATGACGCGAATAATCAGCTCGTAGTGGATGAGTCGTTTACGTATGCCACTACCGATGACAACGGTCAGGTGCTTTCTACGAAGCAGGGAGCCTCTATTATGAGCATTTGGGCATTGCCCGTTTTGGCTATTCTGATGGCGGTATTGGCGCTCTTGATGCTCGTGTTAGATATACGCGCGACCAAACTCAAGGACCTCGTGATTTTGGCGCAAGTATCCATCCTGCCTATTTTTGGCGTGTTGGGCTATTACGCTATGCTCGCCATGTACGTGTTTTTCTGCACCGCTCGCTTTGAGCTCGATTGGCATATCGCTTGGCCGGCTTGCCTCCCGCTGATCATCCTCATCCTCACGCTGATGGCGATGCGCGCGTTTAAACGCACGGAGAAGAAAACGCGTCGCGACCTCTCCGGTAGCATCCGATAAAATTGTATTAACCAACGGAGCTGCGGCTTCGCGAAAATATGAAAGAAGTATTACTTGGTAAAACGCTGAAGGAGCTGCAAGAAGTGGCGCTCAGTTGCGGATTGAAGAAGTTCGCAGGCAAGCAGATTGCGGAATGGCTGTATCAAAAACGCGCCATGACGTTTATGGAGATGACCAATATCTCCTTATCGGGTCGTCAATTGCTGGAGGAACGCTATGATACCGGCAGGAGAGCGCCAGTAGCGGAAGCCGTGTCAAAAGATGGCACGCGTAAGTACCTCTTTGAAGTAAGCACCTCCCGCGGCAAAGAGTATGTAGAGAGCGTGTATATCCCCGTGGTGGATGCTGCGGATGTGGATAATGCGCTGCCGGAGGATGTGGTGCGCGCTACCTTGTGCGTGAGCACCCAAGCCGGATGCCGAATGGGGTGCCGATTTTGCATGACTGGAACGCTCGGTTTTCATGGGCATCTCTCTGCGGCTGATATCCTCAATCAGATACTCTTTTTCCCCCTTACATCAGATAAGAAACCGCTGCCGCAAGATGCAGTGCAGGGGCTTGGCCCGCTCACCAATCTCGTGTATATGGGTGAGGGTGAACCGATGGATAATATATCCAACGTGCTCCGCAGTTTGGAGATCATGACCGCTGATTATGGTTGTGCATGGTCGCCTCATCGCATCACGGTATCCACCGTGGGGGCGGGCGAAGGCTTGGATCGGTTCTTGAAAGAAAGCGAATGCCATTTGGCGGTATCGCTCCATAACCCATTTGTAAGCGAACGCGCAGAGATTATGCCCGCAGAGAAACTTCGCAGCATTCGTCAGGTGCTCGATTGGGTGAGTCAGCAGGATTTCAGGCATCAGCGCAGGCTTTCCTTTGAGTATATCGTGTGGGGCGGAAAGAACGACTCCGAGCGCTATGCACGCGAACTCGTAAGGTTGCTCACCCCCTTCTCGCCCCATTGCCGAGTGAACCTTATCCGCTTCCATGCGGGAGTCAATCAGCCTTTCCCCGGCACCAACGAGAAGCAGATGCAGGCGTTTGCTGATTACCTCAATCAACATGGTGTAACCACCACCATCCGCAAGTCGCGTGGCGAAGATATTCTGGCCGCTTGCGGCATGCTCGTGAATGCCCTCAAGCAGGATAACCCATAGCCGTCAAACGCATTATCCCTTACTAAAACAAAGTTATCCCCTTCATAAACAACGTTATCCCTCACGCAAACAAAAACAATTAAGGATATGAAAAAACGTATTTATCCCTTCCTTCTCCTTGCCACTATGGTATGTTTGGCAAGCTCTTGTCAGTCGGATTTAGACCGCCGTTCTGCCGCTTTTGAGAAAGCAGAAGCTGCTTTTCTCGATAGCATCCGCAATGCCGGATTGGAGGTGGTATTGGTAGAAAACAACGCGATTGTGTATAACCATTGCTTTGGTTATAAGAACGTCCAATCACGTACACCTTTGACTCCCGACTGCCTCTTCCGCATCGCCTCTATCAGTAAGTCGTTTACCACCACGGCCCTCTTGCAGCAAGTGGAGCAGGGGAGGGTATCGCTCGATACGGACGTGTCGGAATTGGCCGGATTTCCTATTCGCAACCCCCGTTATCCTGACACGGTAATCACCCTCGAGATGTTGCTCTCGCATACTTCGTCAATCAACGATAACGAGGGCTATTTTACCCTTGACGCCATCAATCCGAGCGTCAATCCCGATTATGCGAATGCCTACAACGATTACTGCCCCGGTTGCGGCTATGAGTATTGCAATCTCAACCTCAACTTAGCCGGCTCGTTTTTGGAGAAAATTACGGGCGAGCGCTTTCATGAATATATCGTAGGGCATATCCTCCGTCCGCTTGGGCTCTATGGCGGCTATATGGTGGACTCGCTGGATGCATCGCGTTTTGCTTCGCTCTATCAACTTAGCGAAGACGGTTCGGGCGAATATGTATGCACCGATGCCGAAGCTTACGAGCCCCGTACGGAGCGTTTCCGCGATTACCGAATAGGCTATGATACGCCACTTTTTTCGCCTACAGGCGGCATGAAAATCTCTGCGCCCGACTTGGCTCGCTATATGATGATGCACATGAATTATGGTATCTCTCCCGAGGGCGTACGGATTCTGCCGGAAGCGCTTGCTCGCGAGATGCAGCGTCCGCGTAGTGCGGATGAAAATTATGGCTTGACGCTTTGGACAACCGACCGCTATTCTCCGGGCGATACCCTCGTTGGACACACCGGCGATGCATACGGCATGCGGAGCGCGATGTTCTTCTCGCCGGAGAAGAAATTCGGCTTTGTGGTCATCAGTACCGGTTCATACGAACCTATGGATCCCGCCACTATCGATCCTACCGGCTCGGATGCTGCCGACCACAATGTGCTCACCCGCACCCTTACCCTCATGTATGACCATTTTATTCGTTGATATATGAACGTTCTTCTCTTAAACGGCAGCCCTCATCGCGAGGGTAATACCTTTACCGCCCTCTCTGAAATCAGCCAGCAGCTGAAAGCAGAGGGCATCGATAGCGAGATTATTTGGATTGGCAATGAGCCCGTACGCGGTTGCATCGCTTGCATGCGTTGTGTGGGGGCCAATAGGTGCATTTTCGGGGATGATCCCGTGAATCAGATTATCGAGAAAATGCAGTCGTCGGATGCTATTATCGTAGGCTCACCTGTTTATTACGGACAACCCTCCGGTCAACTGCTTTGCTTGCAGCAACGCATGCTCTATGCGGGTAGTGCTGCTTTCTGCGGTAAGCCGGCTGCGGCCGTTACTGTGTGCCGACGCGGAGGTGCTACCTCGGCCTATCAGGCGCTGCTCATGCCGTTCCAAATGACGAATATGCCTATCGTTACCTCCCAGTATTGGAATCTCGCTTATGGCCGCAATGCAGGCGAAGCTGCCCAAGATTTGGAGGGGATGCAAACGATGCGTACGTTGGCTAAAAACATGGCTTATCTCTTGAAGAAACTCCATAATCAGCCTGCTCAAGAGCCCGTTTACGAGCCTCGTCAGGCGATGAATTTCATCCGCTGAAATGAAAGATATCGGTTCACTGTTTGATCATATTGCTTCTCAATACGATACATTCAATCACTCCACCTCGTTGGGTATAGATAAACGCTGGCGCAGGCAGGCGGTAAGGGGTATTCTCTCTACCCATGCAGAGGCGCTCGATGTGGCTATCGGCACGGGCGATTTGGCTATTGAGCTCGTAAGAAAAGGCAAGGCTCGCCATGTGGAAGGTATCGACCTTAGCACGGAGATGATGCGTATAGGGCAGAAGAAAGCTGCGGATAAGGGCATGCAGGATGCGATAACGTTTACGAAAGGTAGCGCATTGGAGATGCCCTATGCGGATGCTTCGTTTGGCTTGCTGACGTGTGCGTATGGCGTGAGGAACTTCTCTAATCTCGAGCAGGGGCTTAAGGAGATGTATCGTGTGCTGAAGCCTGGGGGCGAACTGATGATCCTCGAGTTCTCGCACCCTCAGAACCCTATTGTATCTGCGCTTTATACGTTTTATTTCAAGTTTGTAATGTCTGCTTTTGGCGCAATCCTTACGGGCGGAGATATTGGCTCGTTTACGTATTTCTACCATTCTGTCAAGCGCTTCGTGTGGGGCGATGCGATGCTCCGTAAACTTGAGGAAGCTGGCTTTGCGAGCGCTACCTATCAGACGCAAACCTTCGGGATCTCCACTATTTACCGAGCTGTCAAGCGGTAACGTTTCTATAGTGAAGAAGAGTGCCCCACCGGATGGCTCGATTGTTGATGGAGCTTGTTACCCACAATGAATCATTATCTTTTCGAATATGGGAATTATTAGATCCTACCTATATTTATTATGAAGTTTATTGGTAATATTTGTTGGCTGCTTTTAGGCGGCATTCTGGTTGCGCTGATGTATTGGTTGGCCGGTCTGATGATGTGCATCACGATTATCGGCATCCCTTTTGGCGTGCAACTGTTTAAGTTCGGCACCTTTGCCCTTTGGCCGTTTGGACATGAATTGCGCGATTCGGCAGGCGAAACGAGTTGCCTATCCACGATTATGAATCTCGTGTGGATACTCTGCGGCTGGTGGGAGATAGCGCTCACGCATCTTGCGATTGGCGTGATTTTCTGCATCACCATCGTGGGGATCCCCTTCGGAATGCAACATTTTAAATTGGCGTTGGGAAGCTGTTTCCCATTTGGAAAAGAGATTGTATAGGGCTGAGATAGGGGCTTTTTTACGAAAAATGCAGGGTAAAAGTGCTTTTTTTTATCAAATATTTGGCCATGTCAAAAAAAAGCAGTACCTTTGCACTCGCTTCTGAGAAATAAGGGTCGGATTGACTCTCTCGGAGCAACTGCCACTATGGCTCAGTTGGTAGAGCAACGCATTCGTAATGCGTGGGTCGCCGGTTCGAGTCCGGCTAGTGGCTCACTAAGCTGGTATCCTCTGGGTACCAGTTTTTTTGTATTACCGAATCACGCCCTCTCCGGCCCTTGGAACGCCCGCAGGGCCCTTGGAACCACTTGAAACTATTTGGAACGGCCTCCGGCCCCTTGGAACGCCCGTAGGGCAAGCCGCCGGGCTACTGCCCCGGGGGCGGCTTCTCCCTATATCTATAGTCAATACCTATGAGCGCTCCTACGAAAGTGAGGGTCTCGCCATAGGCGGTCAGTACGGTTGGGTCGATGACGCCACGAGGTGGCATAAAGAGTGAGAGACCTACCAGCGTCAGCCCAAACAAGGTGGCAACGACTGCTATCATCAGCTGCACCCAAGAGCGGTAGTTAGCTTTCATAGGTGAACTCGAATTTAGAACGCGAATCGCAATTAATCGAACACGAATCTCACGAATCACACGAATATTTGTTTTGAAAACGAATCGCATTTGATTGCCTGTAAACGAGTGATTTTTTTGAACACGAATCACACGAATTACACGAATGCGAGGGGAATTATTCGTTAGATTCGTTAGATAGCCCGTAGGGCGCGCGTTCGTTTTTAAACTCGCTCGAAGCCGGCTACTGATTAATCACCGCCACCATCACCGCCGTCAGTATCAGAGCCGCCAGTCTCGGTGCCGTCACCCGAAGGGGTCTGCGAGCCGCTGCCACCCGAAGGGGTCTGCGAGCCGCTACCACCCGAAGGAGCCTGCGAGCCACCCGAAGGGGTCTGCGAGCCGCTACCGCTGCCGCTATTAGCAGAGCCGGAGCCTGCGGGGAGCTGCACGGTCGAGGAGATGGTGGCGAAGGTCGTGTTGGCGTTGGGGTCAA
>CAMGMU010000047.1 GCA_946059305.1 uncultured Bacteroidales bacterium | reverse complement strand
GGGCGATGCGCGTTCATCAGGAAGGTCGGAATGACCTGCAGCTCTGCTGCAGTTGGGCCGACTTCCGATTCCGCGCTCCCCATTCGAGCGAAGCTCGATGGGGACCCCGATATTGTCGGCACTTGGGTCGCAAGGCTGATTGCCGCTCCACTTAATCAGCGGGGCGACGACGTCAGAATGGACTGCGCTAAATGATTTCGAGGAACTCGAAATGAAGCGCTACGTCATTCTTCCTTTTCCCCATTCGAGCGAAGCTCTTTGGGGGCCCCGAGGATTCGGCACTTGGCCTCCGCTCTCCCCAAAAATCAGAGATTTTCGGGGGCCCCGATAAGGTCTGCAGGAAGGTCGGAATGACCTGCTGCTCTGCTGCAGTTGAGCCGACTTCCGATTCCGCGCTCCCCATTCGAGCGAAGCTCTCTGGGGGCCCCAATAGAGTCGGCAGGAAGGTCGGAATGACCTGCAGCTCTGCTGCTTGAAAGGACGGAGATATTATCTCCTACCAATAAACAATACGAAGCCCATTCGAGCGAAGCTCTTTGGGGGCACCGAGATTTTTGGGGCAAATGGGAGAGGCAGAAAGAGACCTGCCGCCTATGGAGGCGGCAGGTCGGAAGGGGAGGAGCTGATGGGTAGTAGGATATTAGAGTTCGAAGAAATGGGCGACTTGTTTGGCGAGGGAGCCTTGCAAGAAACGCACTTCAGTGATGGGAAGGTAATCAATCTTATCAAACTCGCAAAGACGCATGGCTACGAACTCTTTATCATCCGAAACACAACACTCAAGGAGCATCTTGCCGTTGCAGTTCTGCTGATAATGCTTCTCATGAACTATCTGTTTATCCAGCGATTGGTCGCTCATCGAAAAGATATGCAGGAGCGGTTCGCAAAGAGTAGGGCCGTAATATCGATCAATAAATCTTAAGCGACTTTCAGTAGGCTGATACATCAAGCGGGTGATGAGACCAAAGAAGGTGGAAGAAGAGGTGATGTTATTGTTGGTGCTGACAATTTCTTTCAGCGTTTGCGGAATAGTTGACATAGTCAAAATATTAGTTGATTAGTGTATAAATAATGGTGGATTCGATTAGACCCCACAAATACGATAATAGAGATAAGCTGCATAGATGAGCAGCAAGATGATGCCACCCCAGCGATGAATCGTATGCTGCTTATTGCATACGGCCAGTACCCACATACAAGTGGCGCTTACAGCCGTAAGCAGGGCGTCAGTTATCAAGCCCGAATAAGCAGGCAAAGGTCGGATGATGGCACTGGCTCCGAGTATGAAAAACACATTAAAGATGTTGCTCCCCACCACATTGCCAATAGCAATATTGCTATTGTGTTTAAAAGCCGCAACAGCAGAAGTGGCCAATTCGGGCAAGGAGGTTCCCAAGGCCACGATAGTGAGTCCGATGATGGCTTCTGCCACTCCTAATCGTTGCGCAATAATAGTAGCACTTTTCACAATCATCATTCCTCCCAACACCAGACATATCAGCCCAATGACAATCCACATGATGCTCTTTCTGATAGATACGGAGGGTGGAGTAGAATTGGCTGGTAGCTTGCTAACCGATCGGAGGTTAAAATAAAGAAAAACTGCAAAGACGAGCAACAGCATCATGCCCCCGAAGCGCGATATACCTCGAAAATCAGAGGTCATAGGAAGGCTGTAAATCACACAACAGAGCACCATCACGCCTGCTGCAATATTCAGGGGCAAGTCCAGACGTAAGAGACTTTTCTGAACGATGCAAGGGTATATGAGTGCAGAAATGCCAACAATGACTAAGGTATTGATGATGTTGGAGCCGAGGATATTGGTGATAGCCAAATCGGTAGAATGATTCGCTACCGACACGATGTTCACTACAAACTCGGGCATAGATGTGCCAAAAGCAACAATAGTCATGCCGATAATTAAGTCGTTGATTTGCAGCTTTTTAGCAAGGTTGGATGCTCCGCATACGAGCCAATCGGCTCCTTTAAGAAGCAGCACCAGCCCTACGACTAATGTGCATCCTATGATAATAGGATGAGATAAAATGGATAACATAATTCGGGAAAATGTGTAGGTTAATACTCAGAAAACAAATAGGAGAGGGTATCTAACACAACAATCGCTGCAGTGCATAAACAAAGTATGCCTTGCAAGGGTAGGTGGCGAAAGGTGCGGATTCCATCCGAACCTTACCGCGGAAAAGGATATAAAAAGGTTGGTAATGATGAAGCATCATGCGCAAGAAAGCCGTTCGGCTTCTGTTTTTGCCGAAGGAAGGCCGATTCGCATTGGTACTGAAATGTGTAGGAGTAGCCGATTCTGCCCTTCCTCCCTGCAGGCTGTATAAGGTTTGCCCTAATAGTCCACACGGCAATTGAGTATCGGGCTCAGACAGATAGCAATCCGCAGACTCTGTCGGCACAATGTCAGCGGAATGCTGCTGAAGATCGCAAACGCCAAAACCGATACTCAGCAGGAAAACGAATATGTAAGCCAGATGCTTCATAATAGGCATATATGGGTTTATATAAGTCCCCAAAAAAAATCCGCTGCAAAGATAATACGATTTTTTTATTCGACCAAATTTTTGATGAAAAAAGAAGGAGATATTTGCATAAATAAAGATAAATGCTTAATTTTGCAGGCGAATCTGTGTGAATAGTGCTCACAGGCCCTCAGGCGCTCGCTCCAAGTTGCAGACAGGGAAAAAGATATGGAGTAGGTAATTATTTAAAACATTTGCATTATGGACTTTGTTTTTATTAAGTCATCAAAGAAAGGATACGAAGAGTATGGAAGCGTAAGAGCTCGAGTAAGACATGAGGGAAAAATATATAAAATCAGCCTCAGAATAATGATTAAAGAATCCGAATGGAAAAAATATCGTTCGCTTCAGTACACTCCCAATATGATGATGCGAAGCATGGGAATCAGTTATTGCGACTTTGCCTCGATGATGATGCAGATAAAGCACCAGTTTGAAGGTTCGTTTGATCCTCAGACCGCCAAATCGATTGTTCACCAGATAGTATACGCCACCATCAGCCACACTGCCGTAATGCTATCGATGCATCAAAACGAGAATTATCTGGTGGATTACCTTGCTCAGTACGTCATCGATCTTGAGACTGGGGCGCGCACCAAACAGCGCCATTCAAAATTGGTAAGCGAGGGTTATCTGAAGATTCTCAGAGCGCTACTCTCAACGCTGAAGCGATATGAGGAACAGACTCAAGAGCGCATTCGATTAGATGACGTAACGATGCAGTTTCAGCGAAAGTTTATCAAGTTCATGCGCGACAATGGCTTCAAGCCCAATACCATCAATACGCGCATGGGCAGTATTCGCACTGTGATGCAAGTGGCGTATCGGGAGAATAAAACGCAATGCACAGATTTTCAGAACCCTCAGTTTGTTCCTTGCAAGGAGGAAGTGGATGAAATCATCCTCCGTCCAGAGCAGATAGATGCCATGCAAAACTTGGATTTATCTACGAAAAAGGCAGTAGAAGGGCATTTGAAAAAACATCAAGTCAAACGGAAAACGGGTCAACCATATACAGAGGTCAGTAATACTCTGCTGCGGTATCTCAACTATTCCAGGGATGTATTCATAGTGGGTTGCCTGACAGGACAACGTTATTCTGACTATAGGCGGATTAATTCGAAGATGATCGTGGTGCTGAATGGTCAGGAGTTTATTCGTTTGGTACAACAGAAGACCCAGAAAGTGGTATTTATCCCACTGGATAAGCGGGTGAAGGCAATATTGGACAAGTATGAAGGCCGTTTACCCTACATAAAACTCCACACAATCATCCACCATCTTCGTCTTCTTGGCGAGATGTTAGGATGGCAACAGTTGGCGGTGTTTGATTCATCAAGCGAAACGAACAAGCCCTCTCTGCGCTTTTGCGATATGATCTCAACGCATACGGCTCGCCGAAGCTTTGCAACGAACGCCTATGCCGCAGGTGTTGGTTTGGCCTCAATTATAGCTGTGACGGGTCACTCCTCCGAACGCACTTGTCGCTCCTACCTAAAGTTGGATGCTCGAGATAAAGCACTTATGGCAGCAGAGAACTTCAAGGGATTTCTGGAGACCGGTCTATCCTCTCTCCAACTCTCAGAACCCCTCTCCGACTCTCGTAGACCCTCTTCGGCTCTCCCCACATCCCCCTCCGGCTCCCGGAGCTGAGGCTCCTGGAGCTGAAGCTCCTGCAAGGGAGGGAGGAGGAAGAGAGACGCCTTAAGAAGGCGGCAGGATGGACGGAGAAGGACGCGAGAGGGAGAGGGACGCGGATAGTATCCGCGGCTAAGTGAACGATACGCCCCCAAAAAATCTGAGATTATCGGGGGCCTCGAGATTTTGCGCTCCCCATTCTATCGGAGCTCTATAGGCTTCAATATTCCATCTATTGAAAACCTCTGGAACGCCGCAGGCTTCTGGCCTGCTCTTCAGCGCAATGGAACCATCTGGAACCTGAAACCTCCTGGAACGCCCGAAGGGCTCTTGGAACAGAGCCGTAGGCTCAACTTGGAACGCGCTTTAGCGCAAGCGAAGGCCCGAGAGAGTGTAGATGGCTCCTGAGGGATGGAGAAGGTAGAGCTGGCCGTTGATGAGGATTTTGCGGACAGTAGTGTTATCCGTGGACGAACTGGAGGTGTCGGGAAGGCCCGTTTGGCTGGAAGTGGGGATGAGATTGATGTAATAGAGGTTGTTAGAGTCGGCTTTGGTGAGCTGATGCGAACCGGCTGGCAAGGTGTATTGGATGATGCCATTGGTAGCCACTTGCTTAGTGCCATCAATCTTGATGTTGGCTGCAGCTTTGTCAAAGCCAAGGATAAGGGTCATCTCCTCTGAAGTAGTGAAGCTTACGGACGTTGATGACTCCAACTTAAGACACCACTTGTAGGTGACACCTTGATACGTGAAGGTGCCTTTGGATGAACTGTAGTTGCCGGATATGGTGTAGAAATTTGAGCTGGGTTGGCCACCCTCAAAGATGCAGAGATAGTCTCCTGAAGTGATGGTGGAATCACTGGGGGTAGTGGGTATGGTATCGTTTCCGCCCGGATTGCTATTGCTTTCTCCCGATACATAGAGAAGGCTGGAAGTATAGTTATCAATGAGATTGCGCAAAGCGGTATTTACCTCATAATCGGCATTATCTGCATCGGTAAAGGTGAACTGAAAATCACCATGTTGGCAACGTCCTGCCCCCTTTTGACCAGTAACGATAGAAGGAACACTGTCGACCAAGTCAGGGGTATACGTATAGATACGAGTAGGATCGGTATCGAAATTATTGTAGGTGTGACTACCAAGGAGCGATACTACAGATGCTGGCACTTCTTCATTACGAGAAGCGGCTTCATAGCGGTCGAAATGTTGAGTTCGAGTAGCGCTATATGGTTCACATGTATAGCTCCCAATAAACTGATTACCAAAGGATTTGATGATACCTCCATCTTCTCCGGAGAACGTTCCTTTGGTTTGATCAGAAGTACCTACGCCATCGTGGATGTCGGTACCTTGCTTAGATATGAGCATGGGATGCGGGCAATTTTTGAAATAGTTGGCCTCCACAAAAACGCTTGATCCCATGGTGCTTCCTACACCATACTTGGCGATACCATCGAAGAAGTTGTTGTACATATGTACGGTCATGGTGCGGATACGCGCATGACGGCTGTCAGAATGGTCGAACCAATTGTGGTGATAGGTGATGTAATTGGGTCCGGATTCGGAGGTCATACCGCACATAGAAGACTTACCTGTATCCCAGAAATGGCAATAGCTGATGGTAACGTGTTTGGAATTGCCTTTGATATCAATTCCGCCATCGCCTTTGGCTTGATCGCCTCCTTTGTTAGGTCCATAAAACACATCGATATGATGCACCCAGATATGATCGTTGTCGGTATCGAGTGAGATGCCATCGTCTAATCCGGTCATGACGCCCAAATTGCGTATTTCCACGCTTGCTGCATTTCTTACGAGGATTCCGAATCCTTTGAATGTAGCATCATTTCCGATGCCCTCAATGGTGATTTGTAGCTCGCTATCCGCGTTTCTTCCTTTTATCTGAAGTCCTTCCGCAGAACTGGATATATGGTCGAGATCGGAGCGCTGAATCGTACCGATGATACGGAAGCATATAGGGGTCGTTTCTTTTCCTTTTTGATACGCATCAATGATGGATTGTATTCCTACGCATGGATTCTTATCAGCACCGGTGACGTTAGTAGAAACCCTGCTGGCCGTGTTTTTGGTAATATAAAGTACTTTGGCTCCGGTTTTGAGTGTGCCATTGTTTTGATAAGCTCCCACTCCTGTTTGATATTGAAAATGTGCATATCCATTTCTATCGTGTGGAGCAACTGTAAGCATATTTGTTTCTGCAGCTTCAGCCTGTATCTCCCTTCCAGCAGAATCGAGAGGCAACACTTTGAGTTGATATTGTCCGGCCGTAAGTCCTGGTACATCGACTCTCCAATAACTACCATACGATCTCACAAGTGGCTGATCTACAATATTATATGAACCTCCAGCCGGCTTGATATAAACGGCATAGTCGGCATAATTGGTCATTGGATTCCATTCTGCATAGACGGTCTCCAGCCATCCTTGTGCATGCGTAATTTGTACGTTCGCACGCAAGGGGATGATGATAAAAAGTGAAATGAGAAGAAAATTTAAGCGTTTCATATTCTGTAAGGTAAATTGCGAGTGCATCATTGAAAGAAAGAAAAATTCACATTTCCATATTTCTTGTGCTCTAAGAAATGGGGATGATTGGAGAAATCGTTAGCTTTGGAGTGCTCAAGCACAAAGAGTCCGCCCTCCTTAAGCAGGTTATGCTCGAAAATACGATTCGGAATATCGGTTAAGATATCGAGTTGATAAGGTGGATCAGCATAGATGCAATCAAATTTGGCAGGGCAATTGGCTATAAACCGAAACACATCCCCTCTGATAACTTGTAGGTTATGAATACCGAGAAGCTTGCAAGTGGAAATAATGAAATTCTGCTGTGTATGAGCCAGTTCCACAGCCGTCACTTCTCTTGCCCCTCTTGAAATAAACTCCAGTCCGATGCTTCCCGTACCCGCAAAAAGGTCGAGCATATCCACTCCCTCAAAATCCATACGATTCTGCAGAAGGTTGAATAGACTTTCTTTGGCAAAATCGGTAGTAGGCCGAGCTGTAATATTCTTAGGAGGCATAATTCTTCGCCCCTTAAATGTTCCGCTGATGATTCGCATAATCAGATATGATTAGAGAGTGAAAATTAGAATGGTTCAACATGCAGATGCGAAGAAATCAGTTTTCTAGTGGCCTCTCCACATTGCAGATACAGTATGACAGATGCAGGAATTTGGAGTATTTCGTAGATTTTTAGCATCCAATAGAGTGTTTGCTCCTTAGTGGTAGCTTCGTAGATGTTTCCGAGATGCAGTTGTCCGTTTATGAAGCATACTACCGCCAGCTTGTCGTTTTCTCTAATTGCCCAAACTGCGTTATCCGTAATTTCTCGCGCACATGCGCGCGAAAGAATATAAGGAATAACATGCTCTCTCTCGTTTTTTTCTTCGTATAAGCAAACGAGCTTAAGTTCCTCAAAGGTAGCAGCACTGATGACTTGATCGTGCGGCACTCTCTCACGTAGGAAATTGAGCCACAGATCAGGATTCTCGTCTTCAATAAAAGCTTGAGGCACGAGAGCAAAGGCGTTCCATAATAAATGAAATCCACCCGCATTGCAGGTGGATTCCTGATTTAAACAATCTTTAGCATTCTGAGCCATTCCTTACTCCCAGTTGCCAGCGTTGTTGTTAGGCTCATCGATGTTACCAAATCGGAGACCTGCAAAGTGCCCAAGCTGTTCCTCTTTATCGTTGAGGTTCACGAGCTCCTGTGGATCTTGGTCAGCCATCCAGATATCGAATGCGGCACGTACTTCTACGAGGGGCACATGAATACCTTGTGCGGTAGAATAATTATCATTAACGAGCACTTCATATTTCTTTCCGTTGGAGTAGGGTACATATACAATCTCCTCAATAGTCTTTTCATCGTAAGCCCCCTTGTAGAGCGAAGTGAGGAGAGGTGCGGAGATGGTATCACGCTTGAAGCCCTCAAGTCCAGCTTCTTTCACTTCTTTCCAATTGCCGGTTTTCTGTGCTTTCTGAATCATGCGCACAGCCTTGAGCTCGGTGAGCCCTTCTTCGAGCTGTTTGTCAGTAAGCGCGCCTTCCTTAACAACCTCTTTCTTGGTACCTGTTTTAACAAAGAGAATCAGCGAATCAAGATTAGTGGTGAATCGTCCGTTCTGCATACGGAATTCGTTTTCAGCCGTACGAAGTGCAACGAGGTTCTTGATAACAGCAGGCTCACGCTCAGCGCGAACTTTCTCAAACTTGATAGGGGTAGTAACACTGTTGACGCAGATGAAGCAAAGGAAAGCTACTGCGCAACCCAAAAGAATACGAATAATTGTTTTCATTTGTATGGTATTTTTTAATTATTTTTCAAGAAAGAGTGCAAATCATGCAGTTTGGGTACGGTTTTTGCCGTGTGTCTGCAAGGCTCGCCTATAAAATCGTCTGCAAAGTTACAAAGTTTTTTTTACATACGCAAATTTTTTGCTTTTATTTTAATAAAAAAACGCACGAAAGCGCAGATAAAGGGGTGAAAATAGCATATTAAACTTGTAAAATTGCGAAAAAAGCAGTAATTTTGCATTCATAAAAAAAGTAATCATGTTGAATCAACTACAAATATCATTTTCAGAGCCTCAAGAGCAGTTGCTTTCCAAGAGGCTTTCAATGCTCCCTCTTGCAGAACGCGCCTTGCGCACCCAAACGGCTGAAATTGTGGTCAAAGAAGAAGGTTTGGGTGCATTAGCAGTAAGCGCAATTGTGCTGAAAGATGCCACAGAGGAAGAGGTGTGTAAGGTTTTTGACCCGCAAGTATGGACCATCGTGAGTGGTTTAAAGCGTGTGGACGCGTTGTATAAAAAAAACATGTCGCTCGAGACTGAGAACTTTCGCAAGTTGCTCTTGGCTCTTGCAGAGGACGTACGTGTGGTGCTGATAATAATAGCAGAACGAGTAGCGCTCATGCGCACGCTTAATGCGGGTGAAGATACGGAAGAACGAAGGAAAGTTGCCCAAGAGACATCTTTTCTGTATGCCCCATTAGCCCATCGCTTGGGCCTATATGCTCTGAAAACAGAACTCGAAGACTTGTCGCTAAAGTTTACCAACTATACCATATATAAGGATATTGCGCATGCACTAAACGAGAAAAAGCAGCAGCGTGATGCATATGTAAGTGCTTTTATTCGTCCGGTGGAAGATAAATTGCGCTCGCTTGGTCTTCGTTTTCATATCAAAGGCCGCACGAAGTCCATCCATTCGATATACAACAAGATGCAGAAGCAGCAATGTGGTGTGGATAAGATTTATGATCTCTTTGCAATCCGAATCATCTTGGATTCCGAACCGGAAAAAGAGAAAGCAGAATGTTGGCAGGTCTATTCGGTAGTGACGGATATGTATCAACCCAATCCGAAGCGCTTAAGAGACTGGCTTTCGATTCCCAAATCCAACGGCTATGAGAGCCTTCATACGACTGTACTTGGGCCGGATAATAAATGGGTGGAGGTGCAAATTCGTACGGAGCGTATGGATGAGATAGCCGAGAAGGGTGTAGCAGCACACTGGAAGTATAAAGGTGGTAAGGCGGAAACAGGCATGGATGAATTCCTAAAAGGGGTACGTGAGATGCTGGAATCCGAGCAGGTAGATACAGCTGACGCCATTTCGGATTTTAAATTGAACTTGTATGACAAAGAAGTATTTGTTTTTACCCCGAATGGCGACCTTCATAAATTGCCCAAGGGTTCGACTGTGCTCGATTTTGCATTTAGTATTCATACGAATTTGGGATGCCGCTGTGTAGGTGGAAAAATCGGTTCGAAAAACGTGCCGATAAAGCACGTGTTGCGTAATGGTGATCAAGTAGAGATATTGCAGTCTCCTCAGCAGCGTCCGAACGAGTCATGGATAAAGATAGTAAAGACCTCCAAGGCGCGCAATAAGATTCGTCAGGCCATTAAAGAGCAGGAGTATAAGAATGTAGCGGATGGCAGAGAATTATTTGAAAGACGATTCAAGAATTGGAAATTACCACTTGAGGAATCCGATGTGATGCATCTCTGTAAACAATTGGGTTTCAAGACGTTGTCAAATTTCTATCAGGCAATAGCTCAGGGAAAAATTGACCTCTTGGATATCCGCGAGAAGTATCTTCAGATGCAGCAGGCTCAATCCGAATCGCAGAGCAACACGAATACTATTTCTGCGAGCGAATTCGTTCAGAATCCGAATCAGCAGGAGGAGCTGCATCAGCAGGAAGAGTTGGTGCTGGATGATACGCTGAGGAATGTGGCATTTAAGGCAGCCAAGTGCTGTAATCCTATTTATGGTGATAAGATTTTTGCTTTTGTGAGCGCCACATCTGGCATAAAGATTCATCGCGAGGACTGCCCCAATGCTGGCTTTTTGAAGAGCCGGTATAATTACAGAAAAATGAAAGCCAGTTGGTCAAACCGAACGGGCGGTCAGGTGAGTGCTGCAACGCTCATCGTGGTAGGCAAAGACAATTTAGGTATTGTGAGCAACATTTCTTCCGTAATCAGCAAAGAGGCAGGGGTTATGATGCGCAGTATTTCCATTGATTCCGATGGTGGCAATTTTGAGGGTCATCTGACGGTGTTAGTGGATTCAAACGATCAATTGGAGAATCTCATACGTAAACTCAGAAACATCGCCAATGTGGATTCCGTAACAAGAAAATGAAACAATATGCAATCACAATATTATTGAACCTGGTATGCGCTGGTTTGCTGGCTGCGGAATATAAAGGCAAGGTTTTGGACTCTCAAGGCGAACCCATAGGTTTTGCCACTGTCTATTTGGAGCAAAATCCGATGATTGGTACGGCCACGAACAACGATGGCGTTTTTACGATAGAAGCCGAAGTGCCAGAATATTATCAGCTTGTAGTGTCATTTATAGGCTATCAGAAGCAGCTTCTTCCGCTCTCTTTGTTTCAGAGTGACAGCTTGCCTGTTGTGGTGCTTGAGGAGCAACCGATTGAGCTGGAGGAGACTGTGGTGATGGCTAAAGCCTCTAAACAGAAGAACCGCCGTAAGGCAATGGCCCAACTGCTTTACAAGGTATATAATCGCATGCAATACGATTTTTCGGATTCTCCGTATGGGGTTCAACTAGTGAGCGATGTGCGTATGGAGTCAGAGGATCAACCATGGGGAATGGAGCAGATGATTGCAACTGTGGTGAATCTTCCTGGCGAAGGTCGTGAGGGTAGGGATTCGGTGCAGTTTGTGGGTGAGAATTGTAAGCGTTTTTTTCAGCAGACAATCCGAAACAGGGCCGATACGATTTTGGCAGGCGATTGGATGGAAGATAAGCTTCGGAAAATGGCGAATGAGGTGGATTCCGGCGTGATGGTGCATCAGTCGCTTTGGGCTGCTGGTAATATTCGCTATGATTTTGAGCAATCGATGAACGACCTCAAGCATTGGTCCGTAAGTCGCGAGAGCGAGACAGAAACGGTATTGACGCATGTGGCGAAAAAGAATTTCCTCGGTATTTTTAAGTATGAATATAAGCGGCATTATATCGTTGATTCAGATTCGTATAGTGTGTTGCGCTTTTCTGAGCAGTTGACAATAGCCGTAAATATCCCATTTGGCTATAAGCTCAAAAAAGAGGAACTTGAACTGCTGAACTTGCTGAATATGAGTGAGACCGATATCGCGAAGTTTCGTCTGAAGAAAGCCAATGCAGAAATTCATTTGAACACGTTGTACCGCAAAGTAGATGGGCATTTGTATCCGGCAGAGAAGAACCTGCATACGACAGCCGAATTGATAGGAACGAAAGAGATGGTAATCCCCATAGCGATATGGGCTACTCAGCACGTTTCGGCTGTCGAATCCAATGCTCAACCGCTTCCGAAAACGCGTTTAACGAGCCGAATAAAGCGTGAGATTGTATCAATTTACTGAAAAATAATCGAAAAATAACGTTCTTGCTTGTATATTTGAAAAAAATATACTAATTTTGCAAGCTGTTTCAGAAATCAGGTTCGTCCATTTTTCTGAAGTAAGCATCAATAGGCCTTTTGCTCGTGCATAAGCAGTCAGTCATATAGCCTATTGCGAAAATAAAAGCGCAAAATTTAAAGTCATCAATATGTATCGTACAGTCACATGTGGCGAGCTGAGAATCGCCGATCAAAACAAAGAAGTCACCCTTGCGGGTTGGGTACAACGCATCCGCAAAATGGGCGGCATGTCGTTTGTGGACCTCCGCGACCGCTACGGCATCACGCAACTCGCTTTTGACGAGGGCGTAAACAAAGAAATGTTTGATATCGCCAATAAGCTTGGGCGCGAGTATGTTGTTCAGGCTACGGGTATCGTACGCGAACGGTATTCGAAGAATGCTCAGTTGCCTACGGGTGATATTGAGATAGAGGTAACAAAGTTGGTAGTGCTGAATGCAGCTCAGACGCCTCCGTTTACGATTGAAGACGATACGGATGGAGGTGATGATTTGCGCATGAAGTACCGCTATCTTGACCTTCGCAGAAATGCTGTGAGGAAGAATTTGGAGCTCCGTCATAAGATGGCATTCGAAGTTAGACGTTATCTCGATGAGCAGGGTTTCCTTGAGGTTGAAACGCCCGTTCTTGTGAATTCTACTCCTGAAGGAGCTCGTGATTTCGTTGTTCCGTCTCGCATGAATCCCGGTCAGTTCTATGCCCTTCCGCAATCGCCTCAGATTTTGAAGCAGCTCTTGATGGTATCGGGTTTTGACCGCTATTTCCAAATCGTAAAATGTTTCCGCGATGAGGACCTTCGTGCTGATCGTCAGCCAGAGTTTACGCAGATAGACTGCGAGATGTCGTTTGTGGAGCAGGAGGATGTACTGAACATGTTTGAGGGAATGTCACGCCATCTTTTCAAAACCGTAAAGGGTATTGATCTTCCGAAGCTGCCCAGAATGACTTGGGCAGATGCGATGAAGTATTATGGTTCGGATAAACCCGATACGCGCTTTGGTATGGCTTTTGTAGAACTCAAGACCACGGCCGTAGATAACGCTTCCAAGGATATTGTTCCTCAATTCTTCCCTGAAGGTTTCTCGGTGTTTGATTCGGCAAATTATATTGGTGGTATTTGCTGCTCGGGTCAAGCCGTATTGACGCGCAAACAGCTTGATGAACTGACGGATTTCGTAAAACGTCCGCAGATTGGCGCCAAGGGTCTCGTATATGCCCGTGTGCAAGAGGATGGTACGGTTAAGTCGTCAGTGGATAAGTTCTATACTGCTGAGGTGCTGATGGGCTTGAAAGAGAAAATGAATGCTCAAGCAGGTGACTTGATTCTTATTCTCTCGGGCGATGATGCGATGAAGACTCGTAAGCAACTCTGCGAACTTCGCTTAGAGATGGGTCGCCGAATGGGGCTCCGCGATCCGCAGCAGTTTAGCTGCCTTTGGGTAGTGGATTTCCCGATGTATGAATGGTCTGACGAGGAACAGCGCCTGATGGCAATGCACCATCCGTTTACCTCTCCCAAACCCGAAGATATCCCATTGCTCGATACGAATCCGGCAGCCGTTCGCGCCAATGCCTATGATATGGTGATTAATGGCGTAGAAGTAGGTGGCGGTTCGATTCGTATTCACGATGCTCAACTGCAGCAGAAGGTATTTGAGATTCTTGGCTTCACTCCGGAGCAGGCTCAAACGAAGTTCGGCTTCTTGATGAATGCATTTAAGTATGGTGCGCCTCCTCATGGCGGCCTTGCTTATGGTCTTGACCGTTTCGTAAGTCTCTTTGCCGGTCTTGATTCTATCCGTGATTGCATCGCATTCCCGAAGAACAATCAAGGTAGAGACGTGATGCTTGGTGCTCCTGGGGTGCTCGACCAGGTTCAGCTTGATGAACTCCAGCTGAAGACGGATTTGAAGGAACAGAAATAGCTTTCCTCAACAGAAAAGATTATCTTTGAGATCCTAACAAATAGTCCTGTATGTTTTATAAAACTGCAGGACTATTTTGTATTTAGGCCGATTAGTTGTCTTAAAAATATGTTATTAAACATATTCGAGCATTTTCTTTTCGAAAAATTTGGCTGAATCGTTTTTTTTTAGTACCTTTGCCCCCAACACTGAAATTACATTAATCTAATATCAAAAACAGAAAGATTATGAAGCATCTTTTATTGGGCGATGAGGCCATAGCTCAAGGCGCAATTGACGCTGGTTTGAGCGGTGTGTATGCCTATCCTGGTACTCCCTCAACGGAGATTACTGAGTACATCCAAATGCAGCAGGCAAAACTGATGAAAGCAGAGCCGGATGCTGCTGAAAAACGCATTTTCTGCAAGTGGGCTACTAACGAGAAGACAGCCATGGAAGCTGCTCTCGGTATGGCTTACATGGGTAAGCGTGCGCTCGTATGTATGAAGCATGTAGGTATGAACGTGTGTGCTGACGCGTTTATGAATAGTGCTATTACGGGTGTAAATGGCGGTTTGGTAGTACTGGCAGCGGATGACCCCTCAATGCACTCCAGCCAGAATGAGCAGGACAGCCGCTTTTATGGCAAGTTCGCTATGATTCCTATTATGGAGCCTTCTAATCAGCAGGAAGCTTATGACATGACGAAGGCCGCTTTTGCACTCAGCGAAGAGTTACATACGCCTGTACTTCTGCGCGTGACCACTCGTATGGCTCATAGTCGTGCAGTAGTTTGTACGCAAGACGAAGCTCCTAAGCAAAATGCCATGTCGCTACCAGAGAATGTGAAGCATTTCATTCTTCTTCCTGCATTCGCTAAGCAGAACTATGCAGAATTGGTAGCTGCTCAACCCGTTTTTACGGAGAAATCCAATAATAGTCCTTATAATGTATATAAGAAAGGTGCTAATCCGAAGAAGGCGATCATCACCACGGGTATTGCTTATAACTACCTGATGGAGAATGGCGAACCGGAAGCTACCGTACTGAAGATTACGCAATATCCGCTTCCTGAGGCGCTCATTAAGCAGATGGTTGCAGATGGTGCAGAGGAAGTGCTGGTAGTAGAAGAAGGTCAGCCGGTAGTGGAGGAGATGATCCGCGGTATGATTCCTTCTACGATAGCCGTAAAGGGTCGCTTGACAGGCGATCTGCCTCGTATGGGCGAACTCAATCCTGATAGTGTACGTGCAGCTCTTGGTATGGAGCCACTGCCTGTACGTGAGAAAGAGGATATTGTAGTGTCTCGTCCGCCTGCCCTCTGTCAAGGTTGCGGCCATAGAGATATGTATGCAGCGCTTAATGAGGTGGCTCGCGAATATGAAGATAGCCGTATCTTTGGTGATATCGGTTGCTATACCCTCGGTGCTTTGAGCCCCTTCCATGCTATCCACGCATGTGTAGAGATGGGTGCTTCCGTAACGATGGCTAAGGGTGCAGCTGATGCCGGTCAGCATCCGTCGATTGCAGTGATTGGTGACTCTACTTTCACCCATAGCGGTATGACCGGTTTGCTCGATTGCGTTAACTCCAATGCCAACGTTGTAGTGCTTATTTCGGATAACCTCACAACGGGTATGACCGGTGGTCAGGATAGTGCTGGTACCGGCCGTTTGGAGCAGATCTGCTACGGCCTTGGTGTGGCTCCTGAGCATGTTCGTGTAGTTGTGCCGCTGCCTAAGAACATGGAAGAAATCAAGCAGACGCTCCGAGAGGAGATAGATTATCCTGGTACTTCTGTAGTGATTGCTCGCCGCGAATGTATCCAGACGCTGAAGCGCCATCTAAAGGCAGCTAAGGCTGGCAAATAAGAATCCCGATTCCGCAAGTATTAACAAGTAAAATGTATCTGAAAAAATGAAAAAGAATATCATATTAGCAGGTGTTGGCGGTCAGGGTATTTTGAGTATCGCCACTGTAATAGGTGAAGCTGCATTGGCAGAAAACCTGTATTTGAAGCAAGCCGAAGTTCACGGAATGAGCCAGCGTGGTGGTGACGTGCAGAGTAATCTGCGTTTGTCGTCAGACCCGATTGCCTCTGACCTAATTCCTAAGGGTGGAGCCGATTTGATTATCAGTCTCGAGCCGATGGAGGCGCTCCGTTATGTAGATTACCTTAGCCCCGAAGGGTGGGTGGTTACGTCAGCAGATCCATTCGTAAATATCCCCAATTATCCGGATATGGAGGCAGTAAAGGCACGTTTGGAAGCCGTAGGTCATCTTGTGTCCCTTAATGTAGAAGCGCTTGCCAAAGAAGCAGGTGCTCCTGCTCAGGCTGCCAACATGGTGCTCCTTGGTGCTGCTATTCCGATGCTCGATATTGATCATGATAAGATGATTGATGGTGTCCGCCGCGTGTTTGCTCGCAAGGGTGAAGCCGTAGTGGAGAGCAATGTAGCAGCTGTAGAGGCTGGTTATGCTCACAGCTTAAAGCAAATGTAAAGTGGTTCTATTCCACTATTAATACAACGTTTTCGTTAAGCCAGATGCGCAGAACCAAACTTGTTTGAGTGATGCCATGGTGAGAATACGACTAATTGATTACAACCAAAATCATGAATTTTCCTCTTGATAAACAAATGGTTGACCGCACCTGTATGGATTTTGGCCTGATGGATGCTCATGAGCTCGGTCAGGCTACAATCCGTCAGATGGTAGGTGTAGTCAAAGAAATCGAAAAACGTGCTTCGTGTGAGTATATCCACATGGAGCTCGGTAATCCGGGTCTTCCGGCATCAGAGATTGGTGTAAGAGCTCAGATTCGTGCGCTTGAGTCAGGGGTGGCCAATCAGTATCCTATTATCGTAGGCATAGATCCGCTTCGCTATTGGGCTTCGGAGTTTATAAAGGCATTTTTTAATCTCGATATCCCCGAAGATTGCATTGTCCCTTGCGTAGGAAGTATGCAGGGGTGTTTTGCGCTCGATACACTCATTCACCAGTTGCGTAAAGATAAGGATACGATTCTCTTTATTGATCCCTGTTTTCCCGTCCAGAAGCAGCAATGCCGGGTGATTGGGCTGAATGTGGATACGCTCGAGATAGGTGATTTTCGAGGTGAAGCGTTGCGTGATGCATTGGAAGCCAAGCTTCGCAATGGTAGCATAGGCGCAATCCTGTTCTCTAACCCCAACAACCCGAGCTGGATGTGCTTGTCAGATGATGAATTGCGTATGATTGGTCAGCTGGCTGATAGGTATGATGCTATCGTTATAGAAGACTCTGCATATTTGAATATGGACTTCCGCGATCCGAATCGAGGCAAGCCCTATCAAGCTCCTTATCAACCTTCAGTGGGGCATTATACACGTAATTGCGTACATTTGATTAGTTGCTCTAAGATATTCAGTTATGCAGGTGAACGAGCTGCTATCATAGCCGTATCACCCGAACTCGCCAAACGCCATTTCCCTGCTCTTACTGAGCGCTATCATAATGATGGTCAGTTTATGCGAACGCTCATCTACCAAACACTATATGCCCTCTCATCGGGAACGGCACACTCCGTTCAGTATGCAATGGCAGCCCTCTTTGAGGCAGCTTGCAAGGGGGAACTCAATTACGTAGATAACGCGCGCGAGTATGCGCGTCGCGCGCAAAAAATTAAGGAGATAATGCTCCGCAATGGGTTCCATATTGTATATGACAAAGATGCCGACGATCAGACGGTAGGTGACGGCTTCTTCTTCACGTTCGGATATCGCGATTGGACGGGTGAGCAGTTGCTCAATAAACTCATCTATTATGGCGTATCGGCTATTACGCTCAGCTCTACAGGTGCCCTCAGAGAGGGTATGCGCGGTTGCGCAAGTGCTATTCGTGATGACCAATTTGAGGTGCTGGAGAATCGATTGAGAAAGTTCAACGAAGATTATAAAGATTACTGCCATGAATGACCTTCATTATGTAAGTCCAGATGAGGCTGTGCGACTGGTAAAGTCTGGTGATACAATAGTGGTGCAAGGAAGTACTTCTATCCCGCAGGAGTTGCTTCGTGCGCTTACTCGTCGTGCTTCTGAACTTCGCGATGTAAAAATCATTTCCGGTTTTGGCATTGCAGCTGAAGATGCACCATATGCCAAGAAGGAGTATATCGACTCTTTCCGTGCGCTCAATATTTTTGTACCTAACTGCTTGCGCAATGCCATGAAAGAGGGTACGGCAGATACAATCCCTTGTTTCTTAGGGGAAGTGCCGGGTTTGTTCAGAAGCGGCATTGTGCCGGTAGATGTTACATTCTTAAATGTGTCAGAACCTGACGATGAAGGCTACTGTTCGTTTGGTATTTCTGCTGATATTGCGTTCTCCGGTGCAGAATGCTCCAAGACGATTATCGCGCAGGTGAATAAATATATGCCTCGTACGTTTGGTGATCCGGTGATTCATGTGTCGAAGATTTCGGCTATGTGTCGGGTAGATGAACCCATTGTAGAAGTGCCTACTCCTACTCCTACCGCTCTCGAAACGAAGATAGGCAATTATATAGCTGCTGAGATTCCTGATGGGGCAACGCTCCAGATTGGTGTAGGTGGTATTCCGAATGCTGTAATCAATGCGCTCAGCAACCATAAGCATTTAGGCTTGCATACAGAAGCTATTACGGATGGTGTACTGCCGTTGATTCAGAAGGGTATCATCGACAATTCGCTCAAGAAGATTCTGCCGGGAAAGAGTGTAGGCAGCCTTGTGTTGGGCTCACGTCAGCTCTACGATTATATCGATGGCAATCCGGATTTTGTGATTCGTGATGTAGCATGGACCAATGATCCGTTTATCATTCGTCAGAATCCGAAAGCCATGGCTATCAATTCCGCCATCGAAGTGGATCTCACGGGGCAGATTTGTGCTGATTCCATAGGTGAACGTATCATCTCGGGCGTAGGTGGTCAGCATGATTTTATGTATGGTGCCAGCTTGAGTGAAGGGGGAAAATGCTTTATTGCTCTTCCTTCGATGACCAACAAAGGGCAGAGCAAGATTGTAGCCAACCTGGCTCCTGGAGCGGGCGTTGTGACCACTCGTTTTCAAGCGCAATATATCGTAACGGAACACGGTATTGCTTTCCTCAAGGGATTGCCATTGGCAGAGCGCGCACGAGAACTTATTCGTATTGCTGATCCCAGCGTAAGAGAGGAGTTGGAACGAGCTGCAGTAAAGCGATTTGGTATCGGCTTCTTGAGATTGAAATAATCAAACAAAAAGAGTCACCTCGTTGGTGACTCTTTTTGTCGGGATTGCGAGATTCGAACTCACGACCTCCTGCTCCCAAAGCAGGCATTCTAACCGGGCTGAACTAAATCCCGAAACAATACGAAATCATTAACTTCTCATTTCGAGCTGCAAAATTACTACTTTTTTTTGAAATAACCAAATTTTTAGTCTAAAAAAACACAAAAAACGTAAAAATTAATCAATTTTTTGAGTTTTTACGATTTTTTTTTATTTTGGTATTGACTTTTGCACGTTTTGGCACGCAATTTGAAATATAAAAAGTGCATTTGAATATGTGAATTTGTGTTATTATAATATTATAATTTTTAGTGTTTTCCTATTGTGATTCGGCTCGCCGGGAGGCGGGCCGTCTTATTGTTAGTCTTAGAGCAAGGAGTAATATTATGTGCCCAATGTGAGGAAACGGACAATATCCAAATGAATGCAATATGAAATTTGAAACTATGTGCCGCAAGATTATCGTAATGAAGAACTGCCAAATTATCATAGTGTAAAAGCGTTAGGTCCAGATGATTCATTATCTTGAGCATAGGGGGGGAGCCTATTGTTATAAAAGACAACTGCTAATGAGGTATTTATAGACACGCTGATAGACCGGTTGCATACTTATTGCAGACTTAATGCAGACTTAGTGCAGACTTTGATTTTTTTTAGTGCAATATTACGCCAAAATGGCATATTTTGTCAAAGAGGCAGTTTAATTGTCCTTAAGATGATGGCGTATGCATTTTTCTCTCAAAAAATTTGCAATTATCGATTTTTTTCTGTACTTTTGCAGTCAATTCGGATAGATGCGTTTATGTGTAAAATTCGCACATAGTATATTCGATACAATTTTTTTTAAATATAGCTGAAATTTGCCTCAAATATTTAGGTGGGTTCTAAAAATTCCCACTTAAGAAAAACTATTCATTATTGTGGGTA
>CAMGMU010000046.1 GCA_946059305.1 uncultured Bacteroidales bacterium | reverse complement strand
GTGCATTCCGCAAGGGAACAGCGGTACTCGAATTTTTATTAAAATGTTGCAAATAAATTTGCACACTCCAAAAATTCTTCGTACCTTTGCAGCGCAAAAATAGCGTATATGGGACAGATTAATGATCAACATTATATTGCTTTTTGTGAGGAACTGAAAGCGTACGTAGATGAGCATGGGCATTTTCCGCCTAAACATACCAAACTGCTGCACAAAATAAAGTACACCCGGAAGAAAATCAATCAGGGTGTACTTGAGGATTGGAAGAAAGAGTTGTTTCTTTCAATAGCGGATAGCAGGAAGAATGCTTCGGTGTCGGATGATTAGGCACGAAACGCCTGTTTATAGGTGGGTTCTAATAATTCCCATATTCGAAAAGATTAATTGTGGGTAAACGTATTAAAGCGAATTTGCGAACCCACCTTATAAAAGAACATTGGGATTACTCGGGGAGTCAGAGGGTGCAGGTATGGTAGTGAGGCCTTATTCTTTGACAATCGGTAGTTGCCAATGGAACTTCACAGCGAGTATGCGAATAATAATAACTGTTGCGGCACAGCCGAGTTGGGAAACAATAGGCGGGAAAGCGAGTAGGCATCCTGCCGTATAGAAGAGTCCGCCAGCAAGGCACGCGAGCGCGTAGATATCGCGGCGGAAAATCAGCGGTACTTCATTGATCAAGATATCGCGCAGCACACCCCCTGCAGCTCCCGTCATCATACCCATCAAGATGGCGGCATAGAGCGGAAAACCTGCATCAATCGTTTTTTGAAATCCTACGACTGTAAAGAGCGCCAGACCGATGGTGTCGAAGAGGAAGATTGTTCCGGCCAGCCGGTTGATTTGCTGATGAAAACACACGAATAGCAGTAGCGAAAGGAGGGTGATGACGAAATACGTCCATTGCGTCATCCAGAATGGACTGAGGCCAAGAGAGAGGTCGCGAAGTGTACCTCCACCTACTGCAGTAACCATTCCTACAATAAAGGCCCCAAACCAATCAAACTGTTTCTGAGAAGCTAAACGAATGCCAGAAATAGCGAAAGCAAACGTACCAAGATAGTCGATTATCTGTACGAAAGAAATTGGCATAACCATATTCATACAAACGAATTATACGTGCTAAATCAGGATTCAATCCTTTTGTTTACCCGGATATACTTCGAGTGCTTTTGCCAGAAGGAAAAGGGCGCGCTTGAGGTCGTCTTTGCAGAGCGCATACGCTATACGCACTTCGTTTTTACCCATAGCAGGGTCGGAATAGAATCCCGAAGCAGGTGCCATCATGAGCGTTTCGTTTTCATACGAGAAATCAGATAGCAACCACTCGCAGAAGCGGTCAGAGTCATCAATAGGCAATCGTGCCACAGTATAGAAAGCGCCCATGGGGATGGGGCTATATACGCCCGGAATCTTATTGAGGCCATCGATGAGGCAGTTGCGTCGTTCGATATATTCCTCATAGGTATGCATGGCATACGATCGAGGTGCATCGATAGAGGCTTCAGCTACAATCTGGCCGAGGAGTGGGGGAGAGAGACGCGCTTGGCAAAACTTCATCACGGCTGCCCGCAGTTCCTTGTTTTTGGTTATGAGCGCACCAATGCGAATACCACATTCGGAATAGCGTTTGGATACAGAATCAATCAGTACCACATTCTCCTCAATCCCCTCCAGATGGCAAGCAGAGATATAAGGGCTACCGGTGTAAATAAACTCGCGATACACCTCATCGGAGAAGAGGAAGAGGTTATGTTTCTTCACCAAATCGCGCAATTGATTCATCTCCTTGCGCGTATATAGATAGCCTGTAGGGTTATTGGGGTTGCAGATGAGGATTCCTCTTGTGCGTGGACTGATCATCTTCTCGAGGTCGTCAATAGGCGGCAATGCAAAGCCCTCATCGATGGTACTCACGATGGGTTTGATGATTGCTCCCGCGGAGATGGCAAAAGCCATATAATTGGCGTAAGCTGGTTCGGGCACGATAATCTCATCTCCGGGATTGAGGCAGGCGAGGAAAGCAAATAAAACGGCCTCTGAACCGCCTGTAGTGATGATGATATCATCAGGCGTGACCTTAATCTGATATTGGTCGTAATACCCCACCAGTTTCTCTCTGAGACTCCTAAAACCATCCGAAGGGCTGTATTCAAGCACTTTACGGTCGATATGTTGGAGTGCATCCAGTCCTACTTGTGGCGAGGGAAGGTCGGGCTGACCGATATTAAGTTTGTAGATCCGAATGCCCTTTCTCTCGGCTGCTTCAGCGAGTGGAAAGAGTTTGCGGATAGGCGACGACGGCATCAGTGTCGCGCGCTGGGAAATGGTTGGCTTACTCATATTTTTGTACCTTATTTAGCATTTGGACATTTCTCCAAAATGATTGCGGCTGCAAAGGTAGTGAAAAAAATCCATATAGCCAAATAAAACATTTCAAAATGCAATATTCGGCTATATGGATAGTATATTTTTTCAAGATTACAATGCGGTGAGGGTCACCTGTAAGGTGAGGGATCGTTGGCCTCGTCTTACGAGAATGGTGATTTGGTCACCTGGGTTCTTTCGGCCAATCTGCTCTTGGAGTTGGCTGGAGGCATTGATAGGACGTCCATCCACCTGTACAATCACATCGCCTGCTTTCATACCGGCCTTATCGGCAGCACTGCCGCTGATGACCTCGCCTACATACACTCCCTCCATCGATTCGAGCGAGAGCTGGTCTTTAACTTGCTGGGTGATATCGAGCATTCGGATGCCGAGAAGGGCACGTTGCACGGTGCCAAATTGCCGCAAATCGGCTACCACTTTTTGCATGATTGCCGTAGGGATAGCAAAGGCATAACCGGCATAGGAGCCCGTTTGCGAAGCGATAGCCGTATTGATGCCCACGAGTTGTCCTTGGGTGTTCACGAGCGCGCCACCCGAGTTGCCGGGGTTGACGGCAGCATCCGTTTGGATAAACGACTCAATCTTCATGTCAGAATTGAGGATGTTGATACTGCGGGCTTTGGCGCTCACGATGCCAGCTGTTACGGTGCTGGTGAGGTTAAATGGGTTGCCCACAGCGAGCACCCATTCGCCAACACGCAGGTCATCGGAGTTGCCGATTTCAATGGTGGGGAGAGCGGTTGCCTCAATTTTGAGCAAAGCCAGGTCGGTGTTTGGGTCGGTACCGATAAGCTTGGCGGTAAACGTTCGTTTATCGTTGAGTACCACTTCTATCTCATTAGCATCTTCGATAACGTGGTTGTTCGTAACGATATACCCATCGTTTGAGAGAATCACACCACTGCCCGAAGCCATGGCAGAGGGTTGCTGCGACTGCTGCGGACGGCCGAAGAAAAACTGATAGAAGGGGTCAACGTACTGCTGCTGACGGTAATATTTGGTTTTCACGTGTACGACCGCCTCCACCGAGCGCTCTGCCGCCTGTGTGAAGTCAACCGGTGCAATGCCTTGTGAGGATGTTTGGCCAGAATAAGAGGCCAGCGAAACAGGTGCTTTAGCACCGGGTGCATTGGCTCCGGGAACGGATGATTGGTTGGCTGCCTCACGGCTTGCCCAATAACCAGCACCGGCACCTACAACGGCCGATACTGCAACAAGGGATAGGAATTTCGCAAAAGATTTCATAGCGGTATTGTTTTTGATTGAATGATTGATTATTTAGAAGGTGGGTGATAGTTTGTTGTTTTGTCGTTTATTCTACCTTATGCAAAATACGTGCCAACAGATGCAAATCCGTTGGCACATGCTGATTTTTTTATTTTCCCGCTCCGCTCCAGGAACGCGCGAAGCGCATTTGGAACAAAGCCGCAGGCTCTATTTGGAACGCCGTTTGCGGCCCCTGGAACTGCCCGCAGGGCTATATAACAAACGTTTCGCCTTTTTCGGGACAATCGATGGAGCGGAATCCGGCTTCGTAGAGGTGGTCTTTCATTACGTCTTGGGCACCGGCTTCGCCGTGAACTACGAAGACTTTGCGAATCTTTGTGGGGTCTTGATGCGAGAGGTAATACTGGATGAGCTCGGAGTAGTCGCCATGGCCTGAAAAACCCTCAATCTTAGCTATCTCTGCGCGCATACGATGGTCGAAACCGAAGATTGAAACAATATCAATTCCGGGTCGCTGGAGCTTTGCTCCAAGGGTATTAGGCGCGCAATATCCTACGAAAAGGATAGTGGTGCTGGGGTCGTCGATATGATTAGCCACGTGATGCTTCACTCTTCCGGCCTCAAGCATGCCTGAAGCGGAGATGATGATGCCCGGTCGTGTATCGCGATTGAGCGCTTTCGACTCGCGGATATCCGAGATATACTTGAGCGTGTTGAATCCGAAGGGGTCGGGGTCAAAACGCATCACATCCTGCACTTCTTCGTTGAGCGTAGGCGTGTACATGCGGAAGATGCTGGTGGCGTTGACCGACAATGGTGAATCTACATATACCGGGATGCGCGGAATCTTACCCTCGTTGTAGAGGTTATTCAATACAAAAACAATCTCTTGGGTTCGGCCTACGGAGAAAGAAGGGATAATCAGTTTACCCTGTTTCTCAACGCAGGTATGGTGTACTACTTGGAAGAGCTCTTCTTCAGACACGAGCATCTCATCGTGTAGGCGGTCACCATACGTGCTCTCCGTGATGAGGATATCGCATTGAGGGAAAGGTTGTGGCGACTGCAGAAGATGGCTTTTGGCTCGGCCTACATCGCCCGTATATGCAATCGTTTTAACGGAACCTTCATCTTTAATGTAGAGCGTACAAATGGCGCTTCCGAGCATGTGACCGGAGTTGGTAAAGCGGAGTTCAATATTGTCGTCAATGCGGAATCGACGGTTATAGTCCACAGTAATGAAGCAGCGCATACATTGCTCGGCCTGGTTATGGTCGTAAAGGGGCTCTACATGCGGTTTATGCAAGCGGTCCATTTTCTTGTTATACCACTTGGCATCCAATTGTTGGATGAAAGCCGTGTCAACAAAAAGCATGGCACATAGGTCACGGGTGGCAGGAGTGGATATTACGGAACCGCGGAAGCCCTTTTTATATAAATAAGGAATAAGTCCGGAATGGTCGATATGGGCGTGAGAGAGAACAATGCAGTCGATGTCACGGGGATTAAAGCCGAGGTCGCGGTTCATGGCATCTGTCTCTTGACCCTTACCCTGAAACATGCCGCAATCGAGCAGGATCTTTTTGCCTTTTTCGGTAGTGATGAGGTGCTTTGAGCCGGTGACTTCACGAGCTGCACCAAGAAATTGAATAGTTAGCATAGGTGAGTGTTTTTATTATGGATGATTTATTTTTGCCCAACAGCCGTCAAAATTACTAAAAAAACCTCATATCTGCAAATTTTCAGCGCTAAAAATGCATTTTTTCGTAAAAATTAGCCGATTTTTTTGACAGTTTAAGTTTTTTTATGTAATTTTGCAACATGATTTAGTTTGCAAACCCATTGATGCTGTAGTTTTCAGAAAGTTGTTTGGTGACAATGTGTTCGTAAACGGCTCATTCATTCGAAAATAAAACCTCAAAATATGAATATTCTTCTTACGGGCGGTGCAGGCTTTATCGGCAGCCACACCATTATAGAGCTCGACAAAGCCGGCCACGATGTAGTGGTAGTAGATAACTTGTGCAATTCCAATCCCGAAGCGCTTCGCCGAGTGGCTAAGATTATCGGTAAGGAGGTGCCTTTCGTAGAGGCTGACGTTCGCGACAGAGCGGCTATGGAGCAGATTTTCACGGACAATAAGATTGATGCTGTTATCCATTTTGCCGGACTTAAAGCTGTTGGCGAATCGGTGAGCAAGCCGCTGGAGTATTATGAGAACAACATGAACGCGACCTTTGTATTGCTCGACGTGATGCGCAAGCATGGTTGCAAGAATCTGATTTTCTCTTCGTCGGCTACAGTATATGGCGATCCTGCTGTTATCCCCATTACGGAAGACTGCCCAAAAGGGCATTGCACGAATCCTTATGGCCAAACGAAGTCTATGCTTGAAGAGGTGCTTATAGACGTACAAAAGGCTGATAATGAGTGGAATATCGTATTGCTCCGTTATTTTAATCCAATAGGTGCGCATCCATCCGGAACGATGGGCGAGAACCCCAATGGTATCCCCAATAACCTCATGCCGTATATCACCCAAACGGCAGTAGGTATCCGCGAGGAGTTGGGCGTTTTCGGCAACGATTACGACACGCACGATGGTACTGGTGTGCGCGATTATATCCACGTATGCGACTTGGCAGCCGGCCACGTAGCAGCCCTTAAGGCTATCGATAGAAAATGTGGTTTGGCAATCTACAACCTCGGTACCGGACATGGTTACTCTGTGCTGGATGTGGTAAATGCGTTTATGAAAGTGAATGGAGTAAACGTACCTTACGTGATTAAGCCGCGTCGTCCGGGAGATATAGCTACCTGCTATTGCGACCCAGCCAAGGCCAAAGCAGAACTTGGATGGGAAGCGCAATACGGCATAGAGGAAATGTGTAGAGATTCATGGAATTGGCAAAAAAACAATCCGAAGGGGTATTGATACCCCGTTTTAATGATTTACGCGCAAAAAAAAATCCCATTTTCAGAAATAAGCACCAGGTTTGAAGTAGGGTGCAAAAATAAATTAGGATGCCTGTAATGGGGCATCCTAATTGTTTGTACAGTTGCGGGGAGTGTTATGTCCTTACCTTTATTTATATGCGGTTTTTGCAGCCGTGTCTTGACACATGCGAGCCACATGTTGTTGTGGCCTACGAGGCGCCTGATCCATCTGTTTGCCGAGGAAGAGCAGTTGCTGCTCAGGGGTAAGCATATTAATGAGTTCTGCCATCATCTTATTGAGCCTCTCCAGCATCTCTGCGCGGGTGTTGGAAATCTGACGCAAGCGCGCATACTTGAGATGGATGCGGTAGATGGTATCGTATTGCTGCTCAGTAAGTGAGAGCTCCCGTTGCAGCATTTCCGTTTGCTTCATCGCTTCTTCTTCTGGCGTACGAATAGGCCCACGATGCTCCTCCTGCGCCAAGGCGGAGAAACTCAGTAAAAGAAGGAAAATAATGAATAGCGTGTGTTTCATATTAGTCTGCTTTCGATGAACATATCATGAATATCATCTGACTTTTGAATAGCAAAATCTATGCCACACACGTATATTTTCTCGAAAAAATGTCCGATTGTATGCATTTTCGGTTGTCCGTTTGCTTTTCTTACGAGCGCAATTGGAAATCCGATGGCAGATAACCGGTTTGCCGCTTGAAGAATTTAACGAAATTGCTCGGGTCGTTAAATCCAAGTTGAAAAGCAATCTCCTTCACCATGAGGTCGGAGAACCGTAATAATCGCTTGGAATCAAGCAGTAATCGTTCGTTGATATACTCAAGGGGCGTTTGACCGGTAACGGACTTTACGGCGTTGGTGAGCGTTTTGGTTGATACGTCGAGTCGTTCTGCATATTCCGATACTAAGTGCAGATGCGTATATTCTTGTTCCAGCAGATTACGGAATTTTACGAACAATCGCTCTGATACAGATGGTTCATTTGGGTTTATTGCATTTTTGCGAATAGCGTTTCTGTGTAGTTCAAGCAATAGTATTCGCGCTAACAGACGGAGCATTTCTTGATTGCCATATTGCGCTTCTGACTGCTCATGAAGCATCTTCTCCATGATCGTTCTTACGAGTGGTACACTTGCTTCAGGAAGGGTGCCGCAAGGCGACTGATTATCTGAATGAAACAAGTTGCAACGCACTAAGTCGGTAGCATCACGGTATCGCTCAAAAAACTCTGTGCAGAGGATAACGGAATATCCTTTATGCTTGGTCTCCCCATCAAAACGATGCATTTGACCCGGGGTGAGAAATAGGAGCGTATTGGATTGAATGGGATAATCTTCAAAATCTACCGTATGTATTCCCCCTGCTTCTTCAAACCAAAGAATCTCATAATAAGCATGCGTATGCGAGGTGGTGTTAGTGGTGAAATCCTGCTCAATCAGTTGTGGCATACGTGCTATGGCGATGCCGCCGCAGTCGGGCGAATTGCACACTAAGCGGTACATTGAATAGAGTGGAGTGGGTAATAATTGGTTCATATTTCAAAATTTTTGCAAAGATACTGCTTTTTTTTGAATTATCAAAGGTAAGAAGGAGAATTTGATGGTAAAAATGGGAAATTTGTTTGGAAGAATGATTTTTTTATACTAATTTTGCACTGCAAATAAAGGCAACGGATATTTCTTACTACTAACACACGAAGCACTCTTCTACTTACTATTGAATGTCGGGAGGCGCTATTAGCTCCCGATTTTTAACACCTTATTAAATATATTATTATGGAGCAGTTTATAGACATAATCAACAAAGAAAATCTCGTATTAGTAGATTTTTTTGCAACGTGGTGCGGTCCTTGCAAGATGATGCACCCCATATTGGAGCAGCTCAAGCATCAAGAGGGTGATCAGCTTCGTATTCTCAAAGTAGATGTTGATGAGAATGGCGCTCTTGCATCCCAATATGGCATTCAAGCTGTACCTACGTTTATCCTTTTTAAAAACGGCGACCAAGTATGGCGTGAATCAGGAGCTATGCCGTTTGCACATCTTTCAGCAATTATTAATAATTTTAAATAAAAATCAATTATGGCAAACAAGTACAAAGGCACTCAAACCGAGAAAAATTTGGCAGCTGCATTTGCAGGCGAGAGCCAAGCACGTAACAAGTACACCTATTTTGCATCGAAAGCAAAGAAAGAGGGTTTTGAACAAATAGCAGAACTGTTTTTGAAGACGGCAGACAATGAGAAGGAGCATGCCAAATTGTGGTACAAAGAGCTGCATGATGGCATTGGCACTACCGCAGAGAACCTTAAGGATGCTGCAGAAGGCGAGAACTACGAATGGACGGATATGTACGAAGGCTTTGCGAAGACCGCTGACGAGGAAGGTTTCCACGAGTTGGCAGAGAAATTCCGCCTCGTAGCAGCTATCGAGAAGCGTCATGAGGAGCGCTATCGCGCATTGCTCCACAACGTTGAGACGGCTGCTGTGTTTGAGAAGAGCGAAGTGAAAGTATGGGAGTGCCGCAATTGCGGACATATAGTAGTAGGTACGAAAGCACCGGAAGTGTGCCCGACTTGCGACCACAAGCAGGCTTATTTCGAGGTACATGTAGATAATTTCTAATTCGTATCGACTTATCTGCCTTTGGCAGACAGGCATAAGATTCGCTCTTATATTCGAGAATAGCTCTCCAAGGGCTTAAACCAAAAGAGGATACCCCATGAGGTATCCTCTTTTTTGCGCTTTTTGGCTATCTTTAAGTACTTTAAAACCAACTTATGTAATCTTTATTTTATCATTCTTATGTCATTAATTAGCTCTCCAAACGAGGCATCCTACCAGTCGGTCGTAACGAGCGCTGAAAGGGCGGTAATAGACGTAGATGCGGTAGGTGTTGCCGGTTTGCCAATGCGAACCTTCTGTACGAAGGAGGGTGGCGGATTGGTGATTCAATCGTGCTTCTTTGCTGAGGAAAACGTATTGCCAATTGTAGCCTCCTTGCTTCAAGTAGCAGGCGAAGGTATAAGCGCCATCAGGTTTACCGCTATCGCCATTGCTGATATACTGCATCCTGCTTGCGGGGGTGAGGCTGTTATGCCAAGCATCACCAAGCACATAGAGGGTCCCATCGAGCCAAGGTTGCGCTACCGGAAGCGAGAAATGTACCCACATATAATCGGCTTCGGTATCATCGTAGTCGTTTCGTTCGCGGTTGATCACGAACGCGCCGTCGGCATCCGGCTCGGTTTGATAAGGAGAGGTGGAGAGGTTCTCAGAGGGGAATAGAAAAGCATGGTAGGTTTGTGTCGTTTGATCGAAGACTACGTGATCCACTTGGGCTCCCATAAGGTATTCGCTACCAATATCCAAGCGGCGGTATTCATTGCCACCCTCAAACAGCAACGAAGGGCAATCCACCCAACGCAATTTATTGGGCTCAATATACGTCGGACGGGGGGCAAGTGCACGGTTGTCGGTTCTTCCGTTTTGCGATACAATCAGTTTGATTTCTTCGGGATTGGTTAATGATATGTCATTTAACTGCACATCTATATCAATCTGCTGATAGTAGCCTTTTCGGTTGTTGCGACTGTTGGGGTTGTGGGTGGCTTGTATGCTCACGATAGGTTCTATAACAGCTAATCTCACGACCGCCTGCACGTTTTTCGGATCGCCATTTTCATAGATGATGAGGGCATAGCTTCCGCTCAGCAGCGGCTGCATGTCGTCGTTGGGGAAAGAGAAGCGGTAGTGGGTATAGAGTTGGTGGGTATTGAAAGAATGTTCGTAATCCGTGATGTCGGCCGAATTGAAACCATTGATATACTCGCTTTGCGAGAGTGATGCGGGCGAACCATCGGCATTCAAAAGAAAGAGGGTGTAAGAATAGAGATGCGTTTCGTGTGACAGTTGGTCAAACGAAATCTCCAATGGGTGTTCTGTATCGCCCAATATGATGATTGGTTCTGCTTGGTTGATGCGTTCATCGGTTGCTTCCGCATCGCGTACCATCAAGCTCGCGATACCGCTATCCGTATTCGACCACGGATTCAATGCCCCCACTTCATATACCGACTCTGCCATTCCCGCAGCTGAGATACCCATCATGCAAATCGCGAAAAAATATGTAATTCTCTTTAGCATAATTCGTTTCAGAAAAACTGTCTATCTTGTTTCCTACAAAAATCATTCCAAATGAAGTGGTAGTATGCTGGGTGGGAGGTTAGATGCCTAATTCGTGTTTTTCTTCGCGCATGACGAAGGTACTTTCCAGTGAGGCGATGTAGCTGATTTGGCCGATAACGTTGATGATAAACTGCTGGTATTGGTGCATGTTTTCGGAATGCACTTTCAGTAGGTAATCGAACTTGCCGGAGATATTATAACACTCCGTAACTTCCGGAATTTGCCGGATGGTCTTCACGAAGTTATTGGTGGCTTCGAGGTCGATTCGCTGCATCTTGATATGGCAGAATACCACAAATCCCTGATTTAGTTTTTCTGCATCGAGCATCGTGACGTACTGCTTGATGTATCCCTCTCTTTCGAGTCGTTTCCAGCGCTCAAACGTGGGCGTGGTGGAAAGATGAATCTGTGCGGCCAATTCTTTGCAAGTGAGGCGTGCATTGTTTTGCAACGCTTTAAGAATAGCGATGTCGGTCTGATCGAGTTGTTGAGTAGGTGTGAGCATAGTGGAAAAAATATTCTAAAAAACGTATAAAAATAGCCATGTATTTAGAATGAAATAACTAAATATGGATGCAAAGTTAGTGAAATTTTCTTAATTAATCAAAAGATAATAGAAAATTCAAATATTTTTTGTAATTTTGCGCCCGTTTTTGTTCGAAATACAGATAAATATGCAGAAAACTCAAGTAGGCACGCAATGCGTGCAAGCCGGCTATTCGCCGAAGAAAGGCGAGCCTCGCCAGTTGCCGATTATACAGAGCACAACCTTCAAATACGAAACGAGCGACCAGATGGCTAAGCTGTTTGACCTTGAAGAGAGTGGCTATTTCTATACGCGTTTGCAGAACCCCACCAACGATGCTGTTGCTGCTAAGATTGCAACGCTTGAGGGTGGAGTAGGAGCTATGTTGACCTCCAGCGGTCAAGCTGCCAATTTCTTTGCCTGCTTCAATATCTGCGAAGCGGGCGACCACATGATATCGACTGCTTCCATCTATGGTGGTACCTATAATCTTTTCTATACCACGTTTAAGAAAATGGGTATCGAGGTGACGTTCGTTGACCAAGAAGCGAGCGATGAGGAGCTGGAGTCGGCTTTTCGGGAAAATACCAAACTCGTATTTGGCGAGACCTTGAGTAATCCGGGCGTGCGCGTGTTCGATATCGAACGTTTTGCGCGCATCTCGCATAAGCATGGAGTGCCCCTGATTGTGGACAACACGTTTCCTACGCCTGTAGGTTGCCGACCGATTGAGTGGGGTGCGGATATCGTAACGCATAGTACCACTAAATACATGGATGGCCATGGTGTGCAGGTGGGAGGTGCGATTGTGGATGGCGGCACTTTCCCATGGAAAGAACATGCTGATAAGTTCCCTGCTCTTTGTACGCCCGATGCTTCGTACCACGGCTTGGTATATGCCGATGCGTTTGGAAAGGCAGCGTATATCACGAAAGCGACCGTACATCTGATGCGCGATTTTGGTTGCATTCAGAGCCCTCAAAACGCGTTTTACCTCAATCTCGGCCTTCAGACGCTCCACCTGAGAATGCAGCAGCATAAGGCCAGTGCACTGAAGATTGCTCGCTTCTTGCAGGATCATCCGGAGGTGAAATGGGTGCATTATCCGGACTTGGAAACGGATGATTGCCATGCGTTGCAGCAGAAATATATGCCTGAGGGTTCGTGTGGCGTGATGGCGTTTGCGTTGCGTGGTGACCGTAATTTCCAAAACCGCTTCATGGACGCGCTGAAGTTGGTTACTATCGAGACGCATGTGGCTGACTGCTACACCTGCCTCTTGCATCCCGCTTCTCACACCCATCGTCAGCTCTCTGATCAGCAGCTTCGCGAAGCAGGTGTGGATCCCGATATGATTCGTCTCTCCATCGGACTTGAAGACCCTGAAGATATCATCAACGACATTCAACATGCAATCCAACAAGCTCATACTCACTGATTTTACGTTTGAAGCAGGCGGTTTCGTTCCGCAGCTCGAGGTCGTCTTTCACACCTCTCCCCGCTCTTACAAAAAGGGAGATAGAGTGGTGTGGATAACGCATGCTCTCACGGCCAATTCTGATGCCGAAGACTGGTGGCCGGAGCTGGTAGGTTCGGGAAAGTTTATCAACACCGACAGCGATTTCGTGGTGTGCGTGAACATCATCGGAAGTGCTTATGGCACTACTGGTCCGAGAAGCATTGATCCTGCTACTGGCACGCCTTATATGCTCCGTTTTCCGAAGGTGACCATCCGTGATATCGTGAAGACCCTGGAATCGGTAAGGGCGTATCTTGGTATCGAACAGGTTGACCTGCTCGTAGGCAGTTCGATAGGTGGTTTTCAGGCGGTGGAATGGGCAGCTACTTGTCCGGAGGTTATTCGAAATGCGGTATTTATTGCTACAGCTGCTCGCGTCACTCCATGGATTTCTGCGGGTATGGAGGCACAACGAATGGCACTTGCGGCCGACCATACGTTCTTGGAACAAAACGACCTCCGAGGCGGGCTATTGGGCTTACAATGCGCTCGTGCTCAGGGGCTTATCACGTATCGGTCGTATGATGGCTATTGCCTGACGCAAGCGGAGGAAGACGATGATTGCTTGTTTGCTCAGCGGGCGGCTTCGTATGAGCGCTATCAAGGAGAGAAACTTACAAAACGAGGTTTTGATGCTTATTCGTATAACTGCCTTACCTACGAAGTGGATTCGCATAATGTAGGTAGAAATCGCGGAGGAGTGCAAGCGGCTTTGGGACAAATCAAAGCACATACATTGGTTGTGAATATCTCTACAGATGGCCTTTTCCCTCCAGAGGAAGGACGCCAATGGGCTGAGATGATTCCCGACTGCCAGTTTTGCTGCATCCACTCCGCTTTCGGCCATGATGGCTTCCTGCTCGAAACGGAGCAGCTTATCCGTTTGATAACACCTTATTTGCAAAGGTAATCTTTTGCACGAATCCATTGTCCCCTTCCCCTGCACACTTATAATTTTTTTATCTCCCCATAAATCAGTTATATCCATCAATATTCTATAATGAAAGTAATGAAGTTTGGCGGAACGTCCGTTGGGTCTCCCGCTTCCATCAATAATCTCAAATCGATCGTAGAGCATCAAACTGACGACTGCATTGTAGTGGTTTCAGCGCTTGGTGGCATCACCGATCAACTTATTCGTGCAGCGCATTTGGCACTTCAGCCTGAGGGTGCTTACGAGGAACTCTACAACGCTATCGTGAGTCGTCATCACGACATGATTGCGGCCGTCATTGCGTCTGATAAACAACCGCAACTACTAAACGAGGTAGATGCGCTTTTGCGCGAACTATCCACTATCCTCTTGGGGGTGAGACTGGTGCGCGACTTGAGCGCCAAATCGCTGGCGGCTATCGTGAGCTATGGCGAGCGTATCAGTTCCCGCATCGTGACCGCACTCATCCCCGGAGCTGTTCGCGCCAATTCGTGTGCGTTCATTAAAACCCAAGGGAGTGACCCCTATACGCTCTGTTCGGATCTGACGTCGGAGCTCGTAAAAGCTGCTTTCAAAGAGCGCAAACATGTGGTGGTGTGCCCGGGCTTTATTGCCAGCGACAGCCTCACTGGCGAAATCACCAACCTCGGTCGTGGTGGGTCGGATTATACGGCTGCAATCTTGGCGGCTGAACTCGATGCGGACGTGCTTGAGATATGGACGGATGTGGATGGGTTCATGACGGCTGACCCTCGACTTATTCCTGCAGCCAACACCATCTCTGAGCTCTCCTATCAAGAGGCTACCGAACTCTGCAATTTCGGTGCGAAAGTGGTCTATCCGCCTACAATCTACCCTGTTTGCGCGAAGAATATCCCAATCCGTGTGCTCAACACTTGGCATCCTGATAATGCCGGCACCGTGATAGCTGCCGATGTGGCGCAAGGCGACCGCCCTATCCGCGGTATAAGCAGTATTCGCAACGTAGCGTTGCTGACCGTTTCGGGCCTTTCGATGGTGGGCGTGATTGGTGTAAACCGACGCATTTTCTCCGCCTTGGCAGAGGCACATATATCGGTGTTCTTGGTGTGTCAAGCATCGTCAGAGAATAGTACGTCACTTGGTATCCAAGAGAAGGATTGCGATGAGGCGGTCAACGTGCTCAACCGCGAGTTTGCGGAGGAGATACGCATTGGCAAACTCAATCCGATGACGGCCGTTAAGGGCTTGGCTGCTGCGGCTATTGTGGGCGAAAAAATGTGTCAATCTACTGAGTCAGCCGGCAAAATGTTTCGTACGCTCTCGCGCGAGAATATCCGCGTGATTGCTTTTGCTCAAGGCGCTCTCGGGATGAATATCTCGTTTATCGTAGAAGAAAAAGAGCTCGAAAAAACGATGCATGCGCTTCATGAATCATATTTCTCGGGCGGTAAACATGTGCTCAATATCTTCCTCGCAGGCGTAGGAACGGTTGGTGGCGAACTGCTCGATCAGATTGCCAGTCAGCAGCAACAGCTCTTGGATCAACATAAGATCGCGCTCCGGGTGGTAGGCATTGCGCGAAGTAAGCAGGCGCTTATCTGCCCCAATGGCATCGATTTGAAGGATTGGCGCGAACAACTCGCCTCTGCTCCCGAACAGGATATCACATCGTTTACCGCTCAACTGCTGCGGCTGGGATTGCCCAAGAGCGTGTTTGTGGATTGTACGGCTTCCGCTGAAGTGGCTGCTCACTATGCTGACTTGCTCCGGAGTGGTGTAAACGTGGTGGCGGCCAATAAGATTGCAGCCTCATCGAGCGATGCGCACCAACTCAATCAGGCAGCTCTCTTCGGAGGGGCTCAGTTCCGCCATGAGACTAATGTGGGGGCCGGCTTACCCGTTATCAGCACCCTACGCGATATGGTGCTCTCTGGCGATCGTATCACTCGTATCGATGCTGTGCTCAGCGGTACGCTCAACTTCGTATGCAACCGTCTCGCTGAAGGCGAAAAGCTCTCGGCTGCTGTTCGCGAAGCCAAAGAAAAAGGCTATAGTGAACCTGACCCACGCATCGATCTCTCGGGTGATGATGTATGTAAGAAAGTTGTGATTCTTGCACGCGAAGCTGGATGGAAAATCAATAAGGAAGACGTTCGCATAGAGCCGTTCCTCAAAAATAATCAGGAAGGGGCGGAAAAAACGATTGCTGAGGGTTCGGAAAATGCGTTTTGGAGAAACCTCCCATCGCGAGATGCGCAATGGGCAGAGCGGATGGAGGAGCTGCGCCAAACGGGTAAGGTGCTGCGATATGTAGGCAGCATCACAAAGGATGGAGCAACGGTTTCGCTTGTTGCTGTAGATGCTTCGCATCCGTTTTATCGGTTGGCTGATACGGAGAATTGCGTGATGATTTGTTCGGTTCGTTACCCGCTTCCGCTCATCATCCGCGGATATGGTGCAGGAGCAGCCGTTACGGCAGCTGGCGTCTTCTCTGACCTTCTCTCCCTCGTTTGATAACCTCAAGATAGCGAATCCGCTACCTATTTATAGCGAATCCGCTACCTATTTGTATTGTTTGCTGATAGCATTCGCGATAATATATAGGAACGCGCGCAAGCGCAAAAGGAACTATAGGAACAAATGGAACGCGCGCAAGCGCAAAAGGAACTATATAATTTATGAATATTGCAATTGTAGGCGCAAGTGGGGCAGTTGGACAAACGTTCTTGCAGCTGCTGGAAGAGCGCCATTTCCCTGTAGATAACTTGCTGCTTTTTGGCAGCAAACGTAGTGCTGGACAAGAGTATGAGTTCGGTGGAAAGAAATATATGGTGCAAGAATTGCGCCATGGTGATCAGTTTCGCGATGTGGATGTGGTGTTTGCATCCGCGGGAGCGGGTGTGAGTAGGGAGTATGCGGAAGATATCACGCGCTATGGTGCGTTGATGATCGACAACTCGAGTGCTTTTCGTATGGATCCGGAGGTGCCGTTAGTGGTGCCAGAGTGCAATGCCGAAGATGCTTTGTATTGCCCAAGAAATATCATTGCCAACCCCAACTGCACCACGATTATCATGCTTGTGGCGCTCCAACCCATCCTCCGCCTCAGTCCTATTCGTCGCATCCGTGTGGCCACCTATCAGGCTGCAAGTGGGGCGGGAGCAGCTGCAATGGCCGAACTCGAAGAGCAGTATCGTCAGGTGCTCAATGGCGAGGAGGTAATGGTAAGCAGATTCCCCCATCAGTTGGCCATGAACATGATTCCGCAGGTGGATGTGTTTACTGAAAACGATTACACCAAAGAGGAGATGAAGATGTTTAATGAAACACGCAAGATTCTCCATTCGGATGTCCGTACATCGGCTACTTGCGTACGCGTACCTTCGCTTCGTTCGCATTCTGAGAGCATCTGGATTGAAACGGATGAGCCGCTTGATCCAGCCATTGTAAGGGAAACTCTAAAAAAGGCAGAAGGAGTAGTAGTGATTGATGAACCTTTGAAAGGCAAGTATCCTATGCCTCTTTATGTCGCAGGAAAAGATGAGGTGTTTGTAGGTAGAATCCGTAAGGATCTTGCTGTAGAGAATGGCCTCACCTTGTGGGCTGTAGGTGATCAGATTCGTAAAGGAGCCGCCCTCAATGCCATCCAGATTGCCGAATATCTTATCAATCGAGGTGAGCTCTAAGTAGCCATCCATACATCAAACAGCGTGTGTGACTCCAGATCATACACGCTGTTTGCGTGTTGACTGAGGCTGCGGATGATTACAATCAATTGCCCAAGGCAATAATCAATCAATCCCAGCTTGACAATCAATTTCCAATGCTCTCTGATAGATTTAGGCGGGGTTGGTGCTCTATACACGAAAAGCGCATGATTAACCCACAAAATTATAGATTTATGACAACAATAAAGAAATCAACTTCGCGTTGGAGCGTTATTTGGAAGACACTTGCTGCTGTGCTGATGCTGCTGTTTATCGTATTGGGATGTGTCCGATTGTATTATGTAATTTCCTCATGGCATTATCATCGGTCAGATGGATTTACGCAGAGCCTCTCTGATGAACCGAATGTGGAGGTGATGTACCGCTATTATTACCATGATTACCGCGTGTATGATGTGGAAACAGGCGAACCGCTTACTCCTCGCTTCAATTACCTCTACTGCGGGAAAGTGCATGATACGCTCACGGTTTTTACGGATAAAAAGAACAAACGCGGATACCTCAATACCAAAACTGGAAAGATTGCTTTGCCGGCGCAGTGGGATCATGCCTGGGTGTTCTCAGAGGGGGTAGGAGCGGTAGTGAAAAACAACCGATTGGGCTTCATCGATCATGCCGGCAATTGGGCGATTAAGCCGCAGTTCGGTTATGTGATTGAGGGCTTCGAACCCGTTTTCAAACAGGGCATCTGCACGATGAAGGATACGACTGGATTGTTTGGTATCATCGATAAACAAGGTCAATGGGTTTTGGCGCCCGAATATACGTCTATAGAACGGGTCGATTGCGCTTATAGACGGCTCACGAAAGACTACACGTTTTATGGTTTGGCGGACTCTACCGGACGCGTTGTGCTACCTTGCGAATATAGTAATATTGTTGTGACGGAAAACGACATAGTCCTAACGAAAGACGGGTGTAAATGGATGACTACTACTGACCTCAAGGAGGTTCTTCACCCCTATATGATCGATAATCAATATTCGTTTACGGTGGCTGCCAGTGTTTATACGAATGATGGCGAAACGGCCTACAAAGAGTATGAACCTATCGGTTACTACAGCATCGATTGGCAGTATGGTTTGCTGAATCGTCAAACGGGTAAACCGATTACTCCTGCCATCTATCATTTGATTGAGTACGTGTCGCCAAACCTTTACTGCTGCTATCTGACAAGTGATGATGCCATCTTCTTGAATGCACGCGGCGAAGAAATCAAGTTGCCCCAGTAATCTCCGTTGCCATTAAACCGCCTCATCTTGCCTCTCGTTTCTTTCCTCACGTAAGAAGCGAGGGGGGCTTGCCCGTTATGTGCGACTATCGCTATGGCCATCGCCAACGTAATCGTTATCGTTAGCCCTCTATGGCTTCGCATCGTGGACTAACCGCTGGATAGCGAATTTGCCGGTTACAGCGGCATTGGGTAGTCCGCCTGGGGCTTGCAACCATTGTCCGGCGAGATAGACGTTTCGGAGCCCTTTGACGCGTCCGTTGTGCGAGTTTTTTTCGTTGTATGGCGTGAGGATAAAACTCATGTAGGCACCTCGGTAGGCATGGCAGTAGCGCTCATTGGTAGCGGGCGTACAAACGTCTAAGAGCGTGAGGCTGTCTGTCAGTTCGGGGAAGGTTGCTTCCAATGCCTCAGCCACAGCGTCTGCTACCTGCTTTTTGGCGGCACTATAGGCGGGATAATCGGTTGCTCGCAACTGCTGCCAATAGGCGGAATCATCATCGTATTGCGTCAGGAGCACTTGCAGAATGGTCGTGTCAGCCGGAGCAAAAGAGGGCTCGTAATTGAAGTGCTTTACAAAGGCGGTAGGGATGCGTTTGCCATTGATTTCCAAGGCGTTGATGTCGAGAATGCGAGCTTCTGGAACCATATGCGTGAGGTGGTTGACTTTGTAAAAGAGGTTAACGCTGCTGTAAGTAGGGTATTTCTCGGGATGGTCAACATAGTGCTCCTGCATGTAGGCATCCCAATGCTCCTTCGGGAGCAGTTGGGTGATGGCATGGTGGAGATCGCAAGCTATTACCACGTAATCCGCTTCCACCATTTGTCCGTTGCTGAACCGTACGCCTACCGCTCGGTCGCCTTTGATCTCGATGCGTTCGGCTTCCCAATCTGTATGCATCTTGCCACCCAACGACTCATATCGGCTGACCATCCGTTCGCCCATTCCTCGGCTGCCACCTGCTGGCAGGTCGGCATTGCCACTCGTAAACATGCCAAACACAAAGAACAGGGAGGAGATGTTGTAATGCACGGGGAAATAGGTCGTCAGGAACTTCTGAATGAGCGGATGGTGGAACTGTGCGGCATAATCAGCGATGCTCATCTTGGCGTATTTCCGATGCACTTTACCGATCTTACGCATGGCGAAAAGGAGTTTGATTTTCTGCCAAAGCGTGTATTGCTCGATGGGTTTGTTGGCCACTACCACTGTGCCTTGGTAGATGGTTACCAAATGGATGAACTCCTCAATCATCGGGGCTTCGCTGGGCGAGAGACGAAGCATGTCGGTTCTGAGACGGCTGAGGTCGCGCCAGAGGTGGAGGGTCTCGCCGCTGTGCTCCACTTGCATGAAATACGGCTGCTGATAAACGGGCAAGTCCTTTGATAGCACGCCTACGTTTTCCCATAGCTGATAGAGCATGGTGCGGCTGTTGGTGCCCGTGAGCCAATGTACGCAATTGTCGAGCAAGCACGACTGCCGTTGCCAATATGCGAGTAGCCCCCCCCGGAAGGGCATTGCGCTCGTAAATGGAGGATTGAAACCCTGCCTGTTGGGCGTAGATGCCGGCCGTCAACCCGGATACGCCACCGCCTATGATGATGATTTTCTTCATTGTCGCCTGTTTTTTTTATCCGGTGCAAAGGTACTGCTTTTTTTTGACATATGCAAGAGTTGTCCTGCTTCTTGCAAGCAGTTATCCCGAATTTCTAAAAAGAACATTCAAAAGGCCTCTAAGAAGAAAGATTTTTATTAAGGCTCACCCGTTGGCGGAATTAAATACGCGCTAATTTAATTCCGTCAATAGGTATATTATATGAATAAAAATGTGTGTCCGAGGTGTGTTTAGGTTTGCATATT
>CAMGMU010000045.1 GCA_946059305.1 uncultured Bacteroidales bacterium | reverse complement strand
AGTACGAATCTACAAAACCAGGAAAGAGTCTATGTTTGCGGAAACTGTCTACTTTTGCGGGAAAGACAAAAGCGATGGGATTTTTTTTCACAAAAAGTTCACAAAGTTCACAAAGTTCACACATTTTAGAGTAAGGGTATGGCGCTGCGCTGCGTTCCATTAGCGCTTCGCGCGTTCCAATTGCCCTGCGGCGTTCCATTAGCGCTTCGCGCGTTCCAGAGCCTGCGGCGTTCCAGAGGCTGCGCAGTTCCATTAGCGTAGGGTTTATATCAGACTCGCTATGGTTCTGAGGAGTAGGGGCATGTCGATGGGTTTGCTGACATGTGCGTTCATACCGGCTTTGAATGCGTTCTTCCGATCTTCTTCGAAGGCATTGGCGGTCATGGCCACGATGGGTATGCTGGCTTTTTTGGAGTCGCTGAGCGCGCGGATAGCGCGTGTGGCATCGTAGCCATTCATGCGCGGCATCTGGATATCCATTAGGATGAGTCGGAATGTGCCCGCAGGCTCGTTTTGCATGCGCTCCACGCATTCCTGCCCGTCCTTAACCCACGTGATATGAAAACCATAATCTTCCAGCAGCTCGGTGGCTATCTCGGCATTCAGTTCGTTATCCTCTGCCATCAGCAATGGGCATCCATTGAACTGATCGGGATAGTCTTGTCTCACCTCCGAGGTAGGCAACTGTTCGTCGGCGATGCGGTGCGGAGTGATGAGGGTGAACGTGGTGCCCTTACCGAGCTCACTCTCCACCGTGATGGTACCATGCATCAAGTCCACAAGCCGTTTTACGATACTCATGCCCAAGCCGGTGCCGACCACCTTGCTCTCAGTGGCGGTGCGCTCGCGGCTGAAATCGTCGAAGATATGCGGCACAAACTCCGGAGCCATGCCTATACCCGTATCGCTGATTACGCACCGGATAGTTGTCCATCCCTCTTTTGGGTGCGGCAGCTCATCGCTTACGAGCGTGATGGAGCCTCCTTCAGGGGTGTATTTGATGCAGTTAGACAAGAGATTGAGATATATCTCCGAGATCTTGAGTTCGTCGCAGTAAATGACCTGTGTTTTTACGTTGTCGGTAAAACTGAAATGGATGTTCTTTCTTTCTATTCGTTCTCCGATGATGATGCCGAGTCTCTGATTCACTTCAGCGCGACGACAAGGCTTCTCGTTGAGTTCGAGTTTCCCACTCTCGATGCGCGACATCTCCAGCACGTTGTTGATAAGCGAGAGCAGGAAATTCCCGGCAGTCTGAATCTTCATCAGATAATCTTGGTTCTTGAGCACGCCATGGGGGCTGTTGTCATCGATATTTTCTTTGAGCAATTCCGTATATCCGAGAATCACGTTCATAGGCGTGCGGATATCGTGGCTCATATTGAAGAGGAATCGCGATTTCGCCTTGCTGGCTTCCTCTGCGCGGTTGTGTTCTCTGCGGCTATGCACGAGCAAGAGGAAGAAAACAAGCAGGATAAAGCCCGTCAATAGCAATGTGCCAATTACGTTGTCTTGGATAAAATCCAAGATGGAGAGTGGCGTAGAAACCCGTGAGTGGTTGGCGAGCGAAGCGCGTATTTCACCCGCCGACATGAGGTGAGAAATGCGGCTCATGATAGCGAAGAGCTCGGGTTGCCCTTCCGGGGTGGAGAAGGCGAAACTGATGGTGCTGCCTGTAGCCACAATCTTCAGGTTGAGCCGCTCAATATCGCGGTTTAAGACGCCCATACGGTAGTTACTGATGAGCAGTAGGTCGGCTTCATTGCGGCTCACGCCCTCCAAGCACTCTTGCGTATTGCGGTATTCCACCATCTGCCAATGCGGTAACTGCTCGCGGATCATGGATTTGTAGTTTGGGTTATTGGCGTTGACGGCTGCCCGCAACGGACGGTCGGCTTGATAATTATCGTTTTTTCGCATTACCGCCATCTCGGCCGATTCGAGGATGATGTCGGTCACGAAGAGTCGCTCTTTCTCTGCCGAATAGATACTGAGTCCGCAGGGGAACTCTACGTCAACTTCCCCATTATGCAGCGCCTCCACCGCTTCGCGCGTCTGCGGATAAGGATAGGCCTCCAGGTGGATGCCCGTTTCCGCAAGGGTGGTGTTCGTGCGCTCGATGATATCGCCCAATAATCCAATCACCTTGCCGGTCTCGGGGTCGGTACCGCAGAAGGGGAGGTAGTTGTCGCGATAACCGATTCGGATGGTGCCATGCTTCTGAATCCACGCAATCTCCGCATCGGTGAGGTAGAGGTTGAGGTTGATGTCCGTAAAGTATTTGCGATAGAGGTCTTGATTGAAGTAGGCATTATACGAATTGATTTCCATCATCGCCTGATCAATCTGCTGCTTGAGGTCGAGGCGGTCCTTGCGTATCGCAAAATGGATGGCGCATGACCCGATATGCGCAAGGGAGAAGTTCTTCCCCTTGCCGAGGTTATCAATGGCATTGACAGCCGCAATGGCATCAAACTCGCCCGAATAAAGCGATTCAATATATTGCTCTTCGCTATAGTTGTTTTCTATTACGGTAGCCTCTATATGATTATCCCTGAGCCAGTGGTGGAGCATCTCGGCCTGTACACTGCGTTTGTTTACGGCAATGCGCTTCCCTCGGAGCGTCTCTGGATGCCCCGGCCGGATCGTGGGATGTTTTTCTGACACGATGATATAAAACTCTTCTTTTCCCATCTCGAGTTGCGAAAAGAGCATCTTCTTGGCGCGCTCGGGGGTATAGGTGACGTCAGAGAGGATATCTATCTCGCCTCGCTCGAGTTTCTCATATAAGTCCGACCAACTGCCATTGACATACTCGTATTCCCAACCGGTATTGGCTGCTATTCGCCGGAAATATTCATAGCTGAGTCCCGAACGATGGCCAAGACTATCCACCAAATTGAATGGCGAATCAAACCAACCGATGCGTACGACTTTTGTGCTGTCAGAATAAGCAGAAGCTGAGGCAGACAAGCAGCATGCGAAAAACGCAATAAGCAGGTAAGCTGTAATGCGAAAGTGTTTCATGATATAACTGGATGATAGAGAATTGAAATATCTTTATGAATTTGCTGTTTGAGTGCCTCTATCGAGGGGAATTTCTTCTCTGAACGGAGATAGCGAACGAGCCGTACGGTCATTCGTCTGCCATAGAGGTTGCCATCCCAGTGTGGGATATGCATCTCTACGGTGATATGGTTGCCGCCAACGGTGGGATTACTGCCTACATTCACTACCACTGGCTCATCGTGGAAGCCCAATTCGCCATCGGTGAGCAGGCCTGCATATACGCCTAAAGCGGGGCAAAGCTTATCTTCGGCAATGGCAATGTTGGCGGTAGGGAATCCGATGGTGCGCCCCAAATGCCTTCCTTCAACGATTTCTCCCGAGAGCGCGTAGGGATGGCCGAGCATCGCATTGGCTTCCTCTATCAGTGCCGACTGCAGTGCGCGACGGATTTTGGTGGATGATGGTACGCCCTCTTCCATCTTTTTTTCTTCCAGCTGCCGAATCTTCAAGCCTACTCGCGCGGCGATAGCCTGGTAGTCTTCAAAGCGGCTGAGCTGATCCGAACCAAAGCGGTGGTCGTAGCCCATGATGAGCATCTCCACCCCGCATTGCGCATGCAGAATATGCATAAACTCCTCTGCCGTCATTGCAGCAATCACCTCGAAATTGAATGCGAAAATCTCATCTACTCCCTGCTCTTTGAGCAGTTGAATGCGCTCAGCATAGGTGGTGAGCAGGGGAAGAGCGTTGCCACACAGCACCTTCTGCGGGTGCTCGGTGAAGGTGACAACGGCGGCTTGCAAACCGGTGTTGTCGGCTTGCTGACGGAGCTGCTCAATCACGAACTGATGTCCGCGGTGCACCCCATCAAAGAATCCTATAGTTGCTACGTATGCCACTTATGCGAAGTTATTTACATCGGACGCAGTGATGGTGCTGCCCGAAAGGATGATGAGTCGTTCTACTACATTGCGCAGCTCGCGGATATTGCCCGTCCAATCGCTGTTCTGCAGAGCCTCGATGGCGCTTTGGTCAAAGGTCTTGGGCGCAATACATTGCTCGGAGCAGATAAGCGCGCAGAAGTGCTCTACGAGCAGAGGTATGTCTTCCTTTCTGTCGCGCAATGCGGGCACGTGAATAGGGATTACGGAGAGGCGATGGAAGAGGTCTTCGCGGAAATTGCCGGCCTCTATCTCTTTCTTGAGGTCCTTATTGGTAGCCGCCAACACGCGCACGTTCACCTTGATGGCTTTGTCGCCTCCTACTCGCGTCACTTCGTTTTCCTGCAGCGCTCTCAGCACTTTGGCTTGCGCGCTCAGGCTCATATCGCCTACTTCATCGAGGAAGAGGGTGCCTCCGTCGGCTTGCTCAAACTTACCGGCTTTATCTTTGATGGCACCCGTGAAACTGCCTTTGACGTGACCAAATAATTCCGACTCGATGAGTTCGGATGGTATGGCTGCGCAGTTGACCTCAACGAGTGCAGCAGCGCTGCGGTTGGACTGCGCATGAATAAGACGTGCTACCACCTCCTTGCCCGTGCCGTTTTCTCCGGTGATGAGCACACGTGCATCCGTGGGCGCTACCTTGTTGATGAGCTCGCGCACATGCTCGATAGCCGGACTTTGGCCAATCATCTGATATTTGCTGCTCACTTTCTTGGTGAGCACTTTGGTTGACAATTGCAGAGTTTTCTTGTCCAGCGCATTCTTGGTAGTGATGAGCAGGCGGTTTAAGTCGATGGGCTTGATGATGAAGTCAAACGCACCCTTCTTGATGCACTCTACCGCCGTCTCGATGGTGCCATGGCCGGAAATCATTACTACGGGGCAGTCAATCTCTGCCTCACGGAGCGCCGTAAGAAGCTCCATGCCATCAATCTCCGGCATTTTGATATCTGAAAAAATGAGGTCAAACTGCTGCTGTTTGGCTTTGTCGAGGGCGATACGGCCGTTTTCAGCCGTTTCCACCTCATGCGATTCCATCTCGAGAATCTCTTTGAGGGTGTTGCGTATTGCGCGTTCGTCGTCGATTACGAGTATTTTTGCCATTCCTAATATATTATATATAATGTGTTGTTTTATTCGGTGTTTTACGGAATCAGCCCCTCGGGTAGGTCCATAAAAATTTGCCGGGTGCTGTAGTTGATGTCTTGCAGGAAGTCATCATGCGCGGGGATGATGCTGCCGTTGTCGAGTAAGAAGAGGGTGTTGATGGTCGATTCATCTACTTCCTGAATGCGTCCGATAGGGCCCTTGGCAGCATCGATAACCTCCATTCCGATGAGATCCTGAAGGGTGAGCGCTTCGTCGGGGGTATCGGTTATATCAGAGCGAAACAGATAGACTTCAGTCCCCACCATGCGACTGGCTTTTTCCTCGGAATCAATATCCTGCAAGCTGAGGATATACGCTTCTCGCCCTTTCTCGCGCCAATCGTTGAGGCGAAAGGGCACGAATATATTGTCCAACTTGAGCACAATAAACTCGGGGTTTGCCTCCGCGAGTAAATCGTTGGATGCCTGGCATTGTATTGCTCCTTGCTTGCCATGGGTGCGGGAGAGGTAACCGATGGACGTAAGTTGTTCTTCTTTAATCATAAACGCTGCGGGTTGCGGGAGAGGCTATTCATGAGTTTAATCGTTGACTGTTATTGCTGGGTGATGGTGAGTCGTCCGTTGCTGTAGAAGGCGGCATATGGCCGTAGTCGCTCTTTGGAGATGCCTCGTGTAGGGATGCCGAGGCCATACGAGAGATCGTAATCCTCGCCGCAGGTGGGGCAATGGGCGTAGAAACCGCCGTCCCATTCTACGGGAGCCGAACGTTTGACGCAGTGGGGGCAACAGAGATCGCAAGCGTGGTATTGGCTGTCAAACGCTGTGTAGATGAGCAGCCCGGCATAGCCCACCGCTTCTGTGTGGTAACGGGGCGAGGTGAACGTGAGCACGTTGATGCTGCCCTCTGCAACAAAATTGGGGTATTCTCCGAGGATGTTGATAACCATCTGCACGGGGTAAGAGGGCACACTGCTCATGAACGTGGTGTTCTCACACCCCATCATCACGATTGCCAAAAGCCATATTTTAATCCATTTCTTCATCTATTCAAGCCCCAAAAAACTGTTTTGGGGAGCGGTAATTGATTGGCGCTATATTAGAACCCACCTTAATTGTATTTTTCTAAGCAGAAAGCGCCGTCCATTCTTGCGATTAGTTACTTACAGCGCAGAGGTGAATCTCGAAGATGAGGGTGGAGTAGGGTGGAATATAGGCCGACCCACCTTCCGATCCGCTGCCTTCTTCTCCGTAACCGAGGTCGTAAGGGATATAAAGCATGATGTCGCCACCGGGATAGATTTTCTGCATACCCTCGCAAAAACCGGTCACTGCCGATGATAGGTTCAAGTTGGCATAGGTAGCTTGATCAAACACATAGCCGTTGATGAGCCAACCCTTGTAATCGATATACACCGTGGAGTATTTACCCGGTTTGGCATCGGTGGTGTTGCCCTTGTGGAGAATCTTGTATTGCAAGCCGCTGGGTGTCTGGATGATGGATGAGTCGTTGAGCATGTTTTGCTCAAGCCAGAGCTCGTTTTGCACTTTCCAATCCATCCAATTGTCTTCTTTGCAACCGGTGAGGAGGAAAAGTGGAAGAAGGAAGAGCGGGAGGAGAATCTGTAGTTTCTTCATATAGTTGTGTAATACTGTATTATTGTTGATAAAATGCGTTATTTAGCGAGCCATTGCTCGGGGTTGAGGATGTTTTTGTTGAGCCAAATCTGGAAGAAAAGGGTAGTGGCATTATCGTCTTCCGGATCGGAATAAATAGTGCCAATAGCTTGCTTGGCTTTCACCTTATCGCCTTTCTTTACGGACACGGATGCGAGTCCGCTATATACGGTTCGATAATTTCCGTGCTGGATGATGACGGCCGTAGTGCCACTCATCACGAAGCAACTGGTGACCTCGCCTTCATATACGGCTCTGGCTTGTGTGCCGGCCGATGTTTGGATATACACGCCCTTGTTGTTGACCGTCACTTTCTCCAACGTGGGGTGGGCTTGTACGCCGAAATGGCCGCTGATGAACCCTTTCTCTACGGGCATAGGCAGCCGACCTTTGTTTTTCTCAAACCCGCCCGCAATGAGGGTCTGCTCTTTGGAGAGCGCCTTGCCCTGACTCTTGCTCATTTCTTTGGCAATGAGTTCTTCTATCTTCCGGTTGAGATCATCGGCTTTCTTCTGCTGCTTCTTCTGCTGAGCCAGGAGTGTGGATTTCTTTTTCTTGAGTTGCTCCAGCATCGCTTTCTGCTTTTTCTCATCGCGCGAGAGGTTGTCTTGCTGCACTTTATGCGTTCGTACAGCCTCCTCCTTGTTGGATTTGTTTTCAGAAAGCATCTGATTCTGCAAGTCGATTTCGGCTTGGGTGTTCTCTATGCGGGCCACCTGCTCTTTGCGGAATTGCTGAAACTCCTGCATATACCTTACGCGGCGGAGCATCTGCTGAAAATCTTCAGCGGAGAGGATAAAAAGGAGGGGTGACTCGTCGGCAATGGTGAAATGCGATTGCCTCACGAGCTCCGCGTAACTCTCCTTGAGCGCTTCGAGGTCGGCTTGCAGCGAGTCGCGTTTCATGCTGAGCCTCGTCATCTCCTGGTCAAGTCCCTGAATCTCGTAATTGAGGTCGTGAATCAGTCGTTTGCGCGTTTGGATATCCTTATTCAGCAGGTTGAGTTTGTTGACTGTAGCTTTCTCATTGGAGTTGGTCTGCTGAATCATTTTCTTTGTTTCCTCCAGCTCCTTGAGGGTTTTCTCTCGTTGCGACTTGAGGCTCTTGACCGACTGCGACTGAGAAGAAGTCGTTTTATTGGTCTTCTTCTTTTGTGCGGGGACAGGAGCTGCCAGCAGCAGGAGTGCGAGTATGCCGATGAGGATCTTTCTCATTTAATTCAGAATAGTGGAGATAGTTGTTTTTTTATACGTCCGGACGTTAATACGAGCCGCATTGACACCGCCGTTGAAAACGAGGTTGGGGAGTGAGATGGTGCAGCTTACGTCGTATTTGCTGTCGAGGTATGTAACGTTTACTGCGGTAGGGAATAGCACATTGCCGAAGAGGTTGTGACCGCTGTAGGTAACGGTAGCTTTGCCGCCACGACCATTGGCGGTGTAGTCGGCTTGCAGGAGCGCGAGTGAGGAGTTGTCGATGCGGTATTGGTAATTGATTTTTCCCTCGGTGATGCTCACGGTCGTGCTGTTGTTATCTGCTGCTGAAGCGGTGGCGGCCGGAGAATAGAGCACCGACTGCGATTGCCCGAGCACCACCATACGTGCCATCAATACGTTCTGCGCATCCGCAAACGTGATGGGCATCTTAACGGCTTCAGATATCTCCGCGTAACTCATCTGCACGTAGCGTCGGTTCATCTTATCTACGATGAGAACGTCGGCTGGCGTCAGTTCAAGGCGAAACAGCTCGATGCCCAACACGGGCTGGAGCGAGATGATGCAGATAGAGTCTTTAATCATGGCAATAGTGCCGTTGGCAGCTACACTCTTCCGCTGATAGGATAGCTGAAAACGCGCTTTCTGCGCATTGACCGATTGGAAGTCGGGTTGCGCTTCGATGGCGCGCTGCTGAATCGTTTTCTGCTTGACCGCCTCTTTCTTGGGCTCATTGCCCTCGGTTTTTGTCAATCGTTTTTGGTTGTTGCAACCCATCAGCACGAGCGAAAGAACGGCGAGGGCTGCTATCAGATGGTTGTATTTCATACTATTCTTGTTTCGTTTGTTGGTTTTTAGTAGCATTGTTTTCGGAAGACGTATTATCGGAAGAGTCGTTTTCAGAAGACTCGTCTTCGGAAGACTTCTCTTCGGAAGTTTTTTCCTGCTTTTCCCCGATGATTACCTGATAATGTTCTAAAATTTCAGGGTTTGTTTTGTCTTTGGTCGATTCCCATGCCCGCTGCATAAAGAAGCGCGCGAGGGTGTCTTGCCCCTGCAGGTGCAGGATCCATGCGTAGGTATCAAGGAAGGTGGCGGAGTTGGGGTCTTTCTTGAGGCTTAGCGCGCTCATCTTCTCTGCCTTACGCAAGTCGCCTCCGTTGACTGCAAGCGTGTAAGCATAGTTATTGAGCACTTCTGCGTTTTCGGGGTCATACGTGAGTAGCATATCGTAGTAATGATACGCAGAATCTAATTCGTTGCGTTCTACGTATATCTGCGCCATTTGGAAGTAAATCATCAACTTATTCCTCAAATCCACTTCTTCGGGTTGCCGCAATCCCTCTCGGCAGAAATATAAGGCGGAGTCGAGGTCTTGTTGTCGAAGTTTAGCCATCGCGAGCATCGAATACCATTGTTTCTGTTGCGGCCGGGCAACCACGGCTCTGCGCGCGAGCTGCTCGTATGCCGAATCGGTGGTGAGGGAGTCTGCCTGATAAATAGCCCAAAGCGTTTGCCACACTTTGTCTAATGTGGGATTGATGTCGGTGGCTGTCCATAGCAGGGGCACTGCAAGCGAGTCTTGCTGATGGTTGGTATAATACTGTGCAAGCGCCATGATGCTGCTCTCGTCTTGCGGATACTGCTTTACGAGCGACTTGAGCGCAGCCTCTTCTGCGGTATCCACCAACGTCAACCATGGGTAATCGTTAAGAAGCGACAGCTTATACGAAAGCGGGGTGAGCTCACTATCTATGGCTTTGCGCATGAAGTAAGCAGCGGAGTCAGGGGTGCCGAAGCGGCCGTGATAGTTCGCCCACGAAATGGGCAGATAGGGGTTTTCAGGAAACGATTTTTGAATCTCTGAATAGATGCGATACGCATTCTGAGGGTGCTCATTGTTCAACTCTACATCGCCCACCACCACTTGCAAATAATAATTGGTAGGGTCCTCCTTGAGGTAGTCCGTGATAGCCTTGCTCGCTTTCTTCATTTGTCCGAGCTGCATGTACATCTGAAAACGCTGCATAGCGCCGTAGGGCGAACTGCCACTGATGGCATCGATGGCATCCTGCTGCCGGATGGCCGCTTTCAGTTTGCCCGTGTTTAGATACATCTGCTGGAGCGTCTCATGAATCTTGGCGTTGTCAGGAAATCGCTTGCACAGCAGCTCAAGTTCACGAATAGCTTCCTGCTTTTTATCTTGATTAAAGAGTTGAACGACGTATGGGTACCAATACTCTTTGGGGCAAAGTTGATATGCGCGGAGGTGATAACGGAAGCCGCGTTCGTCTTCGAGAGCGCTATACATGATGCCAAGATAATGGTTTACGGCGGCATCGTTGGGTGCTATCTGTTCGCAATGCAGCAAGAGCGCCATAGCTTCATCGAATTTCTGACGGTCAAAATCCTGCATCGCCTGATAGAAGTAATACTTAAGCTCCTGCTCCAAGCGAATGGAATCTTCGGAAGCAATCGTTGCCGCTTGAACTGCTGCTGCCCCCGCCTTACTCGCATACCCCATGCTCAAACCGAGCAGGGTAAAGCATAATATGGATAAAAAACGTTTGATAATAATGCGTATTTAAGAGTTTTACTATAGGAATGCGGCAATCGCGCCTGTGCTGTAAGAATGCCGCAAGTTGGGGAATGCGGCAATCGAGCCTGTGCTATAAGAATGCCGCAAGTTGGCTTTGTCTATTTGATGCCCGAATGTCCGAAGCCTCCTGCTCCTCGTTCGGTGGCTCCGAGCTCGGTCACTTTGATGAGCACGGGTTGCTCGTGACGGGCTATAACCATCTGCGCAATGCGTTCACCCGGTTCGATGGTTACGTCCTCTGCGGAGAGGTTAACAAGGATTATGCCAATCTCGCCGCGGTAGTCGGCATCAATGGTGCCGGGGGTGTTGAGCACGGTGATACCACGCTTGAGCGCCATGCCGCTTCTGGGACGAATCTGCGCTTCGTAACCTGCGGGCAGTTCAATAAAGAGCCCTGTAGGGAAGAGCTTGCGCTCGAGGCTCTTGAGGGTGATGGGCTCGGTGATGCTGGTGCGGATATCCATGCCCGCTGCCTGTTCGCTCTCATACCGCGGAAGCGGATTGGAGGAGGTATTGATGATTTTTACTTCCATGTTGTTTGCTTTTGGTATCAGCCTTTGACTGATGATGGGTTAATAACGCTTTTCTACGAGCACGTTCAGCCCATCTTCAATAATACGTATGGTCACTTCTGCGGGGAGCTGCACGGGGTCGCCATCGATATGGAAAGGCGAACCTTCCGGACGAGTAAGGGTCACTTCTTTCGTCTTAAGCGTGTGGATATAATAACTGTCTGCTATCGTCTTCGTGAAGAGCCGGAGCGCCAAGGCGGGCGTCGCAGCGAGCGGAAATTTATTCACGATGGTGATATCCATCTTGCCATCTTGAATGGAGGCTTTGGGCGCAATCTGCGCGGCATTGCCCCATTGGTTGCAGTTGGCGCATGTGATAAGAAATGCATCGGTTTCGATATCCGATTCTTCACTATGGAGAGTGTAATGATTAGGCGTATATTCCACAATCTCCGTTACGATTTTTTCTATGTATGTCTTGATGCCGCGTTTGTCGGCTGTCTGAAACTTCTCGCTGATATGGGCATCGAATCCGCAACCACAGGTTACGAAAAACGGCTTATCGTTGACCATGCCATAGTCGCAACGCATGGTGCCACAGCGGTTCAGCCTTTCGATGGCAGAGGGGATACGGATGGGGATACCGAGATGGCGGGCAAACCCATTGCCGCTGCCAGTGGGCACTACGCCGAGGGCAGTGTTGGTACCTATCAAGCCGCAAGCTACTTCGTTGACCGTGCCGTCTCCGCCTACTGCAACCACCGCCTCAAATCCGAGCTGCGCATAGTGAGAAGCCAACTCTGTGGCGTGACCTGCGTATTGGGTGACTACAATATCGTGTGTCCAAACCGAAGAATCTACGTTTTTCTCAATCAGATTGATGATTTTTCGCTTGCCGATGGTGCCGGCAAAGGGGTTGATGATGAAGGCAATATTTCGCATTGTTTTACGGATTTTACAAATAATGTGCAAAGGTACGAAAAATAATCGGAATACACAAATATTTTATTTAAAAAATAAAAAAATACAGCTTGGATTTGCGTATGTGAATTATTTTTACTAATTTTGCGGTCGATATTTAATTTCGGGTAGTTTGCCCAAATCACATTTTTAAACAAATTATACAATGAAACGCACATTATTGCTTCTTTCCCTGATGGTGATGGTGGTTTGCTCTTGCGCCGCTCAACCCAAACAACAATCTTCCAAAGCAACTGTAAAACTTGGTATCGAAGTGCTCCGCGACCGCGGATTCGATGTGCTGAAAGGTAAACGTGTGGGGCTTGTGACCAACCCCACGGGTGTAGATTCGCAATTGAAATCCACGGTGGATATCCTGCATGAGGCGCCGGAGGTGAATCTGGTGGCGCTATACGGCCCCGAGCATGGTGTTCGCGGCAATGTGCATGCGGGCGACCATGTGGATAATGACGTGGATGCTCGTACGGGTATCCCTATGTATTCGTTGTATGGCAAAACGCGCAAGCCCACGGCTGATATGCTCGATAAAGTGGATGTGTTGGTGTATGATATTCAAGACAACGGTTGCCGTTCGTACACCTATATCTCCACCTTGGGCATGCTGCTCGAAGCGTGCGCGGAGTTCGATAAGGAACTCGTGGTGCTCGACCGTCCGAACCCGCTCGGAGGCAAGATTGAGGGTAACCTCGCCGAGGTGGGCTATATCAGTTTTGTTTCGCAGTTCAAAATCCCCTATCTCTATGGCCAAACGCCGGGTGAGCTCGCGTTGATGCTCAACGCAGAGGCTGATAAGAAGAATGCCGTGACCGGTAAAGGTGTGGCCAAAGATGGTGCGCTCTCTCAGAAATGCAAACTGACGGTTGTGCCGATGGAGGGCTGGCGCCACGATATGAAGTGGGATGATACCGGATTGGAATGGGTGGTAGCTTCGCCGCATGTGCCCAATGGTTATCATAGCTATTTCTACCCGGCTACCGGCATCCTTGGTGAGTTCGGCTTTTTCAATATCGGAGTGGGATATACGATGCCCTTCCAATTGCTCGGCACCACCTGGATCAACGCAGAAGATTTTGCGGATGAGATGAATAAACTCAATCTCCCCGGCCTTATTTTCCGTCCGATTCATTATAAGCCGTTCTATTCAGTAGGTAAGGGCGAACAGCTGCAGGGCGTACAGATTCATATCATGGATTTTGCGGCTGCCAACCTCACCGAGGTGCAGTTCTGGATGCTGCAAGTGCTCAACCGCATGTATCCCGAACATCGTTTCTTTGAAGAATGCGATAAGAGTCGTTTCCGTATGTTCGACCAAGTATGCGGCACGGGCTATATCCGCGAGGAGTTGACCAAAGACTACGATTGGAGTCGTGTGCGCGAATATTGGACGAAAGATGCGGAAGCTTATCGCGCAAGAAGCAGCAAATATTATCTTTACAAATAAAGGTGGGTTCGCAAATTTTCTTTAATATTTGTTACCCACAATGAATCATTATCTTTTCAAATATGGGAATTATTAGAACCCACCTAAACAATGAGTACATATATTGAGCGTTTGGCATGGGGAACCGACGCGGGATTCTATCGATATATCCCCCAAGAAGTGTTGCATCCGGCTTCGGAAGCGGAGGTGCAGGCAATCATCGCTCGAGCCAATCGAGAGGGCAAGTCCATCACGTTTCGTGCGGCTGGTACCTCCCTCTCTGGGCAGGCTTGTGGCGACAGTCTGCTCGTGGTGGTTGGCAAGAAATGGGAACGCTATAGCGTGCTCAATAACGGTGAGGAAATCACGCTCCAACCCGGTATTATTGGTCAAAGAGTAAACGAGATTCTCAAGCCTTATGGTCGTCGCTTTACCCCCGACCCCGCCTCCGTCAAATCGGCGATGGTAGGCGGTATAGTGGTGAACAACGCCTCCGGAATGTGTTGCGGAACGCATGCCAATTCGTATCGTATGCTCAAATCTGCACGCATCGTGCTGGCTGACGGCACCGTGCTTGATACCGCTTCGGAAACATCGAAAGCCGCTTTCCGAAAATCGCATCCTGACTTCATCCGTAAGATAGAAGAACTGCGTGATCGTACGCAAGCTGATGAGGAACTGAAAGCACTGATTCTCAAGAAGTACAGCATTAAGAATGTGACGGGATTGACAATCCTTCCGTATGCCGAAATGCAGGATCCGTTTGACATCATCGCGCACCTGATAGTGGGCTCGGAAGGCACCCTCGCTTTCCTCTCCGAGGTGACGATGTTCACCGGTCCGGACTACCCCTATTCGAAGTCGGCTCTCCTGCTTTTCCCCACTACCGATCAGGCTTGCCGCTGCGTGACTGCTCTCAAGGCTACCGGATTGCCCTCCGCTATGGAGTATTTCGATAAGCGCTCGATGAAGGTGGTGGAAAACGATTTCCCCGAGCTCAAGGGCTTGCCATCCGATGCAGGGGCTGAGCTGATGCGCGTGGAGGCTTCATCGGCTGAGGAACTGGAGCAGAAAATGGCAGCTATCGCCCGAGCTTGTGAGGCGTTTGATATCCTCAATCGCAATCCGGATGGCTCGCTTCCCTTCCATACGGGAGCTGAAGAAGCGCGCTATTGGGCGATGCGATCGGGCATCTTCCCCGCGGTGGGCGGTACCCGTCCGATTGGCAGCACATGTCTGATTGAAGACATCGCTTTCCCTATCGAACACCTGGCGGATGCAACGGCCGATTTGCAGAAGCTCTTCATCGACCATAACTATCCCGAGGCGGTGATTTACGGCCATGCGTTTGAGGGTAATTACCACTTCATTCTCAACCAACGATTCGACTCGCAAGCCGCTATCGATCAATACGATAGGATGATGCACGAGGTGGTGGATTTGGTAGTGGATAAATATCATGGTTCGCTCAAAGCCGAACATGGTACGGGCCGCAATATGGCCCCCTTTGTGCGTCGCGAATGGGGCGACAAAGCGTATCAGTTGATGCAAGAAACGAAAGCATTGTTCGATCCCAAGAATATCTTCAATCCGGGCGTGATTTTCAACGAAGACGAAGCTTCGTATATCCAGCATATCAAACCGCTTCCGGCCGTTCATCCGCTTGTGGACCGCTGTATAGAATGCGGTTTCTGCGAGGTGAACTGCACCAGTTGCGGCTTTACCGAAGGCGATATCACCCGCGCTCTTTCGTCGCGTCAGCGTATCATCATCCAGCGCGAGATTGCCCGTCTCAAAGCTGCTATTGCGGCCGGTGAGGGGCCTCTGAACGAGGAGAAAGCGCAACTCAACCATCTGCAGAAAGCCTTCAAACGTATCGGAAAGGATCTCTGTGCAGGTGATGGCTTATGCGCCACTTCCTGTCCGCTCGGCATCAACACGGGCGAGTTTATCCACGTCATTCGCGAGATGGAGATGAGCGCTTTGGGAAAACGATTGGGAACGTTTGCGGCGGATCATTTCGAGGGCGTAGCCAATACGGTAGGAACGATGCTCGGATTGGCTGATTTCGGTCGCACCATTCTCTCTGACAAAGGCATGCAGCTCGTATGCAATGGCTTGCATTATTTGGGTGTGCCGCAATGGACGCCCGCTGTGCCTAAGCCTGTACGACGGAAGCAACTCCATGCAGCGGTAGCACTTCGTGCTGCCAGAGCCAATAAGGTGGTGTATTTCCCCTCGTGCATCAATCAGCGGATGGGACTTTCCAAACAGGATAAGCTCGAGAAACCGCTCATTAATGATATGGTCGAACTCTGCGAGAAAGCCGGTTTTGAGGTGCTTTTCCCCGACCACATGCAGCAGCTGTGTTGTGGCACGATTTGGGAAAGCAAGGGTATGCCGGAGGTGGCCGATAAGAAAGCGGAGGAGCTGCATCAGGCGCTCTTGAAAGCATCTGAAAACGGTAAATATCCCATCCTCTGCGATCAGTCGCCCTGCTTGTATCGCATGCGCCATACCATGCCCGACTTAGCCTTGTATGAGCCGGCCGAGTTCATCGCCCGTTTCTTGATGGAAAGGCTTGCTATTCAGCCGCTTGACGAGACGGTAGCCGTTCATTTCACCTGCTCTACGCGTAAACTCAAACTCAACGATGTCCTCCTTAATGTAGTGCGTGCTTGCGCTCGTGAGGTGATTGTGCCAGAAGGGGTAGGTTGCTGCGCGTTTGCCGGAGATAAGGGCCTCTCTGATCCTGAACTCAATAAATGGTCGCTCCGCCACCTGCGCGAGGAGATTGAGAAGCACCACGCTACGCTCGGTGTGAGCAACAGCCGCACCTGCGAAATCGGGTTGTGTTTCCATGGTGGCATTTCCTATATCAACGTAGCGGCACTCGTGAATCGTTGCGCCACTCGCAAATCCTCCACGCATCCTTAACGCATCTAGCTTACATCCAGCTTACAGCGCTCGTAAATGTAAGCTGGATGTAAGCTAGATGTAAGCTAGATGCACGTGCGATGAACGAACGAAGCTCGAGCGATGATAATGCGATGGTTGAGTGATGCACGTGCGATGGTTGAGCGATGATATTGCGATGGTTGAGTGATGCACGTGCGATGGTTGAGCGATGAATATTGCAATAAAAGAGAAAATGAATACGGAAATTGAACGAAAATACTTGGTCGTATCGGATGCGTTTCGGCAGCAGGCAAGTGCCGTGAAGCGCATTCGGCAAGGCTATCTGTCAGTGGATCCGGAGCGCACGATTCGTGTGCGTCAATCCGATAATGACGCGTTTCTGACTATCAAAGCGGCGGCTCCAGAAGGCAGTATCGCGCGGTTTGAATGGGAGAAAAGCATCTCGGTAGAAGACTTCGAGGCGTTGTTTGCGCATTGCCTCCCCGGGACTATTGAGAAGGAGCGCTATATCGTTCTTCTAAACGAAGGATTGAAGGCAGAAGTGGATGTGTTTCATGGCGCCAACGAGGGACTGATCTTGGCAGAGATTGAGTTGCCTCATGAGGATACCAACGTAGTGCTCCCCGATTTCCTCGGCGAGGAAGTGACGGCTGATGAGCGGTATTACAATTCCTATTTGCTGCAACATCCGTATGCTGAATGGAAAATCGACTAATTATAACGAACTGACTGAAAATGAATAAGATAGCCTATTTCTTTGATATGGACGGGGTGCTCTTTGATTCGATGCCCCATCATGCGGTGGCGTGGACAAGGGTGATGCAGCAGCACGGCCTTCCGTTTTCAAAAGAGGAGGTGTACCGCAACGAAGGCCGAACCGGTTTTTCTGTTATTGAAGAAGCCATATCCACCATCCAGCATCGGCATGCCGACCGCGAGGAGATTGATGCTATCTATGCCGAAAAAACGGCCCTCTTTCATGAGTTGGGTGAGACGTTTCCCATCCCAGGCGTGAAGGATGTGTTGGCTTTTCTGCGTTCGCAAGACGCCCTCATCTTCATCGTTACGGGCAGTGGGCAACATTCGCTCTTCGACAGGCTCGATCATGTCTTTCCAGGCATCTTCAAGCGCGACAGGATGGTGACCGGATTAGACGTAAAAAAGGGCAAACCCGATCCAGAGCCTTACCTGATGGGATTTGAACGCGCTGTGGCGCTTTACGAGACGATCCCTCTTGCGCTCAAAGCCGAAAGAAGATGGCCGGATCATCTGAGCGCAACCGATTGCGCTGTCATCGAAAATGCACCACTTGGCGTGAGGAGCGGCTTGGCTGCAGGATTGGATGTTTATGCCGTCAATACCGGTCCGCTACCCGATGATTGTTTGCTGCAAGAAGGTGCAAAAGAAGTGTTTACCTCCATGCAAGAGCTGCTTGCTTTCCTCAAAATAAACTGATATGACGATATTTCTTTCCATAATTGCCGTTTTGCTGCTGATAGTCGGCATTATTGGCGCGATTGTGCCTGCCCTTCCGGGGCCGCCACTGTCATGGGTGGCGCTGTTGATTATTTATTTCGCCATTCCCGGTGGCGTAAGTTTGTCCGTTTTGCTGCTAATGCTACTGCTTACGGTGGTGGTTACCTTGCTCGATTACGTTGCTCCGGCCATCACTACCAAATGGGGTGGGGGCAGTAAGGCTGCTGTTTGGGGCGCTACGCTTGGCGTGTTTGTGGGCCTCTTTTTCTCCCCTTGGGGATTGATTATCGGCCCACTCGCTTGCGCTTTTTTGGCGGAGTATATCCAAGAGAAGAACCTCAATAAATCCGTTAATGTGGCTTTGTGGTCGTTCTTGGCTTTCCTTCTTTCTACCGGACTCAAACTGGTGGCAAGCCTTTGGATCTCATGGTATTGCGTGGTGCCAATATGGCATGCGATTGTGCAATAAGTGGGGCTGCAATGCATCCTTCAATGCCCGTAGAGGGCTAAATATGTATGCGAATAATTTTTCAAACAATATGAAACGACTGTCTGTTATTTTGATTTGCGCGCTGGTAGGATTGGGCGCTATGGCGCAAAATGAGTATGTGCCCACGGAGGAAAACCTGAAAAGCCGTCAGGAATTTTCGGATATGAAGTTCGGCATTTTTATCCATTGGGGAATCTACTCGATGTATGGCAATGGCGAATGGTTTATGAACGTTGCAGGCGTGAACGCGAAGGAGTATGCCAAAGCAGCCGATGCGTTTTATCCGCACCGCTTTAATGCCGAGGAGTGGGTGAGCGCCATTAAGGGTTCGGGTGCGAAGTACATCACCATCACGAGCCGGCACCACGATGGTTTCTCTATGTGGGGCACCAAGCAGTCGGATTATAATATTGTGGATGCAACGCCATTCCACCGCGATGTGCTCAAAGAGCTCTCGGCTGCTTGTCAAGAGCAGGGCATCCGTCTGCATTTCTACTATTCGCATCTGGATTGGACGCGCGAAGATTATCCCTGGGGACGCACCGGACATCATACCGGGCGCGATTCTACGAAAGCCGACTGGCCGCATTACTATCAATTCATGAACAATCAGCTTACGGAATTGCTCACCAACTACGGCCCGATTGGCGCCATTTGGTTTGATGGATTCTGGGATCATGATGAGGATACGGTGCCGTTTGACTGGCAACTCGATGAGCAATATGCGATGATTCATCGTTTGCAACCTGCGTGTTTGGTGGGCAATAACCACCACGAAAACGTACTTCCGGGTGAGGATATTCAGATTTTCGAGCGCGATATCCCGGGCAGAAATACGGCAGGTTACTCTGAGCAGGACATCTCGCTATTGCCGCTTGAGACTTGCCAAACGATGAACAGCATGTGGGGCTATAAAGTGACCGACCCGTATTATAAATCCGTAGAAGAACTGATTCGCTATTTGGTGGAAACGGCAGGTAAGGGCGCCAACCTGCTCCTAAATATCGGTCCCCAACCCAATGGCGAGTTGCCTGCAGTTGCGCTGGAGCGACTCAAAGGGATGGGCGAATGGCTCGGCACCTATGGCGATGCTATCTATGGCACTACGGCCGGCGATTTGCAAGACCAACCATGGGGTACCTCCACGCGCAAAGGCAGCACCCTTTTCCTCCATATCTTCAACCCGATGCAGGATATCGCCCTGCCGCTCAACTGCAAAGTGCAGAAAGCACAATTATGGGACGGCACGCCGCTCAAGGTGAAGAAATCGAAGGATGGCGTATGGCATCTGCAACTGCCGGAGGGTGCAACGGCTGACCCTGTGATGGTTATCCGTCTTACAACTAAATAAACGCGCTATGGCGGTATTGGAAGTATGTGCCGCTTCGCGGGAAAGCCTGCATGCGGCTATCGAAGCGGGGGCACCCCGTGTGGAATTGTGTACGGATTTGGCTTCGGGAGGGGTGACCCCTCCTGAAGAATGGATTCGCGAAGCAGTGGCCGCAGAGGGGCTTCGCGTACATGTGTTGATTCGCTCCCGAGCAGGCGATTTCGTCTATTCGGAAGCGGAGATTGCACTTATGGAGGAGCAAATCAGGATGGCCCAACGTGCAGGAGCCGATGGGGTGGTGATTGGCGCTTTGACTGCCGATGAGGAGATTGACCTCTCTGCTTGCAAGCGATGGATGCAAGCGGCTGAGGGCATGTCGGTCACTTTTCATCGCGCGTTCGACCGTTGCCGTAACCCTTTTCGTGCGCTCGAGCAGATTATCGAATTGGGATGCGACCGCCTGCTCACTTCGGGGCAGGCTGATTCCGCGGAAGCGGGAGCAACGCTCATTCGTCAACTCCGCGAGCAGGCTGCCGGCCGCATTATCCTTCTACCCGGTGCGGGTGTCAATCCGGAGAATGCTGCCACTATCCTCCGCCTTACCGGAGCCTCGGAGATTCACTCCTCTTCCCGCCCCCTCACTTCCATAAAAACGCCTTCCTCTTCCCGCCCCTTCACTTCCATAAAGACGCCTTCCTCTTTCGATTCCTCCAATTCCTTAGAGCGTTCCTCCTCATCTCCTCTTTCCGTTGCTCTTCACTCCGATCCAGCGACCATCCGCCAAATCATGAATCGCATCAGCAATCTGTAGGTTGTGTGCTGTATTTTTTCACAATCTGTGCATACGGTTGATATTAAGTATGTGCTAAGTATGTGACCGGTATATAAGCAGGTGGTATTTCCCGCCGATAATCATTAGTCTATCCATCTTTAAGCAGCCATAGGCGTCTATAAGCAGCTTTATCCGTCACTATCCGTTATTATCCGTCATTATCTGTAACTATCCGGCATTAAGTGGTAACCGGTATTCAAAAAAGCAGTACCTTTGTACCCGAAATCGAGCAGGAACGCTCACGGATAAGCAGAACGTACAAGCTGTTCGTCACGGGCCCAGACACAGTTTCTCCGTTCACTCTCCGTTCATTCTCCGTTCGATCTCCGTTCTATTCTCGTTCGATCTCCGTTCTTCCTTCGTTCTTCCTCCGTTTTTTCTCCGTTTTCGAACGGAAAATAACGGAAAACAAACGGAGAGCAAACGACTCCGAAGCGAAGAAGAAGCGAATTAGCAGCGAATTAGCGGCGAATAAGCGGCGAACTTGCGACAATTTTACGACGTGTATCTTTTTTTTACGATTGTCCGTTTTTTACTATACAAAT